>NZ_VJZE01000171.1 GCF_009377205.1 Streptomyces phyllanthi
GGCCCATACCCTCCCGCGCGTACGCGTCTGCCGCGAGCGTCGCGGTGACGACGAGCTGCGGTCGCGGTGCGCCGTGGTGGCGGGCGGTCGTGGTGACGGTGCGCCTGTGGTGCCGGGCGCGGGCGGCCCGGGCTTTCCAGGGGGGCGGGGCTGTCTTGGCTATGCGGCTCCGCCGCGTGGGCGCGACAAGCCACGACGAACCCGCGGCCGACCACCGAACAGAAGCCGGCAGACGAGACCGCCGGAGGGGGCCTGGGCCTGGGGCACAGCCTCAGGGGCCGTACCGGGGGCGCGCCCCCGGTAACCCTCCCAACCGCCGGACCCTACAGACGGGACAGCACCCGGGTCAGCAGCGCTCCCATGTGCGCGGCCGAGTCACGGCCGGCCTGGAGCACCTCCTCGTGGTTCAGGGGCTCGCCCGTCATCCCCGCGGCGAGGTTGGTGACCAGGGAGATCCCCAGGACCTCGGCTCCGGCCTCACGTGCGGCGATCGCTTCCAGGACCGTCGACATGCCGACGAGGTCCGCGCCGATGACGCGGGCCATGCGGATCTCGGCCGGAGTCTCGTAGTGCGGGCCGGTGAACTGCGCGTAGACGCCCTCCTCGAGGGTGGGGTCGATCTCCTTGCAGAGGGTCCGGAGACGGGGCGAGTACAGGTCGGTGAGGTCGACGAAGTTGGCGCCGATGATCGGGGAGGTCGCCGTGAGGTTGATGTGGTCGCTGATCAGGACCGGCTGGCCGGGGCGCATGCTCTCGCGCAGGCCGCCGCAGCCGTTGGTCAGGACGACGGTCTTGCTGCCCGCTGCCACGGCGGTACGGATGCCGTGCACGACGGCGGAGACGCCGTGGCCCTCGTAGTAGTGGGTACGGCCCAGGAAGACGAGCGCGCGCTTGTCACCGACGCGGTACGAGCGGACCTTGCCGCCGTGGCCCGCGACCGCCGGGGGCGGGAATCCGGGCAGGTCGGTGACCTGGAACTCGGTCTCGGGGGCGCCGAGCGCCTCCACGGCCGGGGCCCAGCCGGAGCCCATCACGAGTGCGACGTCGTGGGTCTCGGCGCCTGTGAGCTCACGCAGGCGCGCGGCGGCGGCGTCGGCGGCCGCGTACGGGTCGCCCTGGATGTCGTCCGGAAGAAGAGATGCGTTCACGCGCATGAGAGTAACCGGTCCTGGCCTACGCGCGTAGATGAGTGGGGTAACGGGTTGGCGATCGTTGTCGTGTCGTTTCCCGGTCTTGTTGTTTCCGGTGAGTACGTGCCGCGAGGGGAGGGGCGGGGGCGGTCGGGCGTTCGTTTGTCCGAACGGGCGCCCCGCCCCAGGTCCGGACGCGGACCCGTCAGGCCCCGGCCCAGGCGTGGAGACCTAGCAGGGCCTCTTGCGCAGCTCCATCACATAGTCGTGCGGCGCCCCGGCCGACTCCGCGGCGTCGGCGATCTCGCCGAGGTAGCGGGCCGACGGCAGGCCGCCCTCGTAGCCGTTGAGGACGTACGTCCAGGCCGGCTCCTCACCCTCCAGGGTGTGCACGCGGACGCGCATGCGGCGGTATATGTCGAGGCCCACGCCCTCCCAGCGGTCCATGGACGTCTCGTCCATGGGGGCGATGTCGTACAGCGCGACGAAGACCTGCGAGTCCGGGTCCTCGACGATCGTCACGAGGGCGCCCTCCCAGCCCATGTGCTCGCCGCCGAAGGTCAGCCGCCACCCGTTCAGCCAGCCGGTGGCGCGCAGCGGCGAGTGGGGGGCGCGGCGGGTCATCAGCCGCGCGTCGAGATTGCCGGCGTACGCGGCGTAGAGCGACATGCGACGAGGGTACGGCAGCAACGCCCCGCGTCCCTCCTGTCACAGCGGGCTCTCCCCGCCCCCGCGGCAGACCCGGCGGAGCGCGTGCGGGACAATGGGGTATGTGACTCGGATCGTGATCATAGGTGGCGGACCCGGCGGATACGAGGCGGCCCTGGTGGCCGCCCAGCTCGGTGCGGAGGTGACCGTCGTCGACTGCGACGGTCTGGGCGGGGCGTCGGTGCTCACCGACTGCGTGCCGTCGAAGACCCTGATCGCCACCGCCGAGGTGATGACCACCTTCGACTCCTCGTACGAGGAGCTGGGGATCATCGTCGCCGACGACACCCCCTACATCGACACCCCCGCGCGCGTCGTCGGTGTCGACCTCGGCAAGGTCAACCGGCGTGTGAAGCGGCTCGCGCTCGCCCAGTCGCACGACATCACGGCGTCCGTGACGCGTGCCGGCGCGCGGGTCATGCGCGGGCGCGGGCGGCTCGACGGGCAGCAGGCCCTCGACGGGTCGCGGAAGGTCGTGGTGCGGGCCGCGGACGGGAGCGAGGAGACGCTCGTCGCCGATGCCGTGCTCATCGCCACCGGCGGGCACCCGCGTGAGCTGCCGGACGCCCAGCCCGACGGGGAGCGCATCCTCAACTGGACCCAGGTGTACGACCTCGACGAGCTGCCGCAGGAGCTCATCGTCGTCGGGTCCGGTGTCACCGGTGCCGAGTTCGCCGGGGCCTACCAGGCGCTCGGGTCCCGCGTCACCCTCGTGTCCAGCCGGGACCGCGTGCTGCCGGGTGAGGACCCGGACGCGGCGGCCGTGCTGGAGGACGTCTTCCGGCGGCGCGGCATGAACGTCATGGGCCGCTCCCGGGCCCAGTCCGCCAAGCGGGTGGGCGACCGGGTCGAGGTCACGCTCGCCGACGGGCGTGTCATCGGCGGTACGCACTGTCTGATGGCCGTGGGCGCCATCCCGAACTCCGAGGGCATGGGCCTCGAGGGGGCGGGCGTGAAGCTGCGCGAGTCGGGCCACATCTGGACCGACAAGGTCTCCCGGACCACCGCCCCCGGTGTGTACGCCGCCGGTGACGTGACCGGTGTGTTCGCCCTCGCGTCCGTGGCCGCGATGCAGGGCCGTATCGCGATGTACCACTTCCTCGGCGACGCGGTCGCCCCGCTGAACCTGAAGACCGTCTCGTCCAACGTCTTCACCGACCCCGAGATCGCCACCGTCGGCTACACGCAGGCCGACGTGGACGCCGGCCTCATCGACGCCCGGGGTGTGAAGCTGCCGCTGCTGCGCAACCCGCGCGCCAAGATGCAGGGCATCCGGGACGGCTTCGTGAAGATCTTCTGTCGGCCCGGGACCGGCATCGTCGTCGGTGGCGTCGTCGTCGCGCCGCGTGCCTCCGAGCTGATCCACCCCATCTCGATCGCGGTCGACAACAACCTGACCGTCGAACAGATCGCGAACGCCTTCACCGTGTACCCCTCCCTGTCGGGCTCGATCGCCGAGGTCGCCCGGCAGCTGCACACCCGCAAGTCGAGCGGCGAGATCTGAGTCCACGACACCAACTCCCCGCCGGTCACGGGGAGTTGTCGGTCATGCGTGCGGCGGGTGCGGTAGGGGTGGGTCCGTATACCACTTCACGTGCTGTTGTGCGAACAACTTCTGTTATTCGGCGCAAACTGCTGAAAGCAGACGGTCGCCCGCGTTACTGTCAGTTTCGTGTTCGCTGCAGAACGTCGCCAATTGATCCTCGAAATGGTGCGAGCGAACGGGGCCGTGTCGCTCCGTGAGCTCGCCCGCGTCGTCCAGACCTCCGAAGTGACCGTACGGCGGGACGTGCGCGCACTGGAGGCAGAAGGACTCCTCGACCGCCGGCACGGCGGTGCGGTATTGCCGGGCGGGTTCACGCGGGAGTCCGGCTTTCCGCAGAAGTCACATCTCGCGACCGCCGAGAAGACGGCCATCGCCGATCTCGCCGCGGGTTTCGTCCAGGAGGGCGAGGCCATCGTGGTCGGGGCGGGAACCACCACGCAGGAGCTGGCGCGCCGGCTCGCACGGGTTCCCGGGCTGACCGTCGTCACCAACTCCCTGCTGGTGGCCCAGGCGCTGGCCCACGCCAACCGTGTGGAGGTCGTGATGACCGGCGGCACCCTGCGCGGTTCCAACTACGCCCTCGTCGGCTCGGGGGCCGAGCAGTCCCTCCAGGGCCTGCGCGTCTCGCGGGCCTTCCTCTCCGGCAGCGGCCTGACCGCCGAGCGGGGGCTGTCGACGTCCAACATGCTGTCGGCGTCCGTCGACCGCGCGCTGGTCCAGGCGGCCGCGGAGGTCGTCGTCCTCGCCGATCACACCAAGCTCGGTACGGACACGATGTTCCAGACCGTGCCGACCGACGTGATCACCCGGCTGGTGACCGACGAGCCGCCCGGCCACGACGACCGCGCCGCCACCGAGCTCCAGGCCCTCGCGGACCAGGGCGTCCAGATCGCGATCGCCGGCACCTCGGGAAACGCCGGAGGTGATCCCGTCCCGGCGCCCCAGCGGCGCCGGGACGTACCCCTCCCCGGCCCGCGCCGCAGCCAGGTCCCGGGCGGCGGTCCGCAACTCCGCACGGCCACGGTCCTCGGCGAGCAGCACCCCGGTGCGGAACGCGCCAGGGTGGCGGACCTCCGCCGCCGCTGACCGCCGACGGGGCGGTGACGGCCCTTCACGGGGGCGGCCCTTCACGGGGCGGGCGTCCGATGCGCGCGCCCCGCGCCCGCCCCTACGTCTGTGCGCCTGCGCCTGCGCCTGCGCCCGTGCCCCGGCGCCCCGCCTCGCCACGGCGCCGGGAGTAAACGTCAGATCGTTGCCGTGTCGATCACGAACCGGTACCGCACGTCACTCGAGAGCACCCGCTCGTACGCGTCGTTGACCTCCGAGGCGCTGATCAGCTCGATCTCCGAGCCCAGCCCGTGCTCGGCGCAGAAGTCCAGCATCTCCTGGGTCTCGCGGATGCCGCCGATGCCGGAGCCCGCGAGGGTCTTGCGGCCCGCGATCACGGAGAACAGGTTGAGCGAGACGGGCTCCTCGGGCGCGCCCACGTTCACGAAGGCGCCGTCCGTCTTCAACAGGGACAGGAACGCGTTCAGGTCCAGCGGGGCGGACACGGTCGACAGGATCAGGTCGAAGGAGCCCCGCAGGTCCTCGAAGGTCTTCGGGTCGCTGGTCGCGTGGTAGTGGTCGGCGCCCAGCCGCAGCCCGTCGTCCTTCTTGCGCAGGGACTGGGACAGGACGGTCACCTCGGCACCCAGCGCGTGGGCGATCTTCACACCCATGTGACCGAGGCCGCCGAAGCCGAGGACGGCGACCTTCTTCCCGGGCCCGGCGTTCCAGTGCTTCAGCGGTGAGTACGTGGTGATGCCGGCGCACAGCAGCGGCGCGGCCACGTCCAGCGCGAGCCCGTCGGGGATCCGCAGGACGAACTTCTCGTCGACGACGATCTTCTCCGAGTAGCCGCCGTAGGTGGGCTCCCCGTTCTTGTCGAGGCCGTTGTACGTCTGGATGTTGCCCTTGAGGCAGTACTGCTCGAGGCCGGCCTCGCAGTTCTCGCACTCGCGGCAGGAGTCGACCATGCAACCGACCCCCACGCGGTCGCCGACCCGGTACTTGGTCACGCCGGATCCGACCTCGGCGACGACGCCGGCTATCTCGTGCCCGGGCACCATCGGGAAGATCGCCTCACCCCAGCCCTCGCGGGCCTGGTGGATGTCCGAGTGGCAGATGCCGGCGAACTTGATGTCGATCAGTACGTCGAACTCACCGACCTCGCGGCGCTCGATCGTGGTGCGCTCCAGCGGGGCCTTGGCCGCCGGGGCGGCGTAAGCGACGACAGTGGTGGTCATGCCGGGTTCTCCTCACAAGTCGTTCCGCGTCCGGCCTGCCTTCCGGCCGGGCGCGGACTCCAGCCTGCCGCGTCCGACGGCCGCCGCCCAGATCACGGCTCTGCGTACGTCCGCCGGTCCTACCACTGGCGGGGTCAGGCTGGCAGACATACGACCGTGAATACTTGACGCATGGACGAGAAGCCCGAAGCCGTACCGGCCGCCCTCGCGCCCGCAGGCGACACCGGAGGGACCCTCGACCGGCGAGCCGAGCTCAGCGAGTTCCTGCGCACCCGCCGCGCCCGGCTGAAGCCGGAGGACGTGGGGCTGCCCGACTACGGGCGGCACCGCCGGGTGCCCGGACTGCGCCGCGAGGAGCTGGCGCAGCTGGCGGGCGTCTCGGTGGCCTACTACACGCGGCTGGAACAGGGCAACGGGCGCAACGTGTCGGCGGAGGTGCTCGACGCGATCGCGCGCGCCCTGCGGCTGAGCGACGCCGAGCACGCGCACCTCGTGCATCTGGCGAAGCCGAAGGCGCACAAGAAGAAGCCGTCGGCGCGGCCGCAGCAGGTGCGGGGCGCGCTGCGGCAGCTGCTGGACACACTGGACGGCATTCCCGCGTACGTCGTGGGACGGCGCTCGGACATCCTGGTGTGGAACCGGATGGCGGCGGCCGTCTTCGGGGACTGGTCCGAACTGCCCGCCCACGAGCGGAACTGGGCGCGCATGGTGTTCCTGAGGCCCGAGTACCGCGAGCTGTACGTGGAGTGGGAGCAGAAGGCGACGGACATGGTCGCCTTCCTGCGCATGGACGCCGGGTGTTATCCGGATGATCCGCGTCTGTCCGCCCTGGTCGGCGAGCTGTCGGTGAAGAGCGAGGAGTTCCGCCGGCTGTGGGCCACCTATGACGTGAAGGAGAAGAGCCACGGGGTGAAGCAGCTGCACCACCCCCTCGTCGGCCCGCTCACCCTCTCCTTCGAGACGTTCCGACTGCCGGACGACGGCGATCAGTCGCTGATCACCTACCACGCGGAGCCGGGCTCACCGTCCGCCGAAGCCCTGCGCCTGCTGGCGAGCTGGGGCACGGACGCCACCCGGGCGGGCTCGTCGGCCACGCCCCAGCCCTGACCGGCCCGCTCAGGGCCGGTACGGCGGCGCCGCACCCCAACCCCACCTCGGCACCGGCTGTTCGGCCGGGGGCACCGCGTCCGGGCCCGAGAAGTACATCGCGAGCCGTGTTCCCCACTCCGCGTAGGCGACGAACGCGGAGCGGAACCCGGCGTCGGCCGGCAGGCCGGCCCCGTCCGCCGCGTCCTGGAGCAGGCCGACCGAGCGGCGGCGCTGCGGTTCGGTGATGCCGCGGCCCATGCCCCCCTGTGCCCAGGGCCGCGGGGTCTCCGAGTAAGAGCGCGGACCGCCGAAGACCTCGGCGAACCAGAGCGCGACATGCTCGGGCGGCAGACCCTCGAACACCGGCGCGAGAAGGTCGTCCTTCAGCACCTTGTCGCAGAAGATCCCGGTGAGCCGGGAGAACGCCTCGGCGCCGCCCGCCCACGTGTACAGCGTCGGTACGGCCGCGCCCGTGCCCCGTACGGTGGTGGGCTTGTAGTGGCGCATCTCCTCGATACTGCCCGCGTAGGGCCGGATCTCGGCGAGGAAGTCGGTGAACAGCTCCGACTTCCGGAAGCCCTCCACGTGGTCCTCGGTCGACGTCCAGGTGATGCGGAGCACATAGTGCTCGAAGTCCTCCTCGCAGCGCGCCAGTTCGTAGTCGACGCACTGCGGGGCCGCCGAGAGCTGGGCCGCGGCCCTGGTGTAGGCGGCCAGGAACTGAGCCGACTGCGCTTCAGGAATCCGGTAGCGGATGTACTCCACGGTCTGGAGGGTCATGAACCCACACAAACACGAACGGCCCGCCGGAGGGAGATCCTCCGGCGGGCCGCCTCGCGAATCAGCGGTCAGCGAACCTCACGGCTCACCCGCTGCCCTACGACCGGCTCACTTGCCGTAGTAGGCGTTGTAGATCGAGACCGTCGACTTGTTGCCCTTCTTGTCGGCGATCTTGGCGTGGAACGAGATGCCCTTGCCCGCGGCCGGGTTCTTGACGGTGACCTTGCCGCCGGAGACGGTCAGCTTCTTCCACGTCTGGCCGTAGTCGTACGACACGTACACCGCGAGCGACTTGAGGTTGCTGCCCGCGGCCGCGCCCTGGACGGTGACCGGGATCTTGACCGTCTCGCCGGCCTTGGCACGGCTCCACAGGTCGAGCGGCGCGCCGAAGCGGGCCGTCGAGACCGGGAGCTTGGCCGAGGAGCTGGTCTTCTTGGACTTGAAGGTCCAGCTCGTGTCGACGCGGGGGGAGGCCGCGGCGACCTTCGTGTCCCGCTTGATGGAGGTGGTCAGCTTGTACGTGGCCTCCGCGGACGGGACCTTGAACTCGCCGCCGCCGTCCAGCGCGTCGTCGTTCTCGATGATCTTCGTGCCGTTGCGGTACAGGGTCGACTTCACCGAGGTGTAGAGCGAAGCACCGGCGTGGTTCTTGCCGTCGGCGAACATCGGCAGGTAACCGTTGATGATGTTGCCGTCGCGGCGGATGCCGTAGTCGCCGCCGATCCGGGGACCGAAGACACCCACGTTGAAGATCTTCTCGTACGTCTTGCCCCCCGCGAACGCCTGCGGGGCACCGAGCGTGTAGGACGCCTCGATGATCGGCCAGCCCTCCGGGTCTACCCCGCCGGTCTGCTCGACGTCGAGACCCCACTTCACACCGCCCGTGGCGGACAGGTACAGCGTCCGGGTGCTGGGCAGGTTCTGCGGGATGCTGATGGCGGAGGCGCTGCCGCTGCCGGGCAGGTAGCCCCAGGCCGTGACCGAGCCCTGCTTGTCGGGGCTGGAAGCGCCCAGCTTGACCTTCACCGTGGACAGCTGGCTCGTCTTCCAGTGCTTGGTGTAGCCGGTGGCGAGCTGCTTGACCTTGCCGCCCGTGACGGTGCTGTACTGGGCGGCGCCGCCCTTGCTCCAGTGCGCGCCCCACTGCTGGGTGAGACCGTCGGTGATCTGCGGACCGAGGTGGGAGGTGTTGAAGCCCGCGAACGAGTCCAGGAACCAGCCGAAGCCGTAGCCGCCGTTGCCCGTCTCGATGGTGTACTCGGGCATGGCGAACTCGGACTTGGCGGCTGTGTCGGGCACCGTGATGTCGACCGGCTTGGCCTTGCGGGCGTCCACCGTGACCGTGGTGTTCTTGGTGATGGACAGCTTCGGCTGGGCCTGCCAGTCGATGCCCTTGGACGCGTCCTCAGGGTCCGCGAAGATCGAGTTGTTGAGGATGTAACCACCCTTGGGCACACGGACCTTGACGGTGCCGGAGGCGTCGTAGGGCATGAGCCACTTGTCGGCGGCGAGCCCGGAGACACCCATCAGGTCGGCGAAGTAGTCCTTGGCCGGCTGGCCGTCACGGCCGATCTCCTTGAGCGTGAGGTCGTACGACTCCACCTCGCGGTTCACGGCCGCGGCGGTGCGGACGGACTGGCCGCCGCCGGTGGCCGTGACGTACGCGGAGTACGCGCCGTCCACGGTGCCGCCCAGCTTGGTGTTGACCGTCAGGTTCACCGAGGCCGTACCACCCGCGGGCACCTTCACCGACGTCGCGCCGAGCTTGAAGAAGCCCGCCGGAGCCGCCTGGCCCTTGGGGTTGGTGGCCGTCGCGCTCAGGGCGAGGGTGACGTCCTGCGTGCCGGTGTTCCGGTACGTCAGCGGCTTGGTGACCGGCGTGTCGTCGGTGTGCGGCCACTGCTGCGTACCGAAGGTCACCGAGACCGGCTCGGCGAACACGGTCTGCTTGATGGCCTTGTCGACCTGGATCCGGCCCGAACCCTGCTGGAACGCGGTGTACTTGCCGCCCTTGGTGGAGGCGGTGATGGCGCCCTTGAGCTCGGTGTACTTCCAGTCCGGGTGCTGCTGCTTGAGGATCGCCGCCGCGCCCGCCACGTGCGGGGTGGCCATCGAGGTACCGGAGATGGTCAGGTACCCGGCCGGGTTCTCACCGACCTCCTGCTCGATGAAGCTGCCCTTGGCCGAGGCCGCGGTGATGTCCACGCCCGGCGCGGTCACGTCCGGCTTGATCTGGCCGTCGAGGCCGGGGCCGACGCTGGAGAACTCCGCCAGCTTGTCTCCGTCGTCCACGGCGCCGACCGTGAGCGCGGACTCGGCCGTGCCCGGGGAGCCGAGGGACTGCTCGCCGGGGCCGGAGTTGCCGGCCGCGACCGCGAAGAGGACGCCCTTCTCGGCGGAGAGCTTGTTGATCTCCGCTTCCATCGGGTCGACCTCGGGCGTGTCGCCGCCGCCCAGGCTCATGTTGATGACGTCGGCGCCCTGCGCGACCGCCCACTCCATACCGGCGATGATGCCGGAGTCGTCACCGGAGCCGCTGTCGTCGAGGACCTTGCCGTTCAGGATCTTCGCGCCCGGCGCGACACCCTTGTACTTGCCGTTCGACTTGGCGCCCGTGCCCGCCGCGATGGACGCGACGTGCGTACCGTGTCCGAACTTGTCGGTGGCGTCGGGGGCCGCGGTGAAGTTCTTGGCGTCGATCACCTGGTCCTTGAGGTCCGGGTGGGTGGCGTCCACACCGGTGTCCAGGACGGCGATCTTGACGCCCGTGCCGTCGTAGCCGGCCGCCCACGCCTTGGGGGCGCCGATCTGCGGCACGGACTTGTCGAGGCTGACCTTGCGGACACCGTCGAGCCAGATGTTGGCGACGCCGGAGGCGGTGGTGCCGTCGGAGTCGGTCACCGCCTTCCACAGCTCGGTGGCGTCGTCCTTCGGCGTGAGGACCGCGTCCGCGTTCAGGGTCTTCAGCGTGCGGCGGACCGTGGTGTCACCGGCGTCGCGGACATCGGCGCGGGCCCCCGCGGCGGTGCCCTTGTAGCCGACGATGACCTTCAGGCCCTTCTTCTGGGCCTTGCGGGACGCGGACTTGTTCAACGCCGTGATGTCGAACAGCCGCTGGTCCAGCTTGCCCTCGGCTATGAGGCGGGCCGCGTCGGCCGGGATCACGAGGGTGTGGCCGTCGGCCTTGCGGACCTGGACGGGTATGTCCTCGCGGCCCTTCGCGCGCTCGAAGCCGACGGGGCGGCCCTTCGCGTCGACGACCACCCGGTCTCCGGTGATCAGGGTGATGCGGTGCTTGGCCGAGAAGTCGGCCGACGTGGAGCTGCTCGCGAGCTCGGGCTCTGCGGACGCCGGGCTGGTCATTCCCGCCGCCAGAGCCACGGCAGCCGCCGTGGCGATCGCAGCCGTGCTCACTCTTTTCACTTGTCTGCGCAAGTCTCCCCCTGGAGCTGAGGTCCGGACGACGTGACCGTTCGTCCGCCCGGGGGAAGCCTCGCACGCGCATGCGTCACATCCCCCGTGAAAGAAAGTATGCCGGGGAGAGAATGTGTGCTCAATAGAGGGGCACCTGTTAAGAGTTGACGGTTTAGTTCCGCTTGTGAGCCACACTGGCCGGATTGCCGGAAGTTGACCGAAACACTCCGGGCGCGCGATGTGATGGGGCCACAGCGTCCACGTGAATTCGCTCACTTGCGAACGCGCACACCCGTACGACGACGGCGGCACCGCCCGTTCAGGGCAGTGCCGCCGTCGTCGTGTCGGAGAAAGCCGGCCTCTTCGGGAACGACTAGACCGCCGAGCCTTCCTTCCAGGAGGCCCAGTCCATGTTCCAGCCGTTGAGGCCGTTGTCCGGGGCGATGGTCTTGTCGCCGGTGTTCTCGACGACCACCACGTCACCGATGAGCGAGTTGTTGTAGAACCAGGCGGCCGGCTGGTTGGGGTCGCCCGCGCCCTTGACGTCGTTCAGACCGACACAGCCGTGGCTGGTGTTGACGCTGCCGAAGACGGAGTCGGCGCCCCAGTAGTTGCCGTGGATGAAGGTGCCCGACGTCGACAGGCGCATGGCGTGCGGCACGTCCTTGATGTCGTACTCGCCCTTGCCGTCGTCGTCCGTGAACCCGACCGTCGCACCGTTCATCCGGGTCTCCTTGAACTTCTCGGAGATCACCATCTGGCCCTCGTACGTCTTGTTCTCGGGCGAACCGGCGGAGATCGGAATGGTCTTGACGACCTTTCCGTCCTGCATGACCTTCATCTGCTTGCTCTGCGCGTCGACGACGGAGACCTGGTTGCGGCCGATCTTGAAGGAGACCGTCTTCTGCTGGACGCCGTACACCCCGTCGGAGCCCTCGACGCCGTCGAGTGCCAGCTTCACCGTGACGGTCGAGTCCTCCTGCCAGTAGTCCTCGGGCCGGAAGTCGAGCCGCTGCTCGTTGAACCAGTGGCCGACGACCTCCTGGCCGGAGCTGGAGCTGACGGTGATCGCCTTCTGCACCTCGGCCTTGTTCGCGATCGCCTTGTCGAAGTTGATCGAGACCGGCATGCCCACGCCGACCGTGGAGCCGTCCTCCGGCGTGAAGTAGCCGAGGAAGCTGTTGTCCGGGGACACGGTCGTGAACGTGGCGTTCTCGTGGGCCTCGCGGCCCTCGGAGTCCTTGGCGGTGGCCACGATCTTGTACTGGGTCGCACGCTCCAGCTGACCGCTCGGCGCCCAGCTCTTCTTGTCCGCGGATATCTCACCGTCGACGGCGGTGCCGTCCTCGGTCGTCATCTTCACGTCCGTGAGCGTGCCCTTGGCCACGGTGACCTTGGCGGCGCTGTTGATGGAGGCGTTGTCCGAGCCGTCCTTCGGTGTGATCTTGATCTCGGCGACGGAGGTCTTCTTGGCCGCCGCCTCGTCGGCCTTGGCCTGCGAGGAATCCCCGCTGCCGGTGCCCGACGCCTTGTCGTCGCCTCCGCTGCACGCAGAGAGCACCAGCACCCCGCCGAGCAGTGCGGACGCGACCGCGAGGCCCTTGCGCCGCCTACTGTTCGTCATCACTCGCTTCTCCATCGTTGCCGAAATCCCCAAAGCCCGGACAGTTCCCGTACGAAGTCAAACGCCACGACCGGGTGATCCCGTTCCACATTCCACGGAGGTGTGGGCCACGCCACGTCCGGTCCACGCCGACCGGACCGACCGATGCTGGGGTGGTCAGTGCGTCTCGTGAGACGACGGAGCCCCGGGCAGCGGTTGCCGCCCGGGGCTGTGAATCTCCCCGCCGTGCGTCAGCCGAGCCGGTATTCCTCTTCGTCCTCGTCGCCATCATCCTCGTCGAGGCCCCAATCCGGCGAATCAGGGTCGTAGTCGATTTGCTCACTGCTCCAGGAGGCCTGTACCAGATCGACCCCCGGCACCTCGCTGACCAGGTCGAACGGGTCGACGAGGTACGCGATGGCCTCCGCTGTGTCCTCGGTCACCGCGTTCTCGGTGTGTACCCGCTCATCCGGTGCCATATCGGCGTCGTCCGCGATGTGCCGCAGCGCGGCCTTGGTCACGGTGTCGCCGTTCTCCACCTCAAGCACCAATTCCACCCGAAGCCGGACGAACTGTGATGTCTCAGATGTACTCATAGCCCGGAGCGTAAGGCTCACAGCTTCCGTGACTTTCCCGTGACCCGCCACTTTCACTAACATCGCCCCACACGGCCAATTCGCCAGCGCCACAAGGGGTTCGATATTTCGTGTCCGCCGCACGTCGACCGTCGTCCACCACACGTCGAACGCTGCTGACCGCCACCGCCGCGGGAACGCTCCTCGGTGCCCTGTGGTTCGTTCCGTCCGCGAACGCCACCCAGGACGGGGCACAGCGGCAGCTGACGACGACACAGACTGCCGTGAACACGGCCTCGGACACCGCCTCGGCCGCGGACACCGCCACGGGCGCCGAATCCTCCGGCTCCGCGGAGCCCGCCGGCGCGCAGACCCGGCTCGCCGACACCGGAAGCATCGACACGAAGCCGTACGTCGTCGGCGGCACCCTCTTCCTCGGTCTGGGCGCGGGCTTTGTGGCGTACTCGGTGCGCAGGGAACGCTCGGCGCTCTCCTGACCCGTACACGAAACCCGTGTGTGAGGCCCGT
Organism: Streptomyces phyllanthi; assembly: GCF_009377205.1. Lineage (GTDB taxonomy): Bacteria > Actinomycetota > Actinomycetes > Streptomycetales > Streptomycetaceae > Streptomyces > Streptomyces phyllanthi. The sequence goes on from NZ_VJZE01000171.1 coordinate 13,662, forward strand.
ACGCGGCGCCCGCACGGGAAAGGGGCCGTGGTCGGATGACCGCGGCCCCGTGACTCCCTACCGGCCGGAGGCTCCGCGCCACCCGGATCAGGCCAGCGGCCCGGTCACCGGCTCCACCGCCGCGACCAGGCGCCCGTCCCGTACGAAACCGGCGGCCGCCGCCAGGTCGGGGGCGAGGTAGCGGTCCGGACCCGGGCCCTCGACGCCCGCCTTGCGGACGGCCTCGACGACCGCCTGCGTGGCCGGCGCCGGGGTCAGGCCCTCGCGGAGCTCGATCGCGCGCGTGGCGGCGTACAACTCGACGGCGAGGACACGGGTCAGGTTGTCCACCGCCGTGCGCAGCTTGCGGGCCGCGGACCAGCCCATCGAGACATGGTCCTCCTGCATGGCCGAGGAAGGGATGGAGTCGGCCGAGGCGGGGACCGCGAGCCGCTTCAGCTCGCTCACCAGGGCCGCCTGCGTGTACTGGGCGATCATCAGCCCGGAGTCCACGCCCGCGTCGTCCGCGAGGAACGGCGGCAGCCCGTGGCTGCGGTTCTTGTCCAGGAGGCGGTCCGTGCGGCGCTCCGCGATCGAGGCGAGGTCCGCGACCGCGATGGCGAGGAAGTCGAGGACGTACGCCACCGGTGCGCCGTGGAAGTTGCCGTTGGACTCGACGCGCCCTCCCCCACTCTCGGCTTCGCTCGAGCGGGAGGTGCCCCCAGGGAGCACCACCGGGTTGTCCACCGCCGACGCCAGCTCCCGCTCGGCCACCACGCGCGCGTGGGCCATCGTGTCCCGGCCCGCGCCCGCGACCTGCGGGGCGCACCGCACCGAGTACGCGTCCTGGACGCGGGGCGCGTCGTCCTGGTGGTGGCCCGTGAGACCCGAACCCTTCAGGACCGCCAGCATGTTGGCGGCCGAGGCGCCCTGCCCCGGGTGGGGGCGGATCGCGTGCAGTTCGGGGGCGAGGACCCGGTCCGTGCCGAGCAGGGCCTCCAGGGTCAGGGCCGCCGTCACGTCCGCCGACTTGTAGAGCATGTCCAGGTCGTCGAGGGCCATGATCAGCATGCCGAGCATGCCGTCGGTGCCGTTGAGGAGGGCGAGCCCCTCCTTCTCGCGGAGCTCGACGGGGGTGATGTCGTGGGCGGCGAGCAGCTCGCCGGCGGGGCGTACGGTCCCGTCGGGGCCCTCGGCCTCTCCCTCGCCCATGAGCGTGAGGGCGCAGTGGGACAGTGGGGCGAGATCGCCGGAGCAGCCCAGGGAGCCGTACTCGTGGACGACCGGGGTGATGCCCGCGTTCAGCACGTCCGCCATGGTCTGCGCGACCTCGGGCCGTACGCCCGTGTGTCCCGAGCAGACGGTCTTCAGGCGCAGGAACATCAGCGCCCGGACCACCTCGCGCTCCACGCGCGGGCCCATGCCGGCGGCGTGCGAGCGGACGATGTTGCGCTGCAGCCGGGCCCGCAGCTCCTGGCCGATGTGCCGGGTCGCCAGGGCCCCGAAGCCGGTAGAGACGCCGTAGACGGGCTCCGGCCTGGCCGCCAGCGCGTCCACGACCGCGCGGGCCGCGGCGAGCGCCGCCACCGCCTCGCCGGAGAGCTCGACCCGGGCCCCGCCGCGTGCCACGGCGACCACGTCGGCCGCGGTGACCCCGGAGGTGCCGAGCGTCACCGTGTCCACAGAGTGCATATCCATATTCAGGATCGTAGGGACTGAATCGTCGAATGTCACGACCGGTCGCGGGAGGGGCTCCTTACCGGAGGGTGCTCATCAGGTTTGGCGGCCGCGGATGCGGCGACGGTCGCCCGTGGGCGGCGGAGGTGTCGGGGGCCGGTCGGCGAGCCGGACCACCGGATCGTCCGGGCCCTGCCTGCCCGCCACCACCGGTTTCCGCGAGAGTTCCGCCTTCGCCCGGTACTGCGCGGCGTCCGCGAGCCGGAACAGCCGACGCGGTGACCGTACGGCGCCGATCGGGTCACCCGTCGAGGCCACCCCGCACGCGACACCCTCGCCCAGCTCCAACTCGCCCGCCCGGCGGCAGAGTTCGGCGGCGACCTGCACCACGTCGTCCGCCGGTGGCCCCGCCGCCAGCAGGCAGAACTCGTCGCCGCCGAGCCGCGCCGCCAGCGTGCCCGGCAGCATCGCCCCGCACAGCGACAGCACCGACCCGAACCGCTCCAGCAGCCGGTCGCCGGCCGCGTGCCCGTGGGTGTCGTTGACCCGCTTGAGTCCGTTCAGATCGCAGACCACCAGGCTCACGACGGTCCCGTCGGCCAGGTGCCGGTCGACCGCCTCGCCGAGCCGGACATCGACGGCACGGCGGTTGGCGAGCCCCGTCAGCGGATCGGTGAACGCCAGCCGGCGGGCCTCCTCCAGCAGCTCGCTCTGCGCGATCCCGGCCGCGACGACGGCCGCGAGCACGGTCGCGAACTCCGCGTCCTCCGTACGGAACGCCGCGGCGCCCGTCGCCCGCGCCACATACAGCTCGCCCCAGGCGCGCCCGTGCAGCACGACCGGCGCGATCACGCAGCAGCCACGGCCGCGACGGCGCAGCGCGGCGACGCGCTGATGGCAGTACCCTTCCGCGCCGGGCCGCCCGGTCGGCCCTGCCACGGTCTCGACCCAGGCGCTGGGCCCGACTCCGCCCGCCCAGCGCTCGTGCAGGAACTCCGTGATCTCCGGGAACTGGTGCACCGGGTAGGTTTCGCCGTCCGGGAACTCCTCCTCGTCCGGCGCCCTCTCCCCGACGTTCACGAGTACCTTCAGCCGGCCCGAGTCGCGCTCCCACACCGACAGCGCGGCAAAGCTCCCGGCCAGCGCCCGGCACGCACCCGTGGCCGCGGCCCGCCAGGACTCGCGCGGGGTGTGCGCGGCCGCCATCCCCTGTGCCAGTGCCACCACGGCCCGCAGCCGTTCGTCCTCGCCCATCTCTCCAGGCTAGGGAGGTTTATGACGTTTTGGGGCATTGGTGGCCGGGCGGGGTGTTGGGTGAGTGGGGGCCTATGGGTCGGGCTGCTCGGTGTTGGGTG
>NZ_VJZE01000172.1 GCF_009377205.1 Streptomyces phyllanthi
GCTCCACCCCGTCCAGCCGCACCGCGCCCCGCACCACGTGCACATACACACACGCCCCGTCCGGCACCGCCGTAGGCTCGCCCTCCCCCAGGCGCCGTACATGCAGCATCGCGCCCGCTTCCGGCACCGCGTACGGCGTGGAGTCGGCGATTCCGTGGACGATCTCGTACGCGGGGTCACCGCCGGGCTCCACGGGGGCCAGCCACATCTGTACGAAGGTCAGCGGCTCCGCGCCGTCGTTGCGCTCCACGTGCCGGACACCGCCCGCCGAGCTGAGGCGCTGCACGTCCCCGGGTCGGACCAGCGTCTCGTGGCCCGCCGAGTCACGGTGGGTCAGCTCGCCCTCGACCACCCAGGTCACGATCTCCGTGTGGCTGTGCGGGTGTTCGTCGAAGCCCGCGCCGGGAGCGAGGCGCTCCTCGTTGCAGGCGAGCAGCGCGCCGAACCGGAGGTTGTCCGGGTCGTAGTGCGGGCCGAAGGAGAAGGAGTGGAACGAGGAGATCCCGGCCGCCGGGTCACCTCCGCGATAGCGCTCGTCGGCGCGCCGTACATCCATCACGTACTACACGGTAGCGACCCTCCGCCTCACTCCCACGCCCCGATAAGGCAGTCTTGTCCCGTGCCCGAACCCAGCGAGTCCTCACCCCACGACATCCACCCCCACGACGTCCATCCGCACGCCGGAACGCTGAAGCGGCTGGAGAAGTCGTCCGGGAGTCTCGCCGCGCAGGCCATCGCGCGCATGGACGAGACGCTGCCGTGGTACCGGGCGATGCCACCGGAGAACCGGTCGTGGATCGGGCTGGTCGCACAGGCCGGTATCGCCGCGTTCACCGAGTGGTTCCGCAACCCGGACGCCCCGCAGGCCATCTCCACCGACGTCTTCGGCACCGCGCCCCGCGAACTGACCCGGGCGGTCACCCTGCGGCAGACCGTGGAGATGGTGCGGATGGTCATCGAGGTGATGGAGAGCGCCATCGATGAGGTGGCTGCTCCCGGTGACGAGTCCGTGCTGCGCGAGGCGCTCCTCGTGTACGCGCGCGAGATCGCCTTCGCCACGGCCCAGGTGTACGCGCAGGCCGCCGAGGCACGCGGTGCCTGGGACGCCCGCCTCGAGTCGCTCGTCGTGAACGCGGTGCTGTCCGGCGAGGCCGACGAGGGGGCCGTGTCCCGGGCCGCCGCGCTCGGCTGGAACGCGCCGGAGCACGTGTGCGTGGTTCTGGGGACCGCCCCGGACGGTGACAGTGAGCTGACCGTGGAGGCGATCCGCAGAGCCGCCCGGCACGCCAAGCTCCAGGTGCTCACGGGCGTCCTCGGCGATCGGCTGGTCGTCATCGCAGGTGGCAGCAGTGATCCGTTGCAGGTGGCCAAGTCACTGATCGGGCCGTATGCCGCGGGCCCCGTGGTCGCCGGGCCGATCGTGCCCGACCTGCTGGCCGCGACCAGGTCCGCGCAGGCCGCCGCGGCCGGGCTCAAGGCGTGTTCCGCCTGGCAGGACGCACCGCGCCCGGTACTGGCGGACGATCTGCTTCCCGAGCGCGCGATCGCCGGAGACCCGAGCGCCCGTGAGCAGTTGGTGGAGGAGATCTACAGACCGCTCGAGGAGGCGGGCTCGGCACTCCTGGAAACCCTCAGCGTCTATCTCGAACAGGCGTCAAGTCTCGAGGGCGCGGCCCGCATGCTCTTCGTTCACCCCAACACCGTGCGCTACCGGCTTCGACGTGTGACTGACGTCACCGGCTGGTCGCCGTCTGATGTACGATCCGCGTTCACACTGCGGATCGCACTGATCCTGGGGCGTCTGGTCGATGGGGATCCCCAGGCCTAGGGTTTTGTCGAGGTTCCACAAAACCCCTCCGCGTTCTTCGTCCCTGTCCCCACGGGCGGCCCGGGCCGTCCCCAAGAGAGAGTGTGAGAGTGCTCGTACTCGTCGCTCCCGGCCAGGGCGCCCAGACGCCCGGCTTCCTGACTCCCTGGCTCGAACTCCCCGGTGCCGCCGACCGTCTCGGCGTGTGGTCGGACGCCATCGGCCTGGACCTCGCCCACTACGGCACGCAGGCCGACGCGGACGCGATCCGCGACACCGCCGTGGCCCAGCCGCTGCTGGTCGCGGCCGGTCTCCTGTCCGCTGCGGCACTGGGTGACGTGACGCCCGGAGCGGTCGCGGGCCACAGCGTCGGCGAGATCACCGCCGCCGTGTTCGCGAGCGTCCTCGACGACACGGCCGCCCTGACCCTCGTACGCAAGCGCGGCCTGGCCATGGCCGAGGCCGCCGCGATCACCGAGACCGGTATGTCCGCGCTGCTCGGCGGCGACCCCGAGACGACGGTCCCGCATCTGGAGAAGCTGGGCCTGACCCCGGCGAACGTGAACGGCGCGGGCCAGATCGTGGCCGCCGGCACGCTGGAGCAGCTGGCCGCGCTGGAGGCCGACAAGCCCGAGGGCGTGCGCCGCGTGGTCGCGCTCAAGGTCGCGGGCGCCTTCCACACGCACCACATGGCCCCCGCGGTGAGCGCCCTGGCGACGGCCGCCGAGGCCCTGACGCCGGCCGAGCCCAAGGTCACCTACGTGTCGAACAAGGACGGTCAGGTCGTCGCCAGCGGCGCCGAGGTGCTGTCCCGCCTGGTCGGCCAGGTCGCCAACCCGGTGCGCTGGGACCTGTGCATGGAGACGTTCAAGGAACTGGGCGTGACCGCGCTCGTCGAGGTGTGCCCCGGCGGCACGCTCACCGGTCTCGCCAAGCGCGCGCTGCCCGGCGTGAAGACGCTGGCGCTCAAGACCCCGGACGACCTCGACGCTGCTCGCGAGCTCATCGCCGAGCACAGTGCCTGACAGGAGCCCCAGAGGAATGTCGAAGATCAAGGCACGCAAGGGCGCACCCTACGCACGCATCCTCGGGGTCGGCGGCTACCGCCCGACCAGGGTGGTGCCCAACGAGGTGATCCTGGAGACGATCGACTCCTCGGACGAGTGGATCCGTTCGCGCTCCGGTATCGAGACCCGGCACTGGGCGAACGACGAGGAGACCGTCGCCGCGATGTCGATCGAGGCGTCCGGCAAGGCCATCGCCGCCGCCGGCATCTCGGCCGAGCAGATCGGCGCCGTGGTCGTCTCCACTGTCTCGCACTTCAGCCAGACCCCGGCCGTCGCCACCGAGATCGCCGACAAGCTGGGCACCGACAAGGCCGCCGCGTTCGACATCTCCGCGGGCTGCGCGGGCTTCGGGTACGGGCTGACCCTCGCCAAGGGCATGGTCGTGGAGGGGTCCGCCGAGTACGTCCTGGTCATCGGCGTGGAGCGGCTGAGCGACCTGACCGATCTGGAGGACCGGGCGACGGCCTTCCTGTTCGGCGACGGCGCCGGTGCCGTCGTGGTCGGCCCCTCCGACGAGCCGCACATCGGCCCGACCGTCTGGGGCTCGGAGGGCGACAAGTCCGAGACCATCAAGCAGACGGTGCCGTGGGACAGATTCCGGGCCGGCGATCTCTCCGAGCTCCCGCTGGACAGCGCGGGCAACGTCAAGTTCCCCGCGATCACGCAGGAGGGCCAGGCGGTGTTCCGCTGGGCCGTGTTCGAGATGGCGAAGGTCGCCCAGCAGGCGCTGGACGCGGCCGGGGTCACCTCGGACGACCTGGATGTCTTCATCCCGCACCAGGCCAATGTGCGGATCATCGACTCGATGGTGAAGACGCTGAAACTGCCGGAGCACGTCACGGTCGCCCGTGACATCCGCACCACCGGCAACACCTCGGCCGCCTCGATCCCGCTCGCGATGGAGCGGCTCCTGGCGACCGGCGAGGCGAAGAGCGGCGACACCGCGCTCGTCATCGGCTTCGGGGCGGGTCTCGTGTACGCCGCGACGGTCGTTACCCTCCCCTAGGCACTCCGTGCCGGATCATGCGTCCGGGACGGAAACCGCACCACCTGCCGCTGACGCGGCGGGCGCCACATCCGCTGGATATCAACGAAGGAGCGCCTGACATGGCCGCCACTCAGGAAGAGATCGTCGCCGGTCTCGCCGACATCGTGAACGAGATCGCCGGCATCCCGGTTGAGGACGTCCAGCTGGACAAGTCCTTCACCGACGACCTGGACGTCGACTCGCTGTCCATGGTCGAGGTCGTCGTCGCCGCCGAGGAGCGCTTCGACGTGAAGATCCCCGACGACGACGTCAAGAACCTCAAGACGGTCGGCGACGCGACCGAGTACATCCTCAAGCACCAGGCCTGATCAGTCGATCACCTGGGCTGACAGCCCGGTCCGGCCGCCCGGTCGGCCAGGCTGACGGCCCCGCCACCCGGCGGTGGCGCCGTTTTCCCCGCTGACGCGGGGGTTGTCCTCCTCGAATCCGTTGGAGAAAGAATTCCCGTGAGCTCGACCAATCGCACCGTGGTCGTCACCGGTATCGGCGCAACCACACCGCTGGGTGGCGACGCGGCCTCTACCTGGGAGGGTCTGATCGCCGGACGTTCCGGCGTCGGCCCGCTGGAGCAGGAGTGGGCCGCCGACCAGGCGGTCCGCATCGCCGCTCAGATCGCCGTGGAGCCGACCGAGGTCATTCCCCGGCCGCAGGCCCGCCGTCTGGACCGTTCGGCGCAGTTCGCCCTGATCGCGGCCAAGGAGGCCTGGGCGGACGCCGGATTCACCGACAGGGCCGGCGAGGGCGCCGACGTCGACCCCGACCGGCTGGGCGCGGTCATCGCCTCCGGTATCGGCGGCGTCACCACCCTGCTCGACCAGTACGACGTGCTGAAGGAGAAGGGCGTACGCCGTGTCTCCCCGCACACCGTGCCGATGCTGATGCCGAACGGCCCGTCCGCCAACGTGGGTCTGCTCGTCGGCGCCCGCGCCGGTGTGCACACCCCGGTCTCCGCCTGCGCGTCGGGCGCCGAGGCCATCGGTTACGCCATCGAGATGATCCGCACCGGCCGCGCCGACATCGTCGTCGCCGGCGGCACCGAGGCGGCCATCCACCCGCTGCCGATCGCCGCGTTCGGCAACATGATGGCGATGTCCAAGAACAACGACGACCCGCAGGGTGCCTCGCGTCCCTACGACGTCGGCCGCGACGGCTTCGTCCTCGGCGAGGGCGCCGGCGTGATCGTCCTGGAGTCCGCCGAGCACGCCGCCCGGCGTGGCGCCCGTGTCTACGCGGAGGCGGTCGGCCAGGGCATCTCCGCCGACGGCCACGACATCGTGCAGCCGGAGCCCGAGGGCCGCGGTATCTCGCACGCCCTGCAGAACCTGCTCGACAACACCGACCTGGACCCGGCCGAGATCGTGCACGTCAACGCGCACGCGACCTCGACCCCGGCCGGTGACATCGCCGAACTGAAGGCCCTGCGCAAGGTCTTCGGTGACGACACGGACCACATGGCGGTCTCCGGTACGAAGTCCATGACCGGCCATCTGCTGGGCGGTGCGGGCGGCGTGGAGTCCGTGGCGACGGTCCTCGCGCTGTACCACCGTGTCGCTCCGCCGACGATCAACGTGGAGAACCTCGACCCGGAGGCGGAGGCCAACGCGGATGTCGTCCGCGGTGAGGCCCGCAAGCTGCCGGTCGAGGGGCGGATCGCCGCGCTGAACGACTCGTTCGGGTTCGGCGGGCACAACGTGGTGCTGGCGTTCCGAACCCCCCTTTGCGGCTAAACCGCCGCCGCTCTCGCGGACCTGGTTGCTCGCCGCGGGGGTTCCTCAATTGATGGTTGCGGTGTTCGTCGTTTGAACACCGCAACCCGGTACGTACGAAAGAAGGCCCACCCGGCATCATCGGGTGGGCCTTCAATCGTACGTGGGCGCTGTCAGACCACCTGGTGCAGCCAGCGCACCGGGGCGCCCTCGCCGGCGTACCTGAACGGCTCCAGTTCGTCGTCCCAGGGCTTGCCGAGGAGCTTGGCCAACTCGGCCTCCAGGTCGGTCTCGCCGCGCTGGGAGCGGACCAGGGCGGCGCGCAGCCGGTCCTCCGGGATCAGGATGTCACCGTGGATTCCGGTGACCGCGTGGAAGATGCCCAGGTCGGGGGTGCAGCTGTAGCGCTCGCCCTCGGCGGTGGGGCACGGCTCGGCGGTGACCTCGAAGCGGAGCAGGTCCCAGCCGCGCAGCGCGGACGCGAGCTTGGAGGCGGTGCCGATCTGGCCCTGCCAGGAGAACTCCGACCTCCAGGTGCCCGGTGCCGCCGGCTGCCGGATCCAGTCGAGGCTCACGCGCGTGCCCAGCACCCCCGCCACGGCCCATTCGACGTGCGGGCACAGCGCACGCGGCGCGGAGTGCACGTACAGAACTCCACGTGTCGTCACCGGGGCCTCCACAGAGCCGGACATCTTGGAACTTGGCGGAACGGGAGCGGCTGGGCAGCCACGGGGCCGAGGCTACCGTGCGGCGGGGCGGGGAGTGTGACGTACCGTCGGAGCCGACACCGGGAAAAAGCGATGTTTCACCCGCGGGGACGCGCATTCGACCTGCGGTCGCGCATCCGGCCGAGGGGTCCTCCCACAGCGTGGCGGTACTCCCTTCGGCGTACTCGCCGACGACTGCGTGCCGTGGTCGCGGACGGTGTCGTGTCGCACTCTGAAGCCCAGCCACCCGGGACTCGGCCGATCGGGACTCAGCCGATCGGGATCCCTGCGTTCGAGAACCCGACCACTCTTGGGGACGCTTGTGACGGGTGGAACAGTTGCAGCGGCCACAAAGAGGAACCCTCACGCGTTGTCATGAAGAGGGAGCCAGCGCCCGACCATCGCACGACCGACGAGGGGACCAACGTATGCGGCACCGACGCCACCGATCACGGGCGGTTCTCTCCGCCGTGGCGGCGACCCTGCTGGGGCTGACCGCCTGTGACGCAACCGGTGGCAACTCTCCCGGTCCCACGGGTACGGAGGCGAAGGCGCACCCCTCCCCCACACCCAGCTGGGACCGCAGTCCGCGGTCCCTCGCGGCCGTCGGGGACTCCATCACGCGCGGGTTCGACGCCTGCTCGGTGCTGTCGGACTGCCCGGAGTCGTCCTGGGCGACCGGCACCGACAAGGCGGTGAAGAGCCTGGCCGTACGGCTGCTGGGCGCGACCGGGGCCGCCGAGCGGAGCTGGAACTACGCGGTGACCGGTGCGCGGATGGCCGATCTGCCGGCCCAGATGGCGCGGGCGGTGACCAAGCGCCCCGATCTGGTGGCCGTGATGGTCGGGGCGAACGACGCGTGCCGCGCGACCACCCGCGCCATGACCTCCGTCGACGGCTTCCGCGCCTCCTTCGAGGACGCCATGGAGACGCTCCGTGAGACCTCGCCCAGGGCGCAGGTGTACGTGTCGAGCGTGCCGGACCTGAAGCGGCTGTGGTCCCAGGGCCGTACCAACCCGCTCGGCAAGCAGGTGTGGAAGCTGGGCATCTGCCCGTCGATGCTCGGCGACCCGGACGCCCTGGACGCGGCGGCGACCAAGCGGCGCGACAAGGTGCAGGACCGGGTGGAGGCGTACAACCAGGTGCTCGAGGACGTGTGCGCCAAGGACCGGTACTGCCGGTTCGACGGGGGCGCCGTCTTCGAGTACCGCTTCGGGACGGCGCAGCTGAGCCAGTGGGACTGGTTCCACCCGAGCAGGAACGGGCAGGCGCGGCTCGCGGAGATCGCGTATCGCGTCGTGACGGCCCGCCGGGCGCCCTCCTGAATGTACTGGTCATGAGCGGTGCCCGGACCGCGCGGTTCCCCGCGCCCCTTTACGGGGGCGCGGGCTCACGCCTCGATCGTCGCCGTCAGTCGCCGGTCCGCGATCGAGCGGCCTGCCTGGAGTTCGTACGCCCCCTTGACGTACGTCCAGGAGCCCGCCGTCTCGTCCCAGATCTCGAAGGCGCGGCGCGGGAGTTCGACCACGGCTTCGGCGGTGTCCCCCGGGGCGGCTTCCACGGTCGCGAAGCCGGCCAGCCAGCGGGCCGGGCGGTCGGGGCCGGGGTGCGCCGGGGCGAGGTAGAGCTGGACGGTCTCGCGGCCCGGGCGGTCGCCGGTGTTGCGGACGCGGATCGTCGCCGTCGTGCCGCTGACCTCGATGGACTCGTACGCCCAGTCGGTGTAGCCGAGACCGTGGCCGAAGGGGTACGAAGGGGTCCTGCCCTCCTTCTCCCAGGCGCGGTAGCCGATGAACACGCCTTCGGTGTAGGGCAGTTCGCCGTTGGTGGGGGCGACCTGGGTGACCGGGGCGGCCGGGAGCGAACCCCAGGTGGTGGGGAGCCGGCCGCCCGGCTCGTGGGTGCCCGTGAGGACCTCGGCGAGGGCGGTGCCGCACTCCTGGCCGGGGAACCAGGTGAGGAGGACGGCGGCGACGTCCTCGCGCCAGGGGAGCTCCACTGGGGAGCCGGAGTTGACGACCACGACCGTGTCGGGGTTGGCGGCGGCGACGGCGCGGACCAGGTCGTCCTGGCGGCCGGGGAGCCGGAGGTCCCCCCGGTCGTAGCCCTCGGACTCGACGCGTTCGGTGGTGGCGACCACGACGACGGCGGTGTCGGCGGCGCGGGCTGCCTCGACGGCCTCGGCGATCAGTTCGTCGGGGTCGCGCTGCGGCTCCTGGTGGCAGAGCGTGAAGGCGATGACCTTCCACGGGGTGTCCTCGGGGAACGCGACGACGTGGGTCAGGGAGACCTCGACCGGTTCGCCCTCGGTCAGCTCGGCCTCGGCGCGCGGCACGGGGGCGCCGAAGAACGTGATGAAGGGGTTGTCCTTGTCGGGGCGCTGGACGTCGTCGTAGTACGGGGTGCCGTCGACGGTGAGCCGGAAGGCGCCCAGGCCCTTGATGCCGAAGGTGTGCGGCCCGCTCTCGCGCGGGGTGAAGGTGCCGGTCAGCTCGACGGTGTGCAGCCTGTCGAGAGTGACGCCGTCGGGGAGGTCCGGGGCCGTCCACTGGAGGTGGCCGCTGGGTGCGGATCCCGTGCCGATGACCGTGCCGGCGGCGTCGCGGCAGACTGCCCGCAGTTCGAACCCCTTGCCGGCGACGGAGAGTTCCTCGTTCGGGTCCGCGCCGAGGGCGTAGGTGAGGGTGCCCTCGGGGAGGGCGGCGGTGAGGCCGTCGAGCGGGGAGACGGTCCGGGCGGGGAAGACCGTGGCGGAGCCGCCGCCGAGGACGCGGGCGTCGCGGGCGGCGGCTCCGATGAGGGCGACCGTGCCGCCCGGCCTCAGGGGAAGGGCGCCACGCCGGTTCCGTACGAGGACGAAGGAGCGGCGGGCGATCTCGCGGGCCAGGGCCTCGCCGTCGACCGTCGCGGGCGGCTCGGTCACCACCGGTTCGGCGCCCTCCAGGACGCCGACGCGGGCGGCGAGGCGGAGGACTCTGCGTACCGCCTCGTCGACCTTGGCCTCCGTCACCTCGCCGTCGCGGACGGCCCGGGCGAGAGCCTCGCCGTAGACCGTGACCGGCCCCGGCATGGCGACGTCGAGGCCGCCCTCGACGGCGGCCCGGGTGGAGCGGGCGGCCGTCCAGTCGGAGACGTTGAAGCCGTCGAAGCCCCACTCGCCGCGCAGGACCTCGTTCACGAGGTGGTGGTGCTCGGTCATCGTCGTGCCGTTGACCGCGTTGTACGCGGTCATGATGCCCCAGGGACGGGCGTCGGCGACGATGGCCTCGAAGGGCGCCAGGTAGAGCTCGCGCAGGGCGCGTTCGGAGACGAGGTTGTTCACGGTGAAGCGGTCGGTCTCGGCGTCGTTGGCGACGAAGTGCTTGACCGTGGTGCCGACCCCGCCGGACTGCACGCCCCGTACATAACCGCTGCCGATCCGCCCGGTCAGATACGGGTCCTCGCTGTACGCCTCGAAGTGGCGGCCGCCGAGCGGTGAGCGGTGCAGGTTGACCGTGGGCGCGAGAAGCACGTGGACGCCTTTGCGGCGGGCCTCCTGGGCGAGTAGCACCCCTGCTCTGAGGGCGAGTTCGGGGTCCCAGGTGGCGGCGAGCGCGGTGGGGGACGGCAGCGCGACGGACGGGTCGTCGGCGGTCCAGCGCACGCCCCGGACACCGATCGGGCCGTCGGACATGACCAGGGACCTCAGGCCGATCTCGGGGAGCGCGGGCAGCGACCACATGTCCTGACCGGCGAGCAGTCGTGCCTTCGCGTCGAGGCCGAGCTTGCCGAGCGCCGCCTCGACGACCGCCTCACGGGCCCGGTCGGCCGGGTCCGCCTGGTCACCCTGTGTCCGCACCGTCTCCGCCACGGCGGACACCTCCTCGTTGAATCGTGTACATGAACACGCCTGCAGGGACATCTGCATCCTTCCTCGGCGGCGTGCGAAGGATTCGGAATCGGTCCCACCAATTGCCGGCACCACGAGAGTCACCCCGCTGCGCGTGCGCCACTCCGTCACGGGCATACTGCCGCCGTCCGGCGACACCCCACAGCGACGGAAGGACCGAACTCCCTTGTCTTCCCTACGTGTTCGTATCGGCGTACTGGGCCTGGCAGCCCTGCTGACCGGCCTCGCGGCACCCCCGGCGGCCTCGATACCGATGGCCGAGACCTCCGCGGCACCCCCGACCGCCGAGGAACAGCGCCTCGACAGGGCCGCGCCCCAGGAGATCCTGCGGCGCTCCGGATTCGACACGGTGGCCCCGGAGTTCGCGCGGGCGCTGGCCGGGGCCCGCTCGTACGCCCAGGCCGAGCGGATCGTCGTACGCGAGGGGTCCCGGCTGTGGCGGCGTGCCGTCGACCGGGCGCAGGGGCGGGGGTTGGGCGGTGACCTCAGCCGGGACGACGACCGGCCGCTGTACTGGGCGCGGCTCGGGATGACGCGTGAAGTGCGGGGCTGGGATCCGGAGTTCGGGTTGACGGAGGAGCGACGGGCCCGGCTGCTGGCCAGGCTGGAGCAGACCTCACGGGGTCAGAACGCCATCCACTACCCACGGCACGGCGGCAAGGGCGGCGATGTGAAGCGCGTCCTGCTCACCGGCTTCGACCCGTTCACACTGGACCGCGACATCCGTATCTCCAATCCGTCCGGGGCCACCGCGCTCGCCCTCGACGGGACGGTGATCGAGACCGCGGACGGCCCGGCGCGTATCGAGACGGCGGTCTTCCCGGTCCGCTGGCAGGATTTCGCCGACTCGACGGTGGAGCGGACGCTGCGTCCGCACCTGCGGACGGTGGACCTGGTCACGACGGTGAGCCAGGGCCGGGTCGGCCGCTTCGACATCGAGCGGACGAACGGGGCCTGGCGGGGCGGCTTCCCCGACAACGAGAACGTCTCCCGCACCGAAACGGTCCCGGTCACCGATCCCGCCTCGCAGCCGCAGTGGACGTCGACGACCCTGCCGTACGCGCGGATCGTGGCCGCGGGCACGGGCCGTTTCCCGGTGTACGACAACACGAGCGTGACCGAGATACCGGCGGGCGGGACGGACCCCGTCGTACGGCCGGACGGACCGACACCCGGCTCGACGGCCCGTGCCGGGGGCGGGGGCAACTACCTGTCCAACGAGATCGCGTACCGCGCGACGCTGCTGCGTGACCGGCTGGGACTGCGCGACCGGCTGCCGGCCGGGCATGTGCACACTCCGGTGCTGCAGTTCGGGGCGGGCAACACGGATCCGGGGACCGGGGCCGTGACCGATCCCGAGTTCGTACGGAACCGGCTGGACATCATCGCGCAGGTGCGGGCGATCGTGACGGTGGCGGTGGGCGCGAGTGCCTCCCAGGGCACTGGTCAGGGGGCCGGGACCTCGTCCTGATACCCGTCCTGGTACCCGTCCCCTTCCGGGTCGCGGCCGCGGTCGCCGTCCCGCGTCTCCTCGCCCAGCAGGTCGCGGGCCATGAGCGTGGCGCCCGCGACCGCGCCGGGCATCAGGAAGACCGCGACGAACGGAACCAGGAAGGCGAGGCCCAGCGGGGTGCCGAAGCCCCAGACCAGCGTCTTGCGGGAGCGGAGCATGGCGAGGCGGTCGCGGAGTTCGACGCGGCGGCGCTGGAGGGCGACTGCGGTGAGTTCCTCGGTGAGGAAGAACCCGGTGACGACGACGCCGATCACGGGCACGACGGTCTGTCCGACGACGGGGACGAACCCGAGGGCGAAGAGGAGGACGCCCCACAGGGCGGCCCGTACGAGGATACGGAGGCTGTCCCGGGCCGAGATCCACAGTTCGCGGGCGAGGGGCAGGCCGGACTCGGGGGCGGTGCCGTCCGGGGAGACGTCGCGGTCGACCTTCTCGGAGAGGTTCTCGTAGAACGGCTGGCCGATGAGGAGGGTGGCGGCGGTGAAGGTGAGGACGGAGAGGAGCAGGCCGAGGCCGAACAGGACGGCGGTCAGGAAGCCGCGGAAGAGTCCCGGCCAGGGGCTGGACCAGTCGTCCGCGAAGGGGGTCGCCCAGGCGACGAAGTCCGCGCCCCAGAGGGCGAGGGCGACGAGGGCCGCGGCGTACAGGACGAGCGTGATCAGGCCGGGCAGGAGCCCGAACCCGTACTGCCTGCCGTGGCGGGCCACCCACCGCTGTCCCCGCACCAAGTACGTGAAGCCAACCCCGAGATCGCGCATGGGGGGAACTCTATCGGGGTGCCTGTGGGAGCTTTCCGCCCCCACCGCGGAGGACTCGGGGACGCGGACGCGGGCGCCCCGGCGTTCGAGAGCCCGGCAGGCGGCGCTCCGGGTCAGGATGTGGGCCGAGGCCCTCGGGTCGGTGAGATCGGAGAGATCTTCTCGGGTGAGGACGATCGACCCGGCCGGGGTGTTCTCCTGGCCGCCGACTGCTCGCCTCCTCTCCCGTCGCCCTGGCCATCCCCGGCACCGGCTCCCTCGCCCATCCAGAATTCCCGGGCCGATCGGCCACCGATGCCGGGTTGGTGCGGAAGCCTTCGGCCATGTCTCGTACCCGCACCTGACCGAAGGCTTCACCAGCGTGGCAGGCTCCTGGCGGAAACCCATGGCGCATGGGTTGTGCGAAGACGTCCGTCACCATCACGCTCCGGTCACCCTCTGAAGGTTTGCGCTTGATGATCTGCGGGCCCTTGGCAGAGGGGAGAAGTGTGATGGACCGTCCCGACGATGTGCTGGCAGAGTTCGCTTCGCCTGGTTTCCTGCGGGATCCGCACCCGCTTCTGCAGTGGCTGCGGGAGAACGAACCAGTGCACCGGACCAGGGCGGGCTACTACCTGGTCAGCCGGCACACCGACGCCGACCGCGTACTCCGGAAGAGCGGAACGGAGTTCCGCGGACTGGATCCCGCCGAGGTGGCCACGCTGTTTCCGCAGGCATCCCAACACCCGTCGCTCGCCTTCCTGGCCGGCAGCCTGGCGTCGAAGAACCCGCCCGAGCACACCCGGTTGCGGCGAAGCGTCGCGAGGGCTTTCACCCCGCGCCACGTGAACACCATGCGCGGCGAGATCGAGGCCATCTGCGAGCGTCTCATCCGGGCGATGACGGAAGCGTTGAACGATGGTGAGGTCGTCGACCTCCACTCCGGGCTGTCGCGGCCGATGACCGTGGACGTGATCTCCACCCTGCTGGGCGTGCCCGAGGCCGACCGCGACTGGCTGGCCGAGAGCGTGGACGGGATAGTCCGGGGATTCGTCGCCCGGTCGGTCGAGACGATCCGGACCGCGGACGACAGCACCGTACGGCTGGAGGAGTACTTCCGAGAGCTGATGGCCCAACGCCGCCATGAACCGCGGGACGACCTGCTGTCCCTCCTGGTGGGCGACCCCGGTGACGGGGAGGAGAGGCTGTCCGACGAGGACGTCTTCCCTCTCCTGGGCTCGCTGTGGATAGCCGGGTTCGGCTCCACCGCGGCCGGCATCGACTTCGGCGTGCTGGCGATGGCCGCGTACCCCGACGAGCGCGGCCACCTGCTGGGCGGTCACGACAAGACCGTCGCGTTCGTGAACGAGGTCGCGCGCCACGCCGGGGGGCCGTTCCTCTTCACCTCGGTTCCCCGGATAGCGGTTACGGACATCGAGCTGAGTGGCGTGAGGATCCGGGCCGGCTCCGACGTGCGCCCGCTGTTCGCGGCGGCCAACCGGGACCCGGCGGTGTTCCCCGAGCCGGATCGCTTCCTTCCCGGCCGCGACAACTCCCGTACGCTGGCCTTCGGCGCCGGAATCCATTCCTGCCTCGGCGCGTTCCTGGCCCGCGACCAGATAGCCATCGCCCTGTCCCGGCTGTACGACTCCTTCCCCGGACTGATGTGCGCCGGTGCGCCGCAGTGGGGAGGCACCGGCCACCTGCGCTTTCCGCTCAACCTACCGGTCAGCCTCTGAGCGGGGCGGTACGGAAATCAACTCCCGTACCGCCCCTGCTCCACCGCCAACACCCTTACCGTCAGCCCCCGTACGTCGGTGAAGGCTCTGGGCCGCACCAGGCTGGCCAAGTCCGTGCACGATGCCGGATGGTCATCGTTCATCGGCATGCTGGAGTACAAAGCGCAGCGGTACGGCCGCACCCTGGTCCAGATCGGCCGGTTCACACCGACCTCCCAGACCTGCTCCACCTGTGGCGCCGTGGACGGACCCAAACCCCTGAACGTCCGGGAATGGACCTGTACCGCCTGCGGTACCGTCCACGACCGGGACATCAACGCCGCGATCAACATCGAAACGGCCGCCGGACTGGCGGTATCGGCCGGCGGGCACCGGCTCTATCTCGTGACCGTCACCGCACCGGAGACCGCACGCCAGGCCCGTGCCCAGGAGCGCGTACGACACTCGTACGGCGAAGTCCGCACCCCACGTCCAGGGGTGCGGACTTCGCGGTGTGCAACGAGCGCACGCGGGCGGGCGTCACGGGGGGGGCACCGCGAACCCGTCCCGCGCCGCGCTCCTCGCCGGCTCAGACCGTGACGATCCGGCTCGGACCTTGACGACCCTGCTCAGACCTTGACGATCATCTTCCCGGTGTTGTCGCCGCGCAGGACGCCCAGGAAGGCCTCCAGGTTGTTCTCGATGCCCTCGACGACGGTCTCGCGGTACTTGAGCTCGCCGGAGCGGACCCAGGCACCGACCTCCTGGACGAACTCCGGCTGCAGGTCGTAGTGGTCGCCGACCAGGAAGCCCTCGATACGGCCGCGGGTCTGGATGAGCCGGGCGAGGTTCTTCGGGCCGGGCGCGGGCTCGGTGTTGTTGTAGACGGAGATCATTCCGCAGACCGCGATGCGGCCGCCGCGGTTGAGGGAGCCGATCGCGGCCTCCAGGTGGTCGCCGCCGACGTTGTCGAAGTACACGTCGACGCCGTCGGGGGCGGCGTCGCGGAGCTGCTTGCCGACCGGCCCGTTCTTGTAGTTGAAGGCGGCGTCGAAGCCGTACTCCTCGACGAGGAGCTTGACCTTCTCGTCGGACCCGGCGGAGCCGATGACCCGGGAGGCGCCCTTGAGCTTCGCGATCTGCCCGACCTGGCTGCCGACGGCACCGGCGGCGCCGGAGACGAACACGGAGTCGCCCTCCTTGAAGGCGGCGGTGCGCAGGAGGCCGGCGTAGGCGGTGAGGCCGGTCATGCCGAGGACGCCGAGGTAGGTCGAGAGGGGCGCGGCGTCCGGGTCCACCTTGACGGTCTGCTTGGCGTCGACCGTGGCGTACTCGCGCCAGCCGCCGAAGTGGAGCACGTGGTCACCCGGCGCGATGCCGTCGATGTTCGACGCGACGACCTCGCCCACGGCCCCGCCCTGCATGGCCTTGCCCAGCTCGAAGGGGGCGACGTACGACTTGGCGGCGCTCATGCGCCCACGCATGTACGGGTCGACGGAGAGGTACTTGTTCCGGACCAGGACCTCGTTCGCGCCGGGCTGCCGGATCTCGGCCTCGACCAGGGCGAAGTCCTCGGGCTTGGGCCAGCCCTCGGGGCGGCTCAGCAGGTGCCATTCGCGGCTGGTGGCGGGGAGGGCGGGGGTGTCGGACATGGGGACCTTCCTGCGGAGGTGCGTATCTGCGTGAGTGCGTGCGGCTCGGGTAGCCGCCCGGTCGCCTGTTCACACCGAGGGCTGCGAGGGCCTGTGTGGTTGCGGGCCAGCATACCGCGCGGTTAGTTCAGTCTCTGAAACAACCATGCGCCTGAATATTTCATGCTGTCAAGTAACGGGGTAGTCTGAAGCGCATGGCTTCCCAGAAGACGACGGCCCGCAGCATCGATCCGCTGACCCTCGAAGTCGTCGAGCTCATCGGCACGGTGGTGGCCCGCTACTACGAGGAGTACGAGGAGGCCGCCGCCGAGCACGCCCTGACAGGGGCTCAGGCCCGGTTGCTCAGCCTGCTCTCCCTGGAGCCGCTGCCCATGCGGCGGCTGGCCCAGAAACTGAAGTGCGAGCCGTCGAACGTGACCGGGATCGTGGACCGGCTGGAGGCCCGCGGGCTGGTGGAGCGCCGGCCGGATCCGAGCGACCGGCGCGTGAAGCTGGCCGCGGCGACGCAGGAGGGGCGTCAACTGGCGCGGAGCCTGCGCGACTCCCTGGACTTCGCCCGGGAGCCGCTGGCGGGGCTGTCGAGGGAGGAGCGGCTGGCGCTGCGGGGGTTGCTGTTGCGGATGCTCGGCGCCGACGCCGGCGCCTGACGCCTGACTCGGCGCCCCGGGGGGCGCTGGAGTGCGAGGAGTCGCGTGCGCGTCAGGCTGCGCCTGCGGACCGTCCGCGCCCCGACCCGCTCCTGGGGGCCGTGCCGGCCCAGAGTGCATCACGCCGTCCTCCGGGGAACCGTCGGCCCGGACGATGCCGAGTTTGTACGGGCA
>NZ_VJZE01000173.1 GCF_009377205.1 Streptomyces phyllanthi
GGGCAGGGGAGGGAGCCCCCACACGCACTTCGGCCGCGGCCCCCGGAGGGGAACCGCGGCCGAAGCACCAGCTCGACTACTTGTCGTCGTCCTTGCGCTTGAGCGCTTCCATCGCCCGCTGCGTGACCTCGTCCACCTTCCCGAGCGCCGAGATCGTCACCACCAGGCCCTGGGCCTTGTAGTAGTCGATGATCGGCTCGGTCTGCGTGTGGTAGACCTCCAGCCGCTTGCGCACGGTCTCCTCGGAGTCGTCGTCACGCTGGTACAGCTCACCGCCGCACTGGTCGCAGACGCCCTCCTGCTTCGGCGCCTTGTACGACACGTGGAAGACGTGCGACGAGTCGTTCCGGCAGATGCGGCGGCCGGCGATCCGCTTGACGACCTCTTCCTCGGGGACCTCCAGGTCCAGCACCGCGTCCAGCTTGATGCCCTCGGACGTGAGCATCTCGTCGAGCGCCTCGGCCTGCGACACGTTCCGCGGGAAACCGTCGAGCAGGAAGCCGTTACGGGCGTCGGGCTGCTCCATGCGGTCCTTGGCCATCCCGATGGTGACCTCGTCCGGCACCAGGTTGCCCGCGTCCATGTAGGACTTCGCGAGTTTCCCGAGCTCCGTCTGCTGGCTGATGTTGGCACGGAAGAGGTCGCCCGTGGAGATGTGCGGGATCGACAGGTTCTTGGCAAGGAACGCGGCCTGCGTTCCCTTGCCGGCACCGGGCGGC
This sequence comes from Streptomyces phyllanthi, assembly GCF_009377205.1. Lineage (GTDB taxonomy): Bacteria > Actinomycetota > Actinomycetes > Streptomycetales > Streptomycetaceae > Streptomyces > Streptomyces phyllanthi. Next base: position 720 of record NZ_VJZE01000173.1, read on the forward strand.
CCGACGAGGACGATTCGCATCAGCGGAGGAACCCTTCGTAATTGCGCTGCTGAAGCTGGCTCTCGATCTGCTTCACCGTCTCCAGACCAACACCCACGATGATGAGGATGCTGGTGCCGCCGAACGGGAAGTTCTGGTCTGCCCCGAAACCAGCCAACGCCATTGTCGGAACGAGAGCGATCAACCCCAAGTACAGCGAACCCGGCCAGGTGATCCGGTTGAGCACGTACGAAAGGTACTCAGCGGTCGGTCGGCCAGCCCGGATGCCCGGGATGAAGCCACCATACTTCTTCATGTTGTCCGCGACTTCCTCGGGGTTGAACGTGATGGCCACGTAGAAGAAGGCGAAGAAGACGATCAGGAAGAAGTAGAGGACGATGTGCGCCGGGGCGCCCGTGTCCGCGAGGTTCGCCGTGATCCAGGTCGCCCAGCCCGCCTGGGAGTTGGAGAACTGGACGATCAGCGCCGGGATGTACAGCAGCGATGACGCGAAGATGACGGGGATCACACCCGCCTGGTTGACCTTCAGCGGGATGTACGTCGAGGTACCGCCGTAGGACCGGCGGCCGATCATGCGCTTCGCGTACTGCACCGGGATGCGCCGCTGGGCCTGCTCGACGAAGACCACGAGACCGACCATGACCAGGCCGACCGCGATGACGATGGCGAACTCGATCCAGCCGCCCGCGAGGGAACCCTGCTTCTTGATGGCCCACAGGGCGGACGGGAAGGTGGCGGCGATCGAGATGAACATCAGGATCGACATGCCGTTGCCGATACCGCGGTCGGTGACGAGCTCACCGAGCCACATGACGACGGCCGTACCGGCGGTCATGGTGATCACCATGGTGATGGTGGTGAAGATCGAGCGGTCCGGGACGATGGAGCTCGCCAGCGAGCAGCCCGAGAACAGCGAGCCGCTGCGCGCGGTGGCCACCAGACCCGTGCCCTGGAGGATCGCCAGGGCGACGGTGAGGTAACGCGTGTACTGCGTGATCTTCGCCGTACCGGCCTGCCCCTCTTTCTTGAGGGCTTCGAGGCGCGGGATCACCACGGTCAGCAGCTGCAGAATGATGCTCGCCGTGATGTACGGCATGATGCCGAGCGCGAAGATCGTGATCTGGAGCAGCGCGCCGCCGCTGAACATGTTGACCAGCCCGAACAGACCAGTGCTGGTGTTCGCCTGGTCGATGCAGAACTGGACGGCGCTGTAGTCGACGCCCGGGATCGGGATGTGCGTACCGATCCGGTAGACCACGATGATGCCGAGCGTGAAGAGCAGCTTCTTGCGCAGGTCGGGCGTCTTGAACGCCCGGGCGAACGCGGTGAGCACGGTGCCTCCTGCGACCCCCGCGTTCGCTACGCGAGAGGTGACGGTATGTTGTGCGAAGGAATGGGGATCTGTGTAGTCGGCGGCCCGGTATACAGGCCACGAGGCAGACTAACAGTGCCGACTACCCTACGTGGAGCCAGCACATTGGTGAAGTGATGTTGCCCGGCCACCCCTTCATCTCCGAAGTGCCCCTGCGGGCTGGGCCCTTGAGGCGCGCCAGGCAGGTTACAGCCCCCCTACGAGTCCCCTGACGAGCCCGCCCGGCACGCCCGGCGTCGCCGACCCGGTCAGGAACTTCCCGGTCACATGCCCACGGACCCAGGGGGCCCGTCGCAGTCCGATCTCCGCCGTACGTTCCTGAACGCCCACCCGTGTGGTGTTGGCGACACCGACGGCACCGATGGCCGGGCGGATCGCCACCGGCAGCAGGAAGAGCCGGTTCAGGCCCGAGGTGACGTCCCCGCGCAGTTCTCGTGCCTGAGCGGCGGTACGGCCTCGTGGTTCTCCGGGCCGGTGCGACGACGGACGGCGGGAGATCGGCCTTGCGGTCGACCTCGTCCAGGATGCCGACCACCGTGAAGGGCCGGCCCGCCGTGAAAACGGCGGGATGTGTCCCATCGCCTTCGAGCACGGTCACCGTCGTACGGGCGTCGGCGCCGGCGGACACGACCGAGACGGGGACGCCGGCGCCTTGCCCTTCGAGGCGGTGGCCGCGACGGTGAGCCGTAGGCATTCCGGCAAGGACGACATCAACCGCTCTGAAGCCACCCCGGCACGGACAGGCGCCGTTCCAGGTCACGGAGACGCCCGCAGCCGCCGAGCGGGCACGCGGGCCACACAGGCGCGCCAGGAAGCCCGCGTACGGCCGGGAGGGGGCTAAGCAGGCGCTCGCCGACACCCTGCCCCCGGCCGCGCCCGCGCGCGCTTCAGCCGACCGGAACCGCCCCGCGTCGCCGGTCCTCGATGACGCGAGGGCACGAAAAGGGCCGGGAGTTCCCGAAGGAACTCCCGGCCCTCCCGAACCGGGTCAGCGGGCTCAGATGAGCTCGGTGACGGTACCGCCGGCGGCGGTGATCTTCTCCTTGGCGGAGCCGGAGACGGCGTCGACCGTCACCTGCAGCGCCACGGAGACCTCGCCCTGGCCCAGGACCTTGACAAGGCTGTTCTTGCGGACGGCACCCTTGGCGACCAGGTCGGCAACGGTGACCTCCCCACCCTCGGGATAGAGGGCGGCGAGCTTGTCCAGGTTCACGACCTGGTACTCGGTCTTGAAGGGGTTCTTGAAGCCCTTCAGCTTCGGGAGACGCATGTGGAGGGGCATCTGGCCACCCTCGAAGCGCTCCGGAACCTGGTAGCGGGCCTTGGTGCCCTTGGTACCACGACCGGCCGTCTTACCCTTCGACGCCTCACCACGACCGACGCGGGTCTTGGCGGTCTTGGCGCCCGGGGCGGGACGGAGGTTGTGGATCTTGAGCGGGTTCTGCTCCGCCATGATCAGTCGACCTCCTCGACCGTCACGAGGTGGCGGACGGTGTGCACCATGCCGCGGAACTCGGGGCGGTCCTCCTTGACGACCTGCGTGTTGATGCCCTTGAGGCCAAGGGAGCGCAGGGTGTCACGGTGGTTCTGCTTGCTGCCGATGTAGGACTTGACCTGCGTGATCTTGAGCTGCGCCATGATCACACACCCGCCCCGGCACGCGCGCGCAAGAGAGCCGCGGGGGCGACGTCCTCGAGCGGCAGACCACGGCGGGCCGCGATCTCCTCGGGACGCTGCAGACCCTTCAGGGCCTCCACGGTCGCGTGCACGATGTTGATCGCGTTGTCGGAGCCGAGCGACTTCGACAGCACGTCGTGGATACCGGCGCACTCGAGCACGGCACGCACCGGACCACCGGCGATCACACCGGTACCGGGGGACGCGGGCTTGAGCAGCACGACGCCGGCAGCCTTCTCACCCTGGATGGGGTGCGGGATGGTGCCCTGGATCCGGGGGACCTTGAAGAAGTGCTTCTTGGCCTCCTCAACGCCCTTGGCGATGGCGGCCGGCACCTCCTTGGCCTTGCCGTAACCGACACCCACGGTGCCGTCACCGTCGCCCACCACGACCAGCGCGGTGAAGCTGAAGCGACGACCACCCTTCACAACCTTGGCGACGCGGTTGATCGCGACAACGCGCTCAACGTACGCGGTCTTCTCGGCGGCAGCTGCGCCGCCGTCACGGCCCTTCCGGTCCCGCCGCTCGCCGCCACCGGCACCGCCACCGCGGCGCTGGGGTCCAGCCATTGGATTTACCTCTCTCTGTTTCCGCTAGCTACGCAGCGAGCTCAGAACTTGAGCCCGGCTTCGCGGGCGGCGTCGGCGAGAGCCGCGATGCGACCCGCGTACCGGTTACCACCACGGTCGAACACGACGGCCTCGACGCCCGCGGCCTTGGCGCGCTCGGCGACCAGGGCGCCGACCTTGCCGGCCTGCGCGGACTTCTCGCCCTCGCCACGGATCGAGGCGTCCAGGGTCGACGCCGACGCCAGGGTGTGACCCTTGATGTCGTCGATGACCTGGGCGACGATGTGGCGGTTCGAGCGGGTCACGACCAGACGGGGACGCTCAGCCGTACCGTTGACCTTCTTACGGATCCGGGTGTGGCGGCGCTTGATCGCGGCGCGCTTGTAGGCGTCACCCTTGGCGATCTTCGTACCGTATGCCATGGCTTACTTACCCGCCTTTCCGACCTTGCGGCGGATGACTTCGCCCTCGTACTTGACGCCCTTGGCCTTGTACGGGTCGGGCTTGCGCAGCTTGCGGATGTTGGCCGCGACCTCGCCGACCTTCTGCTTGTCGATGCCCTCGACAGAGAAGCGGGTGGGGGCCTCCACCTTGAAGGTGATGCCCTCGGGGGCCTCGACCAGGATCGGGTGGCTGTAGCCGAGGGAGAACTCGAGGTTCGAGCCCTTGGCGACAACGCGGTAACCGACACCGCTGATCTCGAGCTTCTTCACGTAACCCTGGGTCACGCCGGTGATCATGTTCGCCACCAGCGTGCGGGACAGGCCGTGCAGGGCCTTGCTCTGACGCTCGTCGTTGGGGCGGGTGACGTTCAGGACGCCGTCCTCACCCTTGGCGATCTCGATCGGCGACACGACGGTGTGGGTCAGCGAGCCCTTGGGGCCCTTGACCGAGACCGTCTGGCCGTCGATGGTGACGTCCACGCCGGCGGGAACCGCGATGGGGAGCTTGCCGATGCGCGACATAGCTGTTTCCTCCGTTCCCTTCCGCTACCAGACGTAGGCGAGAACTTCTCCGCCTACGCCCTTCTTGCCGGCCTGCTTGTCGGTGAGGAGCCCGTGCGACGTGGAGATGATCGCCACGCCGAGGCCGCCGAGCACCTTCGGCAGGTTGGTGGACTTCGCGTACACCCGGAGACCGGGCTTGGAGATCCGCTTGATGCCCGCGATGGAGCGCTCACGGTTGGGGCCGAACTTCAGCTCCAGGACGAGGTTCTTGCCGACCTCGGCGTCCTCGACCTTCCAGCCCGTGATGAAGCCCTCCTGCTGGAGGATCTCCGCGATGTGCGACTTGATCTTCGATGCCGGCATCGTCACGGAGTCGTGGTATGCCGAGTTCGCGTTCCGCAGACGCGTGAGCATGTCTGCGATCGGATCAGTCATGGTCATGAATTGGCCTTCGGCCTCTCTCGCCGGGGTTTCCTGGTGCGCCATCCCTCTCCCCGATCCGAGACGGGACGGGTGCGGCGCGGTGGACCTACGGCGTAGTAAGTCGTATGGGCGTCAGGCGCCCAACCCTCCCAGCCTAAGCCATGGAGAGGTGGGCACCTGCCACTGCCCTTTACTTACCGAGAGCTTCAGGAGTCCCTATTTGGGGGACTACCAGGAGCTCTTGGTCACGCCCGGCAGCTCGCCGCGGTGAGCCATCTCACGAAGGCACACACGGCACAGGCCGAACTTGCGGTACACGGAGTGCGGACGGCCACACCGCTGGCAGCGGGTGTAGCCACGCACGGCGAACTTCGGCTTACGAGCAGCCTTCGCGATCAGAGCCTTCTTCGCCATCTCGCTCACGCCTCCTTGAACGGGAAGCCGAGGTGACGGAGGAGCGCGCGGCCCTCTTCGTCGTTGGTCGCCGTGGTCACCACGGTGATGTCCATACCCCGGACGCGGTCGATCTTGTCCTGGTCGATCTCGTGGAACATGACCTGCTCGGTGAGACCGAAGGTGTAGTTGCCACGGCCGTCGAACTGCTTGGGGGACAGACCACGGAAGTCGCGGATGCGCGGCAGCGCGAGCGACAGGGTGCGGTCCAGGAACTCCCACATGCGGTCGCCACGGAGCGTGACGTGGGCACCGATCGGCTGGCCCTCACGCAGCTTGAACTGCGCGATGGACTTGCGGGCCTTGGTGACGGCCGGCTTCTGACCGGTGATCGTGGTGAGGTCGCGGATGGCGCCCTCGATCAGCTTGGAGTCGCGGGCGGCGTCGCCCACACCCATGTTGACCACGATCTTCACGAGGCCGGGGATCTGCATGACGTTCTCGTACTGGAACTGCTCACGCAGCTTGCCCGCGATCTCCTCGCGGTACTTCGTCTTCAGACGCGGAGTCGTGGTGGTAGCCATCAGATGTCCTCACCCGTCCGCTTGGCAACGCGGATCTTGTTGCCCTCGTCGTCGACGCGGTAACCGACGCGGGTCACGACCTTCTTGCCGTCCTTCTCAACGACCAGCTGGACGTTGGAGACGTGGATCGGCGCCTCGGTGGTGACGATGCCACCGGCCTGCGAACCCTTGGCGGTCGGACCGGCCTTGGTGTGCTTCTTGACCCGGTTGACACCCTCGACCAGGACACGGTCCTCGCGGGGGAAGGCCGCGATGACCTTGCCCTGCTTGCCCTTGTCCTTGCCGGTGATGACCTGGACCAGGTCGCCCTTCTTGATCTTCATGCTTACAGCACCTCCGGAGCCAGCGAGATGATCTTCATGAACTTCTTCTCGCGCAGCTCACGCCCGACCGGGCCGAAGATGCGGGTGCCGCGAGGGTCGCCGTCGTTCTTCAGAATGACGGCGGCGTTCTCGTCGAAGCGGATGTACGAGCCGTCCGGACGGCGGCGCTCCTTGACGGTGCGAACGATGACCGCCTTGACGACGTCACCCTTCTTCACGTTGCCACCGGGGATCGCGTCCTTGACGGTGGCGACGATGACGTCACCGATGCCCGCGTAGCGGCGACCGGAGCCACCGAGCACACGGATGCAAAGGATCTCCTTCGCACCAGTGTTGTCGGCGACACGCAGTCGCGACTCCTGCTGGATCACGTCTATCTCCTGATCGTCTGCCGGTTCCCGCAGTGACCTTTCGGGTCAACCTGCGAGCCTGGCGGAACTGTCCTGCGAGTTGCTCCCGCAGGAATGTGCGTGGCCTGCCCGGCGGGCTCCGTAAAACCCTCGCGCTGCTGGAGCGCGGTCGTTCCACGTCACTCGGCCGGTTTCCCGGGGGCTCCGCCGATCGCTCGACGGCGCCCATCGGGGCGGCGGTCTGGCCCGCGGGTCGGACCCGCGGGTCGTGGCCCCGCGGGCTGGCCGCGGGATGTCTCGGTCTGGCGAAACCCTCGCCGGGAGCACCCGGCCGGGCACCGGGCCCGGTGCCCGGCCGCGGAGCGGGCTCGCGCTTGCGCGCGTGCCGTGACTCGCGGGACGCCCGGCGGAGTCCCGCGAGTCACCTCGCGGTTCCGTCGGGCGGGCCCGGTACCAGGGCGGAGCCCTCGGCGGGGGGCAGCGGGGGCCGAAGCCCCCGCTTGGTTACTTCGCCTTCTCGAGGATCTCGACGACGCGCCAGCGCTTCGTCGCGGAGAGCGGCCGGGTCTCCATGAGGAGGACGCGGTCGCCGACACCCGCGGCGTTCTGCTCGTCGTGCGCCTTGAGCTTGTTCGTACGGCGGATGACCTTGCCGTACAGCGCGTGCTTCACGCGGTCCTCGACGGCGACGACGACGGTCTTGTCCATCTTGTCGCTGACGACCAGACCCTCGCGGGTCTTGCGGAATCCGCGCGCTTCGGTCTTCTCTGCAGTCACGTTGCTCTCGCTCATCAGGCGTTCTCCACCGTTTCGATGCCCAGCTCACGCTCGCGCATCAGGGTGTAGATCCGCGCGATGTCCTTGCGGACCGCCTTCAGACGGCCGTGGTTCTCGAGCTGACCCGTCGCCGCCTGGAAGCGGAGGTTGAACAGCTCTTCCTTGGCCTCGCGGAGCTTCGCCAGAAGCTCCTCGTTGCCCAGCTCGCGCAGCTCGGACGCCTTGGTACCGGCCGACATCACGCTTCACCTGCCTCGCGCTTGACGATCCGGCACTTCATCGGCAGCTTGTGGGCGGCGCGAGTCAGGGCCTCACGGGCGATCTTCTCGTTCGGGTAGGACAGCTCGAACATCACCCGACCGGGCTTGACGTTCGCGATCCACCACTCCGGCGAACCCTTACCGGAACCCATGCGGGTCTCGGCGGGCTTCTTGGTCAGCGGACGGTCCGGGTAGATGTTGATCCAGACCTTGCCGCCACGCTTGATGTGGCGGGTCATCGCGATACGAGCCGCCTCGATCTGGCGGTTCGTCACGTAGGCCGGGGTCAGCGCCTGGATGCCGTACTCGCCGAACGCAACCTGCGTTCCACCCTTGGCCGCACCAGTGCGCTTCGGGTGGTGCTGCTTGCGGTGCTTGACCCTACGGGGGATCAGCATGACGGTCAGGCCTCCGTTCCGGTGCTCTCAGCCGGAGCGGCGGCGGGAGCCTCGGCCTTGGGGGCCTCGGCGCCGGCAGCCTGCTGCGGCTTGCGACCGCGCCGCTCGCCACCGCGGCCACCACGGGCCGGGCGGTCGGAGCCGCCACCGCGGGCCGGGCGGTTACCCGCACGGGCGGCAGCGTTCTCGGCGCGGACCTCGGCGATGTTCTTGACGTCGCCCTTGTAGATCCAGACCTTCACACCGATACGGCCGAAGGTCGTCTTGGCCTCGAAGAAGCCGTAGTCCACGTTCGCGCGGAGCGTGTGCAGGGGCACACGGCCCTCGCGGTAGAACTCCGAGCGGGACATCTCGGCGCCGCCGAGACGGCCACCGCACTGGATCTTGATGCCCTTGGCGCCCGCCTTCATCGCCGACTGCATGCTCTTGCGCATGGCACGGCGGAAGGAGACACGGGAGGAGAGCTGCTCGGCGACGGCCTGGGCCACGAGCTGAGCGTCGGTCTCGGGGTTCTTGACCTCGAGGATGTTCAGCTGGACCTGCTTGCCCGTGAGCTTCTCGAGGTCACCGCGGATGCGGTCGGCCTCGGCGCCACGGCGGCCGATGACGATGCCCGGACGAGCGGTGTGGATGTCCACACGCACGCGGTCACGGGTGCGCTCGATCTCCACCTTCGAGATGCCGGCGCGCTCCATGCCGGACGTCATCATCCGACGGATGGCGACGTCTTCCTTGACGTAGTCCTTGTACAGCTTGTCGGCGTACCAGCGGGACTTGAAGTCCGTGGTGACACCGAGCCGGAACCCATGCGGGTTAACCTTCTGGCCCATTACCGGGTTCCTTCCTTGCTGGCGACGACCACGGTGATGTGGCTGGTCCGCTTGCGGATCCGGTAGGCACGGCCCTGGGCGCGCGGACGGAACCGCTTCAGGGTCGGGCCCTCGTCGACGTACGCCTCGCTGATGAACAGCGAGGTGGCGTCCGGGTGGTCGTAGTTGTGCGCGGCGTTGGCGATGGCGCTGTCGAGCACCTTGCCGACCGGCACAGAGGCAGCCTGCGGAGCGAATCGCAGGACCGCCTGGGCCTCCGTGGCGTCCATGCCACGGATGAGGTCCACCACACGGCGGGCCTTCATGGGCGTGACGCGGATGTACCGCGCCTGGGCCCTGGCTTCCATGGTTGTCCCTTCAGTTTCTTACGTGTCTGAATGCGATCCGCTACTAGCGGCGCTTCGACTTCCGGTCTTCCTTGACGTGGCCCCGGAAGGTGCGCGTCGGCGAGAACTCGCCGAGCTTGTGGCCGACCATCGACTCGGTGACGAACACCGGGATGTGGGTCTTGCCGTTGTGCACCGCGAGCGTGTGGCCGAGCATGGCCGGCACGATCATGGAGCGACGGGACCAGGTCTTGATGACGTTCTTGGTGCCGGCTTCGTTCTGGGCGTCCACCTTCTTGATCAGGTGGTCGTCGACGAAGGGCCCCTTCTTGAGACTGCGCGGCATCTAAACCCGCTCCTAGCGCTTCTTGTTCGTCTTGCGGCGGCGGACGATGTACTTGTTCGAAGCCTTCTTCGGCGAACGAGTACGACCCTCCTTCTGACCCCACGGGGAGACCGGGTGGCGACCACCGGAGGTCTTGCCCTCACCACCACCGTGCGGGTGGTCAACCGGGTTCATCGCCACACCGCGAACGGTCGGGCGGACGCCCAGCCAGCGCTTGCGGCCGGCCTTGCCCCAGTTGATGTTGCTCTGCTCGGCGTTGCCGACCTCGCCGACCGTGGCGCGGCAGCGCTGGTCGACCAGGCGGATCTCACCGGACGGCATGCGGAGGTGGGCCATCGAGCCCTCCTTCGCGAGCAGCTGCACGGAGGCACCGGCGGAGCGGGCGAACTTGGCGCCGCCACCGGGACGGAGCTCGATCGCGTGGATCGTGGTACCGACCGGGATGTTGCGGAGGGCCAGGTTGTTGCCCGGCTTGATGTCGGCCCCGGGACCGTTCTCGACGCGGTCGCCCTGCGACAGGTTGCGCGGCGCGAGGATGTAGCGCTTCTCGCCGTCCGCGTAGTGCAGCAGCGCGATGCGCGCGGTGCGGTTGGGGTCGTACTCGATGTGCGCGACCTTCGCCGGCACGCCGTCCTTGTCGTGACGACGGAAGTCGATCACACGGTAGGCGCGCTTGTGGCCACCACCCTGGTGGCGGACGGTCACACGACCGGAGTTGTTACGGCCACCCTTGCTGTGCAGGGGGCGGACCAGCGACTTCTCCGGCGTGGACCGCGTGACCTCGACGAAGTCGGCGACGCTGGAGCCACGACGGCCCGGGGTCGTCGGCTTGTACTTGCGGATACCCATTGTCTCTCAGTCCTCGGAAGTTCTTCCGAAATCTGGACGCTCAGACCCCCGTCAGGAGGTCGGACCGCCGAAGATGTCGATACGGTCGCCCTCGGCAAGGGTCACGATCGCGCGCTTGGTGGCGGCACGCTGGCCGTAGCCCGTGCGGGTCCGCTTGCGCTTGCCCTGGCGGTTGATCGTGTTGACCCCGGTGACCTTGACCTGGAAGACCGCCTGGACGGCCTGCTTGATCTGGGTCTTGTTGGCGCTCGGGTCGACGATGAACGTGTACTTGCCCTCGTCGAGGAGCGCGTAGCTCTTCTCGGACACCACCGGCTTGAGCAGGATGTCACGGGGGTCCGTGTACGCCTTGCTCGCCGGGGTGACGACGGTGTTCTTGCCCTCGGTGGCGTGGCGACGCGCCTTGGCGACGCGCGCGGCCTTGGCGGCCTTGGCGGCCTTCGAGGCGATGGAGGGGTGACGCGTAGCCATCAGGCCTCGCTCCCTTCGGTGTCGTTGGCCTTCTTCGGGCCGGCGACGAAGGACTCGAGAGCGGCCTGGGTGAAGACCACGTCGTCCGAGACGATCACGTCGTACGTGTTCAGCTGGCCCGGCTCCAGGATGTGGACCTGGGGCAGGTTGCGGGCGGACAGCCACGCGGCCTCGTCGGCGCGCTCGACGACCAGGAGCAGGTTCTTGCGCTCCGAGATCTTGCCGAACAGCGTCCTGGCGGCCTTCGTGGAGGGGGTCTCGCCCTCGATCACGCCGGTGACGACGTGGATGCGGTTGGCGCGGGCCCGGTCGGTGAGGGCGTGGCGCAGGGCCGCGGCCTTCATCTTCTTCGGGGTCCGCTGCGAGTAGTCACGCGGCTGCGGGCCGTGGACGACGCCACCGCCGGCGAACTGTGGGGCGCGGGTCGAACCCTGACGGGCGCGGCCGGTGCCCTTCTGGCGGTACGGCTTCTTGCCGCCACCACGGACCTCGCCACGGGTCTTGGTCTTGTGAGTGCCCTGGCGGGCAGCGGCGTTCTGCGCGACGACCACCTGGTGGATCAGCGGGATGCTGACCTTCTCCAGGCCGAAGATCTCCGCGGGGAGCTCGACGCTACCGGCCTTCTCGCCTGCCGGCGAAAGGATGTCAACAGTGCTCATCGGTTACCTCAGGCCCCCTTGGCCGCGGTGCGGACCAGGACGAGGCCGCCGTTCGGACCGGGAACCGCGCCCTTGATGAGCAGCAGACCCTTCTCCGCGTCAACGGCGTGGACGGTCAGGTTCTGGGTGGTGACCCGCTCGTTGCCCATGCGACCCGCCATGCGGAGGCCCTTGAACACGCGGCCCGGGGTGGCGCAGCCACCGATGGAACCGGGTGAGCGGTGCTTGCGCTGGGTGCCGTGCCCGGCGCCGAGGCCACGGAAGTTGTGGCGCTTCATGACACCGGCGAAGCCCTTGCCCTTGCTCTTGCCGGTCACGTCGACCTTGACGCCGGCCTCGAACACCTCAGCGGTGATCTCCTGGCCCAGCGTGTACTCGGAGGCGTCCGCGGTGCGGATCTCGACGAGGTGGCGACGGGGGGTGACGTCGGCCTTGGCGAAGTGACCCTTGAGGGGCTTGTTCACCTTGCGCGGGTCGATCTCGCCGAAGGCGATCTGGACCGACTCGTAGCCGTCACTGTCATTCGTACGGACCTGGGTCACGACGTTGGGGCCGGCCTTGACGACGGTGACCGGGACGACACGGTTGTTCTCGTCCCACACCTGCGTCATGCCGAGCTTCTCGCCCAGGATGCCCTTGATCTGCTTAGCCATCTCTCAGATCACCGCGCCTCAGAGCTTGATCTCGATGTCGACACCGGCCGGGAGGTCGAGTCGCATCAGAGAGTCAACGGTCTTCGGGGTCGGGTCGAGGATGTCGATCAGGCGCTTGTGGGTGCGCATCTCGAAGTGCTCGCGCGAGTCCTTGTACTTGTGCGGCGACTTGATGACGCAGTACACGTTCTTCTCAGTGGGCAGCGGCACCGGGCCCGCGACCGACGCACCAGTACGGGTCACCGTCTCGACGATCTTCTTCGCCGAGGAGTCGATGACCTCGTGGTCGTAGGCCTTGAGCCGGATGCGGATCTTCTGTCCCGCCATGGCTACTTCGTAGTCCTGTCTCTCTTTACGCTCTGGAACCCGGTGTTCCCTTGATTTCCTCCGACCCACGCGGTCGGGCGTGTCGCGCTCCCGCTGACACGGATGTCCCTTGTCCGAACATCCCTGCTTGGGGAGTGCGGCCCTACCAGAACCGCGGGCCGGGGGCGAATGGCCCACCGGGTGCCTGGCCGGGGCCGCGCCCACGCTTCCCGGAAGATTCCCGTACGTCCGTCCCAGCGCTGCCGTGAGGCAGTTGGGACGACGAGTACTGTGGGACTCGCTTCCGGTCCTCCCGGCGGGAGGCGCGCAGCATCAACTCTCGACCGAGCAACCCCGCTAGTCTGCCATACGGGGCCTGGGGCTGGCCAATCGAGCCGTAGAGAGTACCCGGAGGGTGACGCGGGTCAAACCCGGGCGCCCTCCGACAACGAGCAGGCGGCTCGCGATGCGTACGTGAGGGGTGTCCCGGCGGCCATCTCGGCGGAGCCGTGGTCCGGGACGAGGCGATCTGCTCACCACCCACCTGGTGCCCGCTCGCCTCGCGGAGACCACGAGGCAAGCAGGGAGAACGTACGTCAGCGCGTCACCGTGTCAGCGCACGTCGATGTAGTCGGCCTTGCTGGTCGCGCGGCCGGTCGTGGTGTTGCCGTAGTAGACCCAGCGGAAGGAGCCGTCGGTGGAGGCGGTGACCGTGGTCTTGAGGGCGCCGGTGCTGCTGGTGGTGGCCTTCTTGACCGTCCTGAAGGAGTCGGCGCCCTTCTCGCGGAACTGGAGGCTGACCGTGCGGCCGCTGTAGGCGCCGTACTTCTTGGTGCTCCAGTTCGCACGGGTCAGCTTGCCCGTGACGGTGATCTTCTTGCCCTTGGTGACCGGCTCCGGCGAGGCGTTGACGGTGGCCTTCGCCGCCCGCTTCAGCTGGACGGTCTTGGACCTCGTCTCGTACTCCTCGGCCTTGAGGTCGCCGCTGGCCTTGAACAGGCGCAGCGCCACGGCGACCTTCCACGTGGTGGCGTCGCTGTTGGAGTCGACGTGTTCCTGGCTCGGGTGCGGGTCGATATAGAGGTTGCCCTCGCAGCTGGCCTTCTTGGAGCTCTCCTCGTAGCAGGTGTAGCTGCCCGGCCCTATGAAGTTCTCCCCGGTGTCGGTCGCCGTCCTCAGGCTGCCGCGGTAGATGAAGGGATACGCCTCGTACCGGCCCGGGTCATCGGTGCTGTAGCCGGACGGCAGGGTGATGTCGAAGCTGAGGGACGGCTCCACCTCCTTCGACGTGCCCACCACGATCGGCTTGCCGTCGTTGACGACGATGTCCGACACGGTGATACCGGTGTCCGCCGCCTGGGCTGCCGGGGCGTTGAGCATGGAGAGAGCGAGCGCTCCCGCCAACGCTGCCACAGCGAGAGTTCGTCTGCCTGTTCTCATTCACACCTCTTCGGGGGTGCCTGTATGGAGGGCGGCAGACTACCCAGTGACGTGCTCATGCCTTGCGCAGGGTCCGGGATCCCGGTGTTCGGCCTTGCTCCGCGGCCGGTGCGACGGGCCGGCCGCGACGGCGTTGAACAGCCACAGCAGGCGGTAGCGCGGCCGGTACCGAGGATCAGGACACCTTGCACGGCCCGGTGGACGCCCCCCCCGGATCGGCCTCGGTGGTGTCGAGTGATGCGGGTGCGCCGCCCCAAGATCCGACCTTGTACCGATCGGGGCGTCAGCTCCCGGACGCGTACGAGATGAAGTCGGCCCACGCGCGGGGGGTGAACCCCAGGTGGGAGCCGGTGGTGTTCTTGGAGTCGCGGACGTGGATGGTGGTGGGGGTGGGGGCTATCTCGACGCAGTCGCCAGGTTCGTTGCTGTCGCTGTAGCTGCTCTTGAACCAGTGCAGTTCCGTAGCACTCATAGTTTCTCCAGCAATCCCTCGATGAAGGCCAGCGACTCCCTCGGCGTGAGAGCCTGCGCGCGGATCATGCCATACCGCAATTCCAGGATACGAAGATCCCTGAGGTCGGAGACAGGGCGACCGTTGAACGCGCCTGGGCAACGACCGATCGCCGTGCCGTCGGCGAACTTCAGCACCTGAATCAGGCCATGCACTCCGGCATGCTCCTCACGATCAGTCGGCATGACCTGAAGTGTGACGTTCCGCAACTGGGCCACATCCAAAAGGTGTTCGAGTTGTCGGCGCAGCACCACCCTCCCGCCGAGCGGACGTTCCAGCGTCACCTGTTCCTGGATAAAGCTGAGCGTCGGGGCGGGCTCCCGCTCGAAGATCCCCTTACGGGCAGTGCGTGCTGCGGTCTCCCGCTCCACCACGTCCGGCGCGAGTGCGGGCTGCCGCATCTCGAACAGCGCCCGCGCATACTCCGGCGTCTGCAACAACCCCTGGATGTTGTGGTTGCTGTACTGCATCAGCTCAACCGCCCGGTCCTCCAGTGCCTTCAGCTCGCGCACCTTCTTCGGATACCGAGCCTTCTCCATGTCCTCCTTGAACGCCTTGAGATGTCCTCCCGCGTTCAGAATCTCGTCCGCCCGGTCCAGGAACTCCGGCCGGGGAATCCGCGCCCCGCGCTCGATCTTGCGGACCATGTCCTCGCCGTACCCGAGGGCTTCCCCGAACTCGGCCACCCGCATCCCGGCGGCCTCCCGGCAGAACCTCACCAGGCGCCCCACGGCCTCCACCAACGGCGCGCTCTCGTCCCCCGGTTCGAGGTCCCAGCCCGCCTCGTCCACACCTTCGTTACTCATGGCCACCCACCTCCAACGCGCAGCCGTACCCGTACGGCACCCGAGACAGCCGAGACAGAACAGGACAGCGGCGGGACAGTAACCGTACGTACAGGCTTGATTACGGTTCGACCCAAGCAGATTCCGCCACGCTGAGTGACGTGAATCAGGAAACCGCCTACGCCGCGCCCCAACACGACGACGCCGTCCGCAACTTCAGCGTGCTGCTGTCCTCCACACCCCGTGGAGCCCGCCTGGCCCGGCTGCTCGCCACCGAGCAACTCCGTACGTGGGGGCTTCCGTTGCATCCGGCGGACCTCGTGGTGGCCGAGCTGGCGGCCAACGCCGCCACCCACGGTCGGGTACCCGGCCGCACCTTCCGCCTCATGCTCTACGTCATCGGCGACACCCTGCGCGTCGAGGTCACCGACACCCGGGGCGACCGTCTGCCGCAGCTCGGCACGGCTGGGGCAGACGCCGAGTCCGGCCGAGGGCTCCTCCTCGTCGAGTCCCTGGCCGACCGCTGGGGTGTCGCACAGGGCCCACGCCCGCGCAAGACGATCTGGGCGGAAGTCGATCTGCCACCGGAGCTCGCCCGCTCATGCTCCGGTGCCACGCGCGGTCTTTCCCAAGGAACACAAGAGGGAAAGAACCCCCACCAAACC
>NZ_VJZE01000174.1 GCF_009377205.1 Streptomyces phyllanthi
CCCGTGCACACCACGGGCACCGTGCGCACCGTGGGAGCACCCCTGCCCCGGCCCTCCGCACAGAAGCGACTGCTCACCGCCGACGAGCCGATCCCCGAGGACGCGTCCGGCGCACCCCCGGACCCCGACGGGCGGGCCGCCACCGACGGCGCCCGGCTACTTCTGTGAACCCGCAACGCCGTGGCCGATCGGGCGGCGGGCGCCCTTGCGGCGAGGGCCGCCGGACCTGACCCGGCGGCCCTCGACCCTATGGCCCCGGCTCCGTGTCGTCCCTAGGCACGGCGCCGCGTTCGGCATTCCGAACCGTAGACAACGCTTCGAGCAGACTTCGTTCAACCCCTTGCCGAAGCCTTAGCCGAAGGTTAACGTCCCGCTCCGCAACCTCCTTTGAGCCATCTGGCGCTGAGCGAACAGAGCCGCAGCCGCATTTCGAGACAAGGACGTCAGCATGTCGGCATTGAGCAACAGCAACTGGGACCGCCGCACCGTACTGCGGGCCGCCATGGGCCTGGCCGCCGCCGGCGGGCTGACCGCGTGCGGCAGCAACACCGGCCGCGCGGGCGGTGGTTCGGGTGACGGTCTCGTCCAGTACTTCCACGCCTACGGCGAGGCCGGGACCGAGCAGGCCATCAAGCGGTACGCGAAGGCCTACAAGGAAGCCAACGTGACCACCCAGTGGATCACCGGCAACAACTTCGAGCAGAAGCTGTTCGCCGCGCTGCTCACCAAGAACGCGCCCGACGTCTTCGAGTTCCACCCGCAGATCCAGCTCATCAAGAGCGGTCAGGTGGCCGATCTCACCGACATCATCGAGCCGGTCAAGGACGACTTCAACCCGGCCGACATCCAGTCGCACACGGTCGACGGGAAGATATACGGCGTCCGCATGATCGACGACCCGCAGTTCTTCTTCTACCGGCCGTCGGTGTTCGAGAAGGCGAAGATCGAGGTGCCGCAGACCCTCGAAGAGCTGATCGAGGCCGCCGACAAGCTCACCACCAGCAAGGTCAAGGGCGCCTTCCTCGGCAACGACATCACCACGGTGCAGAACCCGCTGATCTGGTCGGCCGGCGCGGACACCCTCACCGCGGACAACAAGCCCGCCTTCAACACGGACGCCGTCGCCGACGGCCTGAAGCAGCTGCGTGGCCTGTTCACCAGCGGCAACCTGCTGCTCGACGCCCCCACCGACTGGTGGGACCCGTCGGCCTTCACCCAGGGTCTGACCGCCATCCAGTGGTGCGGTATGTGGGCCATGCCCACGATGATCGAGGCTCTCGGTGACGACATCGGCATCTTCCCCTTCCCGAAGGTCGGTTCGGCGGGCAAGCAGTCGGTCACCAACGGCGGCTGGTCGATGTTCGTCAACGCCAAGGGCGACAACGTCGAGGCGGCCAAGGAGTACGTCAAGTGGCTGTGGATCGACCAGAAGGAGTACCAGGAGGACTGGGCCCTCTCCTACGGCTTCCACATCCCGCCGCGCACCTCTATCGCACAGTCCGCCACCAAGCTGAAGACCGGTCTGCCCGCCGAGGGCGTCAAGCTCTTCAACGAGTTCGGCCACTTCGACAACATCGGCTGGACGCAGGCGATGATCGCCGCGGTCAACGACGTGATGGCGAACTCCGTCCGCAAGGACGCTGACCCGAAGGCCCAGCTCGACGCCGCCGAGAAGAAGGTCGACACCGAGCTCAAGAAGCTCTTCGGATAGTCCCCCGGACGGATCTCGACATGTCGACCACCACCACACGCGGGGTCGCCGCCTCCCCCGCCCCGGCCAAGGTCTCCAAGGACCGGCCGCGGCGGGGCCTGCGGGCGAGCAGCACCTTCAACTTCTGGCTCTTCACCGGGCCGTTCCTCATCGGCCTGGTGATCTTCGTCTTCGTGCCCATCGGCTGGAGCCTGTATCTCAGCTTCTTCGAGGCACGGTTCACGGTCACGCCGAGCGAGTTCGTCGGCCTCGACAACTACCGGCAGATCCTGTCGGACACGGACTTCAGGAACTCCCTGGTCACGTTCACCGTGTTCGCCGCGTTCATCGTGCCGACCACCTGGGCGATGTCGCTCGGCCTTGCGCTCCTGGTGAACCGGCTGCGTTTCATGCGGGCGTTCTTCCGGTCGGTCTTCTTCCTGCCGACCGCTGTCAGCTACGCGGCCGCCGCACTGATCTGGAAGATGTCGATCTTCAACGGTGTCCGCTTCGGCATGGCCAACACGGTCCTCAGCTGGTTCGGGATCGAGAACATCGCCTGGCTGGGCAATCCCGACCCGCCGTGGTACTGGCTGGTCATCGTGACCGTCCGGCTGTGGCTGCAGTCCGGTTTCTACATGATCCTCTTCCTCGCGGCGCTCCAGAACATCCCACGGGAGCTGTACGAAGCCGCCGCCATCGACGGCGCCAAGCCGGGCTGGCAGACCTTCCGGTACATCACCCTGCCCCAGCTGCGCGCGACGTCGACCGCGGTGATCCTGCTGCTGCTCATCGCCGCGTACCAGGCCTTCGACGAGTTCTTCATCCTGCTCGGCAAGGCCACATGGGGAATGCCGCCGCTGGTCGAGCTGTACAAGATGGCCCTGGGCGAGAACCAGAACTACGGCGCGGGCAGCGCGGGAGCACTGATCCTTACCGCGCTCATCTGCCTCGTTACCCTGTTCCAGGGCAAGATCATGGGCTTCGGAAGGGGGGACGAGTCCCAGTGACCACCACAGCACCCGACGTCAGGAAGCCGGCGAAGGCCAAGCGCCTCAGCGGCGTCATGAGCAACACCGGTCTGTACCTCGCGACTAGCGTGGCCGCCCTCCTCTTCCTGATCCCGTTCTATCTGATCGTTCGCAACGCCTTCATGACGGACCCGGAGATCACGGGCGAGGAATGGAAGTGGTTCCCCACCGACATCCAGTGGGGCAACGTCACCGAGCCGTTCGACGACGCCACCGTCGACTTCGCCCAGTCCATGTGGAACTCCATGGTCGTCGCCATCCTGCACACCGTGGGCATCCTCCTGGTGTGCTCGCTGGCCGGCTACGGCCTCGCCCGCATCCCGTACAAGCACGCCAACAAGGTGTTCTACGCGGTCCTGGCGACCCTGATGGTTCCCACGGCCGTCACGTTCGTGCCGAGCTTCGTTCTCGTCTCGTCCCTCGGCTGGGTGGACAGTTACCGAGGTCTCATCATCCCGGGCCTCTTCAGTGGTTTCACCTGCTTCCTGTTCCGGCAGTACTTCCTGGGGTTCCCCAAGGAACTGGAGGAGGCGGCACGCGTGGACGGGCTCGGCTACTGGGGCGCGTACTGGCGCGTCGTCGTGCCCAACTCGCTGAACTTCTTCGCGGCGATCGCGACGATCACCTTCATCGCGGGCTGGAACGCATTCCTGTGGCCTCTGGTCATCGGGCAGGACCCCAGCGCGTGGACGGTGCAGGTGGCGCTCTCGTCGTACGCGACCAACCAGACCGTCAACTACCACCTGATCTTCATGGCCACCGCCATATCGATCCTGCCCCTGGTGCTCGTGTTCCTCTTCCTCCAGCGCTGGCTGGTCCAGGGGATCGCACAGACGGGTATCAAGGGCTGAGCCGCGCGCTCCGCGAGGTGCCGTGCCAGGATCGGGCCGTCGTCGGCCGCGCCCGCGTGGCGAGCCGCATACGCCGCGGTCCCGCGCCCCTGACGGGGCACGCGGGACCGCACCGGGCTTCGCCCCGAATCTGTTGAGGAGACCGATGCACTTCCGCACCACCGATTCCACCGACTACGTCGAGGACGTCTCGCCCGGGAGCGGAGCGTTGCCGCCCCGCGCCTGGTACGCGTCCTCGGACGCCAGGTCCCTCTCCCTGAACGGCAGATGGCGCTTCCGGCTGTCGGAGACCGCGGGCGCCGAGGACGACTCCTTCGCGTCGGAAGGGTTCGACGCCGGCGGCTGGGCGGAGGTGGCGGTGCCCGGCCACTGGGTCCTCCAGGGGGACGGGGCCTTCGGGTCGCCGATCTACACGAACCACCTGTACCCGTTCCCGGTGGACCCGCCGCGGGTGCCGACGCGGAACCCCACCGGTGACCATCTGCGGGTCTTCGACCTGCCGGAGGACTGGCCCGCCCTGTCGGAGGGCGGGGCGGTGCTCCGGTTCGACGGTGTGGAGTCGTGCGCCCGGGTGTGGCTGAACGGCACGGACATCGGTGAGTTCAAGGGGTCCCGGCTGCCGCACGAGTTCGCGGTCGGGCACCTGCTGAAGCCCGCCGGCAACGTGCTCGCGGTCCGTGTCCACCAGTGGTCGGCGGGCTCGTACCTGGAGGACCAGGACCAGTGGTGGCTGCCGGGCATCTTCCGTGACGTGACGCTGCTGCACCGTCCGGCGGGCAGCGTGCTCGACTTCTTCGTGCACGCGTCGTACGACCACGTGACCGGTGAGGGGACCCTGCGCGTCGACTCGGACGTCGACGGCAGGGTCACCGTGCCTGCCCTCGACATCGATGTCGCGACGGGCGAGCCGGTGACCGTGCCGGTCGAGCCGTGGACCGCGGAGACCCCGCGTCTGTACGACGGCATCCTGGCCACCGAGGGCGAGCGGGTGCCCCTGCGGATCGGCTTCCGGACCGTCGTGGTCGAGGACGGGCTGATCAAGGTCAACGGCAGGGCGATCCTGTTCAAGGGCGTCAACCGCCACGAGTGGCACCCGGAGAAGGGCCGCGCGCTGGACCCGGAGACCATGCGCGAGGACGTGCTGCTGATGAAGCGGCACAACATCAACGCCGTCCGCACCTCGCACTACCCGCCGCACCCGGCGTTCCTCGACCTGTGCGACGAGTACGGCCTGTGGGTCGTCGACGAGTGCGACCTGGAGACCCACGGCTTCACCGAGCAGGCCTGGCGCGACAACCCCGTGGACGACGACCGCTGGACCCCGGCGCTGCTCGACCGCGCGGCCCGTATGGTCGAGCGCGACAAGAACCACCCGTCGGTCGTCATGTGGTCCCTGGGCAACGAGGCGGGCACCGGACGGGGACTGACCGCGATGGCCGAGTGGATCCACGGCCGCGACGGCTCGCGGCTCGTGCACTACGAGGGCGACTGGGACTGCCGCGACACCGACGTCTACTCGCGGATGTACGCCGACCACGCCGAGGTCGAGCGGATCGGCCAGGGCCTGGACGGCGGCACGCACAAGCGGCGCGGGCTCCCCTTCATCCAGTGCGAGTACGGGCACGCGATGGGCAACGGGCCCGGCGGAATCGCCGACTACCAGCGGCTGTTCGAGGCGTACGACCGGCTCCAGGGCGGCTTCATCTGGGAGTGGATCGACCACGGGATCAAGCACCCGGAGCTGGGCTACGCGTACGGCGGCGACTTCGGCGAGGAACTGCACGACGGGAACTTCGTCTGCGACGGACTGGTCTTCCCGGACCGGACGCCCTCGCCCGGCCTGGCCGAGTACAAGAAGGTGATCGAGCCGGTCCGTATCGAGGGCGAGGGCGCGGCGGGCACCGTACGGGTGACGAACGCGTACGACTTCGCCGACCTGTCCGCGCTGGCCTTCGAGTGGGCGTACGACATCGACGGCGAGACGGTCGGGGCCGGCCCGCTGCCGGTGCCCGCGCTCGCGCCGGGCGAGTCCGCGGAGGTGAAGCTGCCGGAGCCGCCCGCGCACGGCGGGGTTGGCGAGAGGCAGTGGACGGTACGGGCGCTGCTGGCGGACGAGACTCCTTGGGGACCGAAGGAACATGTCGTCGCGTGGGCCCAACTCCTCGTGGCCGAGCGTCCGTCCGCGTCCGTGGCCGCTTCCGGCGGTCCCGTGCCCGGTCAGCGGCTCGTCACACTCGGCCCGGCCGCCTTCGACGCCCGCACGGGCGAGCTGAGGACCATCGGCGCCGTCGACGTGACCGGGCTGCGCCTGGATGTGTGGCGTGCGCCGACCGACAACGACGACGGCGCCTCGTGGCAGGACGGCACCCGCTACGGCGAGCTGTGGCGCAAGTACGGCCTGCACCGCATGCAGCACCGGCTCGACGCCGTGGAACCGGGCGACGACGCCCTGACCGTACGGACCCGGGTGGCGCCCGCCGCCTGGGAGCTGGGCCTCGCCACGGTGTACCGCTGGACGTCCGACGGCACACGGCTGAAGCTGACCGTCTCCGTGACGCCCGAGGGCGACTGGACGGTGCCGCTGCCCCGGCTCGGTATCCGCTTCGGGCTCCCGCGGGCGGATCGGGTGAGGTGGTTCGGCGGCGGTCCCGGCGAGGCGTACCCGGACACCAGGTCGGCGTCCATGCTGGGCCGCTGGCACTCCTCGGTGGACGAGCTGCAGACCCCGTACGTCCGCCCCCAGGAGAACGGCGCCCGCGCCGATGTCCGCTGGGCGGAGCTCGGCGGACTGCGGATCGAGGGCGAGCCGGAGTTCTGGTTCAGCGCCCGGCGCTGGACGAACGAACAGCTCGACGCTGCCCGGCACCTGACGGACCTTCGGTCCGGTGACACGGTGTGGGTCAACCTCGACCACGGCCAGCACGGCATCGGCTCGCAGTCGTGCGGTCCGGGCCCGCTGCCGCAGTACTTCCTGAAGGCCGAGCCGGCGGAGTTCTCCTTCGTCTTTTCGCCCATCGGTTAATCGATTGACCGACTGATCGACATTCCGCAAGGGTGAATCAGATCCTCCGCGGCCGGCCGGCGCTCCGCCGGGCGGCCGCGATTCACGTGCCACGGAGGTTCGCCGAGTGTCCGCAAGTATCGAGGTCCGGGGTCTGTCCCGGACCTTCCACAGCACCGTCCGCCGCCCCGGGTTCCTGGGCGGCGTCAGATCCCTCGTCAACCCGGAACGGGTCGCCAAGGAGGCCGTCTCCGAGATCAGTTTCGACGTGGCGGCCGGTGAACTCCTCGCCCTGCTCGGCCCGAACGGCGCGGGCAAGTCCACCACCATCAAGATGCTCACCGGCATCCTCACCCCCACGGCCGGTGAGGCACGGGTCGCGGGCGTGGTGCCTTACGTGGAGCGGGAGCGCAACGCCCGCAACATCGGCGCCGTGTTCGGGCAGCGCACCCAGCTGTGGTGGGACCTGCCGGTGCGCGAGTCGTTCGCGGTCCTGCGCGACATCTACCAGGTGCCGAAGGCCGAACACGCGGCCCGTCTCAAGGAGTTCGACGAACTCCTCGACCTGTCGTCCTTCTGGGACACGCGGGTACGGCACCTCTCGCTGGGCCAGCGTGTGCGCAGCGACCTGGCCGCCGCGCTGCTGCACGACCCGCCCGTGGTGTTCCTCGACGAGCCCACCATCGGTATGGACGTGGTGGTCAAGGAGCAGGTGCGCGAGTTCCTGCGGTACCAGGTGACCGAGCGCGGGCGGACCGTGCTGCTCACCACGCACGACATGACGGAGGTCGAGCGACTCGCGGAGCGGGTCGTCCTCATCAACCACGGGCGGCTCGTGCTGGACGGCTCGCTGGACGAGATCCGCCGCAAGTTCGGCTCGACCTGGCAGGTGCGGGCGACGCTCGCCGGCGCGCACGGCGACGCCGTACCGCTGCCGGGCATCGCGGTGCTGCGGCAGGACGGGCCGCAGGTCGTGTTCGGCCCGGACGGGCCCGACGCCCCCACCGTGCACCAGGCGCTGAAGGCGGTCATCGAGCGGTACGAGGTGACGGGCATCGCCATCGACGAGGCGGACCTGGAGGACGTGATGCGGGCCGCCTACGCCCAGGCGGAGCCCGTCGCGGAACCGGTCGCGGAAGGGGCCTGAGGTGGCCGTTCTGCACGCGTGGCGCACCGCCCGCGTCACCCCGCTCGGCGAGCTGCACACACCGCCCCGGATGACCGCCGTCCTGCTCCGGCTGACGGTGCAGGTGGTCCTGGTGGCGTCCCTGTGGCACGGCCTGTACTCGCACACCGGCACCACCGCCGGACTCTCGGAGGACCAGGCGGTCACGTTCGCCGTCCTGGCCGTGCTCGCCTCACGGCTCAGGGAGCTGGACCAGTACGCGAACCGGGACACCGTGCTGCAGCACATGCACTTCGGCACGATCGTGTACTGGTACCTGCGCCCGCTGCCGCCCCAGCGCTACCACGCCCTGCGTGCCGCCGGCGAGCAGCTGTACGGGTTCGCGTGGGCGCTGGGCGGATACCTGGTCTGCCTCGCGGCCGGGGTGGTGCGGCCGCCCGGGTCGGCCGCGGTGGCGGGGGTGTTCGCGCTCAGTCTGGTGCTCGGCCAGCTGGTCCTGTACTTCGTGATGCTCGTCCTGGACCAGCTGTGCTTCTGGACGGTGCGCAACAACGCCGCGATGCTGATCCTGATCTTCGCGCAGAACCTGCTGTCCGGGGTGTACGCGCCGCTGTGGTTCTTCCCGGACTGGTTCATCACGATGAGTGGGTTCCTGCCCTTCCAGGCCACGCTGAACGTGCCGCTGTCCCTCTACATCGGCCGCATCCCGCTGTCGGAGGCGCCCGAGCAGCTGGCGATCCAGGCCGTCTGGGTCGTGCTGCTCTTCCTGTTCACCCGTTTCCTGTGGCGGCGGGCCGCCCGCCGTGTCATCTCCCAAGGAGGCTGATGCCTGTGAACGGCGTCCGGATCGCGTGGCGCATCACGGTTCTCAACTTCCGCGCCCAGCTGGAGTACCGCACCGAGTTCCTGCTGATGATCGCGATCGGCGCGATCTGGCAGGTGTCGGTGATCGTGTTCGCGACGGTGCTGCTGACCCGGTTCACCGGGATGGGCGGCTGGGACAGCTCGGAGGTGCTGCTGATCCCGGCGACGCGCATGCTCGCGCACGGGTTGTTCGTGCTCGTGCTGGGGCGTGTGCACTTCATCGGCCGACAGATCCAGGAAGGGAAGATCGACGTCTATCTGGTGCGCCCCCTGCCGGTGCACCGGCAGGTCCAGCTCTCCTACTTCCCCACCAACGCGATCGGTGACCTGACGGTGGCGGCGGGGCTCATGGTGGGCGCGCTCAGCCGCAGCAACCTGGACTGGACGCCGGGGCGGATCTCGTACCTGGTCGCCGCGGTCGTCGGCGGCATGCTGCTGGAGGCGGCCCTGTTCACGGTGGTGGCCTCCGCCGCCCTGCGCTTCCCCGCCGCCGACTACTGGAGCCGCTGGCTGGAGGAGCTGCTGGGCACGTTCGGCAGCTACCCGCTGAACGTCCTGCCCAAGGCGGTGGGCGGTTTCCTGACGTACGGCCTTCCGCTCGCGTTCGTCGCCTACTTCCCTGCCGCGGTCCTCACCGGCCACGGCCACGACACCGGTGTCCCGTACTGGCTGGCGGCGCTCTCACCGCTGCTGGGCGTGCTGGCCTACCTGGGTTCGCGGCTGCTGTGGCGGTGGAGTCTCGGGCACTACACGGGGGTGAACGGGTGAGTGACCCCGGCGAAGGCGACTCGGCCGTGCTCTTCCGGTCGGAGCTCACGTTCCGTGTCTGGCGCTATGGAGTCGGGCACTCCCAGCTCCTGATCCGTACACCTCCCGGCGCGGCGGACGACACCCGCGTCGAGATTCTCTTCGAGGACGTGGACGCGTTGCAGTTGGTGACCCGTTACGAGGGGATCGAGATCTACTCGCCCTGCGAGGAGGAATCGCAGCGGATCTTCGAGGCATCCGGTGCCCCCGGGAAGTGGAGGCCGCACCGTGTCATCGTCGGGCTCAGGTCCGCGAGCGGAACCGGATACGTCCAGTGCGGGAAGGCGAGCGCCGTCCGCTGTTCCGGTCCCGCCGGCCCCGCCGGCCCCGAAGGCGACGACGAGACCCGCGAGGTCCTCTGGAGCACAACGGCAACCTCGCCGCGAGCGGCGGCGACTGGAGGGTGACCGCCCCCCACCAGCGAGGAGCCGCTGTGTCGCACTCACCGAGAACCCACCGTCGCCGTGCCCTCCGCCCTCTCCCCCTGCTCGCCGCCGGCGCGCTCGTGGCGACGGCCGTCGTCGCGCTCCCCCAGTTCACCGACCACGCCGAGGCCGCCACGACGCTGCGCGGCTACGCCGACGCGCGCGGGGTGAGGATCGGGGCGGCGGTCGCGGACGGACCGCTGCGGACGGAGTCGGCGTACACCACCGTCCTGGACCGGGAGTTCAACTCGGTCACCGCGGAGAACGCGATGAAGTGGGACGCGCTGGAGCCGAGCCGGAACTCGTACAACTGGGCCGCCGCGGACCGGCTGGTCAGCCACGCGGCCTCCCACAACCAGGGCGTCCGGGGCCACACGCTCGTCTGGTACGCCCAGCTGCCGTCCTGGCTGAAGAACGGGAACTTCTCGGCCTCCGAGCTCAACACGATCCTCAAGAAGCACATCGACACGACCGTCGGCCGCTACAAGGGCAGGATCTACGCGTGGGACGTCGTCAACGAGGCGTTCAACGAGGACGGTTCGATGCGCAGCTCGCTGTGGCAGGACAAGCTCGGCACCGGTCATATCGCCAATGCCCTGCGCTGGGCCCACGCGGCCGACCCGTCGGCGAAGCTGTACATCAACGACTACAACATCGAGGCGGACAACGCGAAGAGCGACGGCCTGTACAACCTGGCCAGGCAACTCCTCGCCCAGGGGGTTCCGTTGCACGGCATCGGCTTCCAGTCCCACTTCATGGTGGGCGGCGTGCCGAGCTCGATGAAGGCCAACCTGAAGCGGTTCTCGGACCTCGGTCTGGAGGTCTCCGTCACCGAGCTCGACGTCCGTATCCCGCTGCCCGCTTCCTCCGCCGAGCTCGCCCAGCAGTCCACCGACTACAAGACGGCCAGCGAGAACTGCCTGGGCGTACCGCGCTGCGCGGGCGTCACGGTCTGGGGTCTGACCGACAAGTACTCGTGGGTCCCGGGCACGTTCAACGGGTACGGCGCGGCCCTGCCGTACAACGAGAGCTACGGGGCGAAGCCGGCGTACACGGGGCTGTCGAACGGGGTGAACCCCAACGCCTGACCGCCCCGGCCTCACGCACCGCCGGGTCATGACACGGTGAGCCCCGGCCCGGGGACGCGGCTGAGGAAGTCGGTGCTGTCCGCCCACTGGTCCACGCTCCCGGTGAGGGGCAGGGCGCGCAGCTCCGGGTCGGTGACCGTGTCCGCCAGGGCCCTGGCGAACCGCTCCGCGTGCAGGACCAGGAACGGACGGCTGTGGTACGGCCGGCGTCCCGGGTCGACGGGCGCCGTGAGCCCCGCCGCGTTCTGCAGGGCACCGGCCGTCTCGTACGCGTCGCACAGATGCCGCTCCCGCTCCGCGTACCCGGTGGCCGTGAGCGCCCCGCGCAGCGACGGCGTGAGCCCGGCGGCCACCGGAAGCCGTGCGAAGGCGGTGCCCAGCCACTTGCTGTACGGCGCGTACCGCCGGGCCAGCAGCAGGCACAGCCGCATCAGGTCCCGCACCAGGCGCCCGGCGACCACCGCCGAGCCGAGCTCGTCCCCCACCTCCGCGCACCGCCCGACGAACGCCTCCTCCTGGGAGAGCCGCTGCCACTGGCAGGCCAGGAGATAGCGCCACACCTGGTCGGGATACCAGCCGAGGCGCCTGCGTACGACGTCGAGGGCGCCGAGCCCGTCGTGGAACACCGCGCCCCCGGTGACCTCGGCGAGCCTCTGCTGCGGAACCGCCAGCCACTCGGCGGTGGCCGGAGCGGCGGCCCACGCGTCGACGCCGAGCCGCTCGGTGAGCCAGGCTCCGAGCGCGTCCACCGGGACACGGTGGTCCACGGGCCCGTCCGTCAGCTCCATATGGCCGGAGACCGGGTCCAAGGGGTCGTCGTCCCTGCGGCGGAAGTGGGTGGGCCAGCCGCGCACCTCCTTGGGCAGGCGTTCGGCCAGCAGCCGGTGGAGGGCGGTGGCGTGCCGGTCCGCGTCCTCGGGAGTCAGGAAGAGGTTCAGCCGCGGCCCCCAGTCGTGGTCCGCGGAGCGCGGCGTGTCGAAGCCGAGCACCTCGGAGCCCGGGCCGATGCGCGCGGCCGAGTACCGCAGCGTGGGGTACGCCTCGGCGAGCAGGGGCCGTACCGACTCCTCGTACAGGATGCGGGAGAGTTCGAGCCCTGGCAGGAAAGCGGGTGTCGGCATGGGGATCACCGTGCCGGAGCCGGGCCCCGGCTCACCACCGAATTCCTTTCCTCTCCCTTCGCTGTTTCCTCAACTGTCCTTGTAGGTCACACTGTTCGCATCAAGCTGAGCATCGCTCACTTTCTCTCCGTTTCCCCTCCCCAGGAGGCGCCCCCACCATGAGAAGACTCCTCGGCACATTCGCGGCCGCCGCACTGGCCCTCACGGGCCTCGCCACCACCGGATCGGCGCCCGCGGCCGCGGCCGACTCGGGCACCTTCAACGTCCTCACGTACAACATCGCGGGCCTTCCGCTCGGCCTCGGTGACAGTGATCCGGAGACGAACACCCCGCTGATCGGCCAGCGGCTCGGCCCGTACGACATCGTGAACGTGCAGGAGGACTTCAACTACCACGCGTCGCTGTACGCGAACGACACCCACCCGTACCGCACCGCGACCAGCGGCGGAGCCCTGTTCGGCGACGGCATGAACACCCTGTCCGACCATGCCTTCGAGGACTTCGAGCGGGTGAAGTGGAACGACTGCACGGGCACGAACTGCCTGACCCCCAAGGGGTTCAGCCTCGCCCGGGTCCGCCTCGCCGAGGGCGTCTTCGTCGACCTCTACAACGTGCACACCAACGCGGACGCGACCGACGACGCCCTGGCCGCCCGCCGCGCCAACGTCGAGCAGCTGTCGGACTTCATCCAGGCGAACTCCGCGGGCAACGCCGTGATCGTCATGGGCGACACCAACACCCGCTACACGCGCACCGGTGACAACATCCGCACGCTCGTGGCGGAGAACGGCCTGACGGACGCCTGGGTGCAGCTCGTCAGGGGCGGTACGCCCCCGGCGCAGGGCAGTGACGCGCTGGTCTGCGACGAGGCGGCCCCGACGAACGACTGCGAGGTCGTCGACAAGGTCCTCTACCGGGGCAGCGACCTCGTCTCGCTCGACGCGACCCGCTACAACAACGACTGGAAGTCGTTCCTCCGCTCCGACGGCGAGCACCTCTCCGACCACTTCCCGCACACGGTCGACTTCTCCTACACCCTCGACTCGTCCCTGCGCGCAAGCGACTTCTTCGGCGGACCGCACGGCACGGCGTTCAACGACGCGGACGACCTGCCGTCCACCGTCTCGCCCCGCACCCTCACCCTGCGCGGCGGCTCACGCCTGGACGCGGTGTCGCTGACCCACGCGAACGGCACGGCCCTGTCCCACGGCGGCACGGGCGGCACGGCCACGTCGCTGACGCTGGCCTCCGGCGAACACCTCACCTCGGTCAAGCTGACCCAGGGCCAGAAGGACGGCCGGACGCGGATCTTCTCGGCCGCCTTCACGACGGACAAGGGCCGCACGCTGTCGGCCGGTACCGCCACGTCCGACACCAGGACCTTCACCGCCCCCTCCGGCTGGCAGATCGTCGGCTTCACGGGCCGCTCGGGCAGCGAGGTCGACAAGCTGGGGGTGCTGTACGCGCCGATCGGCTGACCACGGCGCTCCCGGCCCCCGGCCGACCCCGCGCTCCCGGCTCCTCGGATGGGCAGGCTGTAGCCTAAACACCCTAGGTTTCAGCGGGCGGAGGTGGCCGTATGGCCCGTGCCGGGCTCACCGCCGAGCGGATCGTGGAAGCCGCGGCCGAACTCGCGGACGAGGTGGGGTTCGAGAACGTCACCTTGTCCGCGCTGGCACGGCGGTTCGGCGTGAAGGACGCGAGTCTGTACTCGCACCTCAGGAACCTCCACGACCTGCGGACCCGCCTCGCGTTCCACGCCGGGCGCGAGATGACCGAGCGCATCGCCGAGGCGGTGGCCGGCCGCGCCGGGAAGGACGCCCTGGCCGCCTTCGCCGGCGCGTACCGGGAGTACGCGCTGGAGCGGCCGGGGCGGTACGCGGCGACGCAGATCCGGATCGACCAGGCCCTGGTCGCCGCGTCCCCCGAGCTCCGCCGAACCGCCGAGATCACCTACGGCATACTGCGCGCCTACGGCCTCGACGAGCCCGACCTCACCGACGCCGTACGCCTGCTGCGCAGTACGTTCCACGGCTACTGCGCCCTGGAGACGGCCGACGCCTTCGGCGCCTCCCGCGACGTACAGGCGTCCTGGGACCGCGCCGTCGACGCCCTGCACGTGGCGCTGGAGCACTGGCCCCGCGAGGGATCCCAGGCGTGACGAACGACCACGGGGGACCATGGGGAGCGGACGCTTCGCCGGTGTCAGGCGCGGCCTGAAGCCCGTCTCGGCAGTGGCCGGAAAACATCTCGATTTTCACGGCAACCTCTTCCGCCCCCGTGGCAACAAGGGGGCATGACTTCCGCAAGACCCACTCCGACGCACCGTCGTCGCAGAGTCGCCCGCAAACCCGTCATCGGTGCCCTGGCGGCGGCCGGCCTGCTGGCCGGGGCCTGGTACGCGACCGCCACGGCGACGACCACCACGGCCCCGAACACCACGGCCTCCACCGCCGACGGCCTCACCGTCACCAACACCACGGTGAAGCTGCCGACCGCGTTCCCGTATCTGTCCGCCGGGTACAACAACACCCGTGAGTGGACGCGCACGGCCACGGCCGTGGCCCCGGACGGCACGCTGCGCGTGGCGTGGCCCGCCAAGGGCGGCGTCCACGTCACCTCGCTGACGGCGGCCGGAAAGCGCTCGGGCGCCGACACGGTCGTGAAGGGCACCAAGGAGGTCGGCGGACTGGTCGCGCACAACGACGGCTTCGCCCTGCTGACCCGCGTCTCCGACAGCAACAAGTGGAACGAGACGGCGGCGGCGCTGGTCCGCTACAAGAACGGCAAGCAGGCCTGGCGCACCAAGATCACCGGGAAGTCGTCCAACGACACGGCCCCGCTCCTCGACGGGCAGCTCGCCTGGAACGGCACGAAGTACGGCGCGTACTTCGTGGTCCACGGCGCGGGCGGCTTCGCCGACGGCCACTTCGGCGACAAGATGCAGTACGTCAGCTCCAAGGGCGCCAAGCTCGGCGGCGGCTGGGGCTGGGGCTGCTCCCACAACGAGGGCATAGCCCTGCGCGCGGAGAAGACGGGCGCCTTCGCCTCCCTCTGCTTCGACGACTGGCGCTCGGGCCTGTTCGTCTCCACGGGCATAGCAGCCCCCGACAACGCGCCGGTCGTACAGCGCGAGCAGTGCTGGGCGGGTTACTGCGGTGGCACGTACGCGAGCCGTACGGGCGACCTGGTCAAGTCGTCCACGGGACGCTACGCGACGGCCTTCGCCTCGCGCGGCGCCGCCTCCGCGAAGAAGAACCCGGAGGACTCCAGCGGGCGCGGCTGGACGGTGAAGCCGAAGACGAGCACGCACCAGGTGGCGGTCGCGTTCCTCAAGAACCGCAACACCCCCGCGGGCAAGCCGGTCTACCTCACCAGCGCCAAGGGCACCGAGCACGTCAACGTGCGCGTCGCCAAGTACGGGAAGAACCGGCTCCTCGTCTCGTGGGAGTCCCTGAAGAACGCCAAGTGCGCGAGCGGCACCTGCACCGGCACCTTCACGGGCACCCACTTCCGCCTGATCGACTGGAACGGCAAGGTCCAGGGCGCGGACAAGGTCGTCAAGGCGCGCCTCACCGGCGATATCGCGGTCCTCAAGGACGGAACCCTGACCTGGGCGTACGCCCCCGTCACCCCCTCCTACACGACCGCTCTCACGGGGGCGTCCCCGACCACGAAGACCTTGAAGATCGCCCGGCTGAAGCCGTGAGGTGACAGTCTTCCCTCCTGGACCGTGACGGATCATGCCCGGTCCAGGAGGGAGCCCCGGCCTGGCGAGGAAGTCGGCCGGGGCGTTCGGGGCTCCGGAGCGTGTCAGCTGCCGACGGGGAGTACGAGGAAGCAGCCGGGGTCCACCGTCCTGGCGGGGTCCAGGGCGTTCAGGACGAGCTGGTGGACGATGGGGTCGTAGGAGCTGCCGATGTGGTCGGTGTGGTCCAGGCGGCAGACGTCCTGCAGAAGGATGTTGGTCACCTTCGCCCCCGGTCCCGCGGTGAGGTACTGGTTCGTGTACGGGGTGACGACCTCGTCGAAGCGGGTGACGAGAGTGGTGTACGTGACGCCGGGCATCGTGTCACCGCCGCTGTCCAGCCTCCTGTGGACGTCCGAGCCCGCCGCCTGGTCCGGCAGCGCCTGACCGCCGAGCTGCCCCGCCCAGCCGAGCAGACCGAAGGTCCTGGCCAGGGTGGCCAGTCCCAGCATGGTGGTCCCGTGGTTGGACGGGGAGATGCCCACGAGGTGGTTGACCTTGGCGGCTCCGCCGTTGAACTTCAGGTACCAGCGGGGCAGTACGCCGCCGCCCTGCGAGTGGCCCACCAGGTCGACCTTGTCGGCGCCGGTGACCCTGAGCACCCTGTCGACGAAGTTCGCGAGCTCGACGGCCGAGTCCGGGATGTGGTTGCGGCCCTTGATGACCTCCCCGCGGGGAGCGCCCTGGTTGATCGCGAAGACGCAGTAGCCCTCGTTCCGGAGCTTCGGGGCGAGCTCGTTCCAGTTGTTGAAGGCGTTCTCGTACGTCCCGTGGACGAGGACGACCGGCCGCGGGTGCCGGGCGGTGGGCGTGCAGTCCCAGTCGTTGGCGCCGGGCGGGTCCGCGTCGGGGCGGGTGAGGGAC
>NZ_VJZE01000175.1 GCF_009377205.1 Streptomyces phyllanthi
GGTGGGTGGGTGTTTTGTCGGCCTGAACGGCCTCGTCCTCAAGCGCCGGACGGGCTGGTGGGTGCTGGACCGGCTGAGTGTTGCTGGACGGGCTGAGCGTTGCGGACGGGCTCGTGGGTCCCGGCCCGAGTGCTTTTGCCGGACCGGCTGAGTGTTGCCGACGGGCCGGTGGGTGCTGGACCGGGTGCCGGACGGCTCTTACGCCGGGCGGTGGCCGTGGTTGGAGCGGCCCTTCTTGGTGCGCCACTTGCGTTTGCGGGTTCTTTTCGACATGTCCTTGGTAGTAGCCGAGGACCGGGAAGTCGTCGAGGGGTCATGCACGGCCGATGGGCGCCGAGACCGCTTCCGTGAGTTCGAGGAGGGCTTCCGGGGACAGTTCGATCTCCAGGCCGCGGCGGCCCGCCGAGACGCAGATCGTGTCGTGGGACCGAGCCGACGCGTCCAGGACCGTGCGGAGCTTCTTGCGCTGGCCCAGCGGTGAGATACCGCCGCGGACGTAGCCCGTGGTGCGTTCCGCCAGGGTCGGGTCCGCCATCGCCGCGCGCTTGCCGCCCACCGCGGAGGCCAGGGCCTTCAGGTCCAGCGAGCCCGCCACCGGGACGACGGCGACGACCAGCGCGCCGTCCACGTCCGCCACCAGCGTCTTGAAGACGCGGTCCGGGGAGACGCCCATCGCCTCCGCCGCCTCCTCGCCGTACGAGGGGTGGGAGGGGTCGTGCTCGTAGGAGTGGACGGTGAAGTCCACACCGGCCCCCGTCAGGGCCACCGTCGCCGGGGTCCCTCCGGACTGCTGCTGCTTCTTCGACTTCTTCGACAAGGTGCCGTGCCCTTATGCCAGTGGGGACATGCCAGTACAGACGCGTCAGTTGAGACTTGTGGGGCCGCGCGTCAGGTCCGACGCGGGCAGCGACGGCAGACTACGGATGATGGCCGTCTCCGCGCGCAGGAGTTTCAGCTCGTCGCGCAGGCGCGAGGCCGTGTCCGGGGCCTGGAGCAGCCGCTGCTTGGCGGGGGTGTCGAGCATCATCGCCGCAGCCACGAGGTACGAGACCACGGCCGGCTCGTCCGGGAGCTCCGTGCCCGTCGAGAGCGAGCGCTCACGGGCCCCCGCCAGGCGCTTCTGGTACTGGCGGAAGGCCCGCAGCACCCCCTCGGCCAGCGCCCCCGCCTCATCGCCGGGCTCCTCCGGCAGCTCCTCCAGCTCGGCCGTCAGGAACGCGCCCGACGCGTCCACCGAGAGCAGGCGTACACGGGTCGTGCCGGTCGCCAGTACCTCGAACGTGCCGTCGTCGCGCTCCCGGATGGTCGCCGCGTCCGCGATGCACCCCACCCCGTGGAAGGCCCGGACCGGGTCGTCGCCGAAGCCCGCGGCCGGGCCGCGCTCCGGCTGGGACGTCCGGTCCGGCATACCGGGCGCGGCGGGCGCGACCTCGTGGCCGTCGCGGATGGCGACGACGGCGAAGCGGCGCGGCTCGGACTCGGGGGTCTTGAGCAGCTCGCGCATCATGGCGCGGTAGCGCTCCTCGAAGATGTTCAACGGGAGCACCAGCCCCGGGAACAGCACCGAGTTCAGGGGGAAGAGCGGGAGGCGGACGGTGGTCACGACGCAAGAGCCTAGTGGTCGTCGGGGGCAGGGCGTCCTCCGCGCCCACTCCGTGGGCTCGGGCGGGCACCGGACCGTGGGCGCAGCGGCATGCCCGACGCCACCTCCAGGCGTATGCCGTCCCGGAGTTCCAGGAACTGCCCGAGCGGGTCGTCAGAAATCCGTTCCCAGGGGAACGAGGTCGCGTACGGGCCGATCAGACGCAGTTGCTCCAGGGCGTCCTCCCAGCGTTCCAGCCGTACCAGAACGTACGTCAGCAGGTTGCGGACCTCGGCCGGCCAGGGGTCGGCGGCCGCGTACCGGGCCGAGAGCGCGACCGCCGCGTCGGCCGCCGCGTCCAGCCGGCCACGCGTCACGCCCGCCCCGCCGTCCTCGGTGAGATACGCGAACGCCGCCCGCACCGGCAGCGCCTGCACCAGCGAGTCCGGGAGTGCGTCCAGCGCGGCCCGCTCGGCGAAGTCGAAGCACTCGCGATGGGTGCGCGGCCCCCGCTCCCCTGCCCAGCACGAGTCCCCGGTACGGGACGAGGCCGCGAGGTACTGGAGCGCGGCGACATGGCAGCCGTAGTGGTGCGGTGAGCGGTGGACGGCCTCGGCCCACAGCCGCTCGAACGCGTCGTGGCCCGCGTGGGTGCCCCGCGCATGGTCGAGCGCGATCCGCCAGGGCACCGGGTCACGCGGCTCGCCCTCAGCCGCCGCGGCGATCAACGGGCCCACCTGACGCAGGCGCTCGGCGTGGTCCGGGGACTCCCAGCCGCGCGCCACCGCCAGCGCGGCCTCGACCAGCAGGACATCGGGGTCGTAGGGGGCGGCCCGCTGCCACTCGGTGAGCCACTCGCCGCGCAGGCGTGCGAAGGCCGCGAGACGGGTCGCGTACCGGTCGCGGTCCTCCCACTCGGCGGCCTTCCGGGTGGTGATCAGCAGTTCGGCCGCCGGGAGGTACTCGCCGCGGCCCGCCGCCACGAGGGCGGGCGCGAGCCGGGCGTCGGGGGCGTCGAGCAGTACCTCGTCGTCGGCGGGCAGGCCGACGGCGAGGGACGAGGTGTTCCGGATCATTCGTGCGGTACGAATGAACGCGCGCAGCAGAGCCATGGTGTCGACCATTGAAAACCCGCAGGTCGGAGGCGCGCCAGCGCGAATGCGTAACGCAAATTCGGTTGCGTCGGCAACGGTCAAGGTCCGGTAAAAAGGGCCTGTCCGGCGACTGTTGGAATCCTGTACTCCAGGCATGTGCGAAGCCCGTGCTCCGGATGCCGCGCCCCGTACCCCGTACTCCCTCTCCCGTCAGCCCCTGCTGAGCAGCCGCGTCGCCCCCGCCGCCACCGTCGTCGCCAGGATCCAGCCCAACAGGACCACCGCCGCGGCCAGCCACTGCCAGCCGCCGCGCAGCTGCCAGTAGCCCGCCTGCCCCAGGTCTATCAGCGGCAGGAGCAGGTCAAGGGCGAACAGCGAGGCGTTCCACGGCGGATGCTCACCGTCCTTGATCGGCGGGTGCGCGGCATGCGAGAAGGCGATCGACGTGGCCGCCCACAGCACCGCGAGCCACATGGCCGCCCGGCCCGGCCGGTACCCGTACGCGACGGTCCAGTCCTGCGCGTATCCCCAGAGCTTGGCCGCGAGCGGCAGGTTCTCGCGGCGGTGGCGCTGCTTGGCCAGCAGGACCTCGCGGGCGTCCTCGTCCTCCCCGCCGGCGCGCAGCACCGCGGCCAGCCGCTCGTACGGCTCCGGGTTGTACTCGGCGGTCGCGGCGGACACCCACTCCAGCCGCTTGACCAGCGGGAACGGTCCGCGCGGCACGAGGTTCTCGTACTGGAAGCCGCCCATCTGGATGTTGCCGGGGCCGGGCCAGCTGTCCGCGCTGTCCATCAGGTTGACGATCCGCGCGCCCGACAGCACCACCTTGCCGCGCTCCGGCCGCTGCCCGAGGAAACGCAGTTCGGGCACCTGGACGCGGCGCAGCGACAGCTCCTGCTCGTCGGTGAAGGTGAAGCGCGCCCCCTCCAGGTCGACCGCGTCACCGAACCGCCCGTCGTCGAGGCGCACCCCACCCTCACAGGCGAACCTCTGCACCCGCGTGCCGTGTGCGGGCGTGGTGCCGCTGGTGACGATCGGATTGCCGACGCCCGCGGGGGTCAGATAGAGGGTGCGGCCCACGGTCAGCTGGGGCGCGTTCAGGGCCTGGCGCGTGTACTGGTTGGTCAGCCGGGCGCCGCGCAGGCTCAGCGACACGCCGATGGTGGCGCCGCGCAGGCTCAGCTCGCCGTGCGCCTCCAGCATCTCGGCCTGGAGGTCCTGCCCGACCGTCATGCCGTCCCCGGTGATCGAGCGGCCGCTCCGGTCCCGTTGGACCACGGCCTGGTTGAGCATCAGATCGGTGCCGATCTGGGCGTCGGTGAGCCGGACCCCGCTGTGGAAGCGGCAGCGCGGCAGATGGAAGTCGCCCTCGGTGTGCACCCGGGCCGCCTCCAGCCGGGGCACCGAGCAGTCGACCAGCCGGACGGTGGTGAACCGCGCCTCCGGCAGCCGGATCTCCTTCTCGAACCGGCAGCCCTTCATCTCGACGTACGGCGCGACCGTGCCGCCCGCGAGATCGAGCGTGTCCTCGATCTGCACGCCCACGAGCTTCAGCGCCGACACCCGGCCCGCCAGCGCGGGCGGCCCGTCCAGCAGCAGCCAGCACACGATCCGCGCCCGCACGGTCCGCTCCGGCCCCCAGGGGTGGCCGCCGTGCGGATCGTCCACCACGGTGTCCCCGACGCGCAGGTCGTAGACGCTGCCGTTGCGGAAGGCCTGCCACATCCCTCTCTCAACGGCGCTGAGGCCCTCCGGCGGGTCCCCGTCCCGGCCGAAGCCGGCACCATCGGTCACTACTCCTTCTTCCCTCCTGCCCGTGCCTGCACGGGCTCCCCATCTACTCGCGGGTTTCGTACACCCGTCCCATGCCCGCTGAGTGACACGCCGAACGCCGAATGTGAAGGTGATCTTCAGGTTTTGCGTCCAGTCGTGTATCAGCCACTGATACGGACGGACGGCGCCCGACCCGGGTCTGAGAGAATTGGGCCCGTGATCTCCCGAATCGATCTGCGCGGCGACGCCCTGCCGAAGGGCCCCGCCCTGCGCGACCTGCTGCCCCGAGCCGACTTCGACGTCTCGGCCGCCCTGGAGAAGGTGCGGCCGATCTGCGAGGCCGTGCATCATCGGGGCGACGCGGCGCTGATCGACTTCGCCGAGAAGTTCGACGGCGTACGCCTGGAGTCCGTACGGGTTCCGGCGCAGGCGCTGGGGGACGCGCTGGAGCAGCTCGACCCGGCCGTGCGCGCGGCCCTGGAGGAGTCCGTCCGCCGCGCCCGTATCGTCCACCGGGAGCAGCGCCGGACCAGCCACACCACCCAGGTGGTCCCCGGCGGCACGGTCACTGAGAAGTGGGTGCCGGTCGAGCGCGTCGGGCTGTACGTGCCGGGCGGCCGGTCGGTCTACCCGTCGTCCGTGATCATGAACGTGGTGCCCGCGCAGGAAGCCGGCGTCGGCTCCGTCGCGCTCGCGTCCCCCGCGCAGGCCGAGTTCGGCGGGCTCCCGCACCCGACGATCCTCGCGGCCTGCGAACTGCTTGGCGTCGACGAGGTGTACGCCGCCGGCGGCGCGACCGCGGTCGCGATGTTCGCGTACGGCACCGAGTCCTGTCCGCCCGCCAACATGGTCACCGGCCCCGGCAACATCTGGGTGGCCGCGGCCAAGCGGTACTTCACGGGGCTCATCGGCATCGACTCCGAGGCCGGCCCGACCGAGATCGCCGTCCTCGCGGACGGGACCGCCGACCCGGTGCACGTCGCCGCCGACCTGATCAGCCAGGCCGAGCACGACCCGCTGGCCGCCGCCGTTCTCGTCACCGACTCCGTGGAGCTCGCGGACGCGGTCGAGAAGGAGCTGGCCCCGCAGGTCGAGGCCACCAAGCACATCGAGGACCGGATCCGCCCGGCCCTGGCGGGCCGCCAGTCCGCGATCGTGCTCGTCGACGGCATTGACGAGGGCCTGCGCGTGGTCAACGCGTACGGCGCCGAGCACCTGGAGATCCAGACGGCGGACGCCGCCGCGGTCGCCGAACGCGTCGTGAACGCGGGCGCGATCTTCATCGGCCCCTGGGCGCCGGTCTCGCTCGGTGACTACGCGGCCGGGTCCAACCACGTGCTGCCGACGGGCGGCTGCGCCTGTCACTCCTCCGGCCTGTCCGTCCAGTCCTTCCTGCGCGGCATCCACGTCGTCGACTACACGAAGGACGCGCTGGCCGAGGTCGCGCACCACGTGGTGACGCTGGCGGAGGCGGAGGACCTGCCCGCGCACGGCGCGGCGATCAAGGCGAGGTTCGGCTGGAAGGTGCCGGAGAGCAAGTGAACGACGTACGTATCGACGATCTCCCCGTACGGGACGAGCTGCGCGGCAAGTCCCCCTACGGCGCGCCCCAACTGGACGTCCCCGTACGGCTGAACACCAACGAGAACCCGTACCCGCTGCCCGAGCCGCTGGTCGAGCGGATCACCGAGCGGGTGCGCGAGGCGGCCCGCAACCTCAACCGCTACCCGGACCGGGACGCGGTCGAGCTGCGCACCGGGCTCGCCGAGTATCTGACGAAGACCGGCAAGTACCCGGTCGGCGTCGAGAACGTCTGGGCGGCCAACGGCTCCAACGAGGTCATCCAGCAGCTGCTGCAGACCTTCGGCGGCCCCGGCCGTACGGCGCTCGGCTTCGAGCCCTCGTACTCGATGCACGGGCTCA
The DNA here is from genome assembly GCF_009377205.1 of Streptomyces phyllanthi. Classification (GTDB taxonomy): domain Bacteria; phylum Actinomycetota; class Actinomycetes; order Streptomycetales; family Streptomycetaceae; genus Streptomyces; species Streptomyces phyllanthi. Next base: position 6,373 of record NZ_VJZE01000175.1, read on the forward strand.
TCGCCCGCGGCACGGGCACGGGCTGGATCTCCGGACCCCGCAATGACGACTTCACCGTCGACCTCGCCGCCGCCGAGAAGACCATCGCCGAGCACCGGCCGGACGTCGTCTTCATCACCACCCCCAACAACCCCACGGGCAACGCGGTCCCGCCCGAGACGGTCCTCGCCCTGTACGAGGCCGCACAGGCGGCCAAGCCGTCGATGGTGGTGGTCGACGAGGCGTACATCGAGTTCAGCCACGGCGACTCGCTGCTGCCGCTGCTGGAGGGCCGCCCCCACCTCGTGGTCTCCCGGACCATGTCCAAGGCGTTCGGCGCGGCCGGGCTGCGCCTCGGCTACCTCGCCGCGCACCCGGCGGTCGTGGACGCCGTCCAGCTCGTACGGCTGCCGTACCACCTGTCGGCCGTCACGCAGGCGACCGCCCTGGCCGCCCTGGAGCACACCGACACGCTGCTGAAGTACGTCGAGCAGCTGAAGTCCGAGCGGGACCGGCTGGTCGCCGAGCTGCGCGCGATCGGCTACGAGGTGACCGAGTCGGACGCCAACTTCGTGCAGTTCGGGCGATTCGACGGCAAGCACGGCTCCCACGAAGCCTGGCAGAGGATCCTCGACCGGGGTGTCCTGGTCCGGGACAACGGCGTACCGGGGTGGCTGCGGGTGACCGCGGGAACCCCGGCCGAGAACGACGCGTTCCTGGACGCGGTACGTGAACTACTGAGTGTTGTGGGGGACACCCCCGCACCCCCGAAGGAGCAGAGCGCATGAGCCGCGTAGGGCGTGTCGAGCGGACGACCAAGGAGACGTCCGTCCTCGTCGAGGTCGACCTGGACGGCACCGGGAAGACGGACATCTCCACCGGGGTCGGTTTCTACGACCACATGCTCGACCAGCTCGGCCGCCACGGTCTGTTCGACCTCACCGTGAAGACCGAGGGCGACCTGCACATCGACTCGCACCACACCATCGAGGACACCGCCCTCGCGCTGGGCGCCGCCTTCAAGCAGGCCCTCGGCGACAAGGTGGGCATCTACCGCTTCGGCAACTGCACGGTGCCGCTCGACGAGTCGCTCGCGCAGGTCACCGTGGACCTCTCCGGCCGGCCGTACCTGGTGCACACCGAGCCCGAGAAGATGGCGCCGATGATCGGCGAGTACGACACGACGATGACCCGGCACATACTGGAGTCCTTCGTCGCCCAGGCCCAGATCGCGCTGCACGTGCACGTGCCGTACGGGCGCAACGCGCACCACATCGTGGAGTGCCAGTTCAAGGCGCTGGCACGGGCCCTCAGGTACGCGAGCGAGCGGGACCCGCGCGCGGCGGGCATCCTGCCCTCCACGAAGGGCGCGCTGTGAACGGGCTGTCGACCATCCTGATCGTCGTCGGGCTCTTCCTCGTCGGCGGCATCATCTCCTTCGCCAAGCAGCAGATGCCCAAGAGCCTCATCACCCTGCTCTCCATCGGCGCCGCGATGTGTCTCGTCGCGGGCGTCCTGAGGCTGGAGGTGTGGAATTGAGTACCCCAGCAAAGCGCGTGGTCGTCTTCGACTACGGCTTCGGCAACGTCCGTTCCGCCGAGCGCGCCCTCGCGCGCGTGGGAGCCGATGTCGAGATCACCCGTGACTACGACAAGGCCATGAACGCGGACGGCCTGCTGGTGCCGGGCGTCGGCGCGTTCGCCGCCTGCATGAAGGGCCTCACGGAGGCGCGCGGCGACTGGATCGTCGACCGCCGGCTGTCCGGCGGCCGTCCGGTGATGGGCATCTGCGTCGGTATGCAGATCCTCTTCGCCCGCGGTATCGAGCACGGCGTGGAGACCGAGGGCCTCGACGAGTGGCCCGGCTCGGTCGAGCCGCTCCAGGCCGACATCGTGCCCCACATGGGCTGGAACACCGTCGACGCACCGTCCGACTCCCAGCTCTTCGCGGGCCTGGACGCGGGCGCCCGCTTCTACTTCGTGCACTCGTACGCCGTCCACGACTGGAACCTCGAGACCCACAACCCCACCATGCGGGCCCCCAGGGTCACCTGGTCCACGCACGGCAAGCCCTTCGTGGCGGCCGTGGAGAACGGCGCCCTGTGGGCCACGCAGTTCCACCCCGAGAAGTCCGGCGACGCCGGAGCGCAGCTGCTCACCAACTGGATCGGAACCCTGTAGACCATGGCCAAGCTCGAACTCCTCCCCGCCGTCGACGTCCGTGACGGCCAGGCCGTCCGCCTCGTGCACGGCGAGTCCGGCACGGAGACCTCGTACGGCTCCCCGCTGGAGGCCGCCCTCGCCTGGCAGCGCTCGGGCGCCGAGTGGCTGCACCTCGTCGACCTGGACGCCGCGTTCGGCACGGGAGACAACCGCGAGCTGATCGCCGAGGTCGCCGGGGCTATGGACATCAAGGTGGAGCTGTCCGGCGGCATCCGCGACGACGACACGCTCGCCGCCGCCCTGGCCACCGGCTGCACCCGCGTGAACCTGGGCACGGCCGCCCTGGAGACCCCCGAGTGGGTCGCCAAGGTCATCGCCGAGCACGGCGACAGGATCGCGGTGGGCCTGGACGTCCGGGGCACCACGCTGCGGGGCCGCGGCTGGACCCGCGACGGCGGCGACCTGTACGAGACGCTGGAACGCCTCAACAAGGAGGGCTGCGCGCGGTACGTCGTCACGGACATCGCCAAGGACGGCACCCTGCAGGGCCCCAACCTGGAGCTCCTGAAGAACGTCTGCGCCGCGACGGACCGCCCGGTGGTGGCGTCGGGCGGCGTGTCGTCGCTGGACGACCTCCGGGCGATCTCCGGTCTCGTACCGCTCGGTGTCGAGGGCGCCATCGTCGGGAAGGCGCTGTACGCGAAGGCGTTCACCCTGGAAGAGGCCTTGGAGGCTGTGTCGTCATGACCGATGCCGTGCGGCGCGTGCAGAGCGGAAGCCCCTGGGAGGAGTCCTTCGGTTTCGCACGTGCCGTCGCGGCGGGCGACCGTGTGCTGGTGGGCGGCACGACGGCCTTCAAGGGCCAGGTGCTGTACGGGGAGGGCGACCCGTACGAGCAGGCCAGAGTGGCCTTCGCCGGCGCGGTCGAGGCGATCGGCGAGTTCGGACTCGGCGTCGAGTCCGTGATCCGGACGAGGATGTATCTGGCCCACCTCCGGGACGTGGACGAGGTGGGCCGGGCCCACAAGGAGCTGTTCGACTCCGTGCGCCCGATCTCGACCCTGCTGGTCGTGGAGGGCTTCGTCGACCCCCGCATCCTGGTCGAAGTAGAAGTAGAAGCATTCAGAGGACATTGAGGACATCAGAGGAGCCCGATTCATGACCCTGGCGGTCCGAGTCATCCCCTGCCTGGACGTGGACAACGGCCGGGTCGTCAAGGGCGTCAACTTCCAGAACCTGCGCGACGCGGGCGACCCCGTCGAGATGGCCAAGGTGTACGACGCCGAGGGCGCCGACGAGCTGACGTTCCTCGACATCACCGCGTCCTCCGGCAACCGCGAGACCACCTACGACGTGGTGCGCCGCACCGCCGAGCAGGTCTTCATCCCGCTGACGGTCGGCGGCGGCGTCCGTACGGCCGAGGACGTCGACAAGCTGCTGCGCGCGGGCGCGGACAAGGTGGGCGTGAACACGGCCGCGATCGCCCGCCCGGAGCTGATCCGTGAGATCGCGGAGCGCTTCGGCCGTCAGGTCCTGGTCCTGTCGGTGGACGCGCGGCGGACTCCGTCCGGGAGCTTCGAGGTGACGACCCACGGCGGCCGCAAGGGCACCGGCATCGACGCGATCGAGTGGGCCCACCGGGCCGCCGAGCTGGGCGCGGGCGAGATCCTGCTCAACTCGATGGACGCGGACGGTACGAAGGACGGCTACGACCTGGAGATGATCGCGGCGGTCCGGAAGCACGTGACCGTCCCGGTGATCGCCTCGGGCGGCGCCGGGAGGCTCGGCGACTTCCCGCCGGCCATCGCGGCGGGCGCGGACGCGGTGCTGGCGGCGTCGGTCTTCCACTTCGGGGACCTGCGGATCGGCGAGGTGAAGGAGACGCTGCGGGAGGCGGGCCACCCGGTACGGTGACGCTCCGCTGAGCCTCGAGCCCCGGTCACTTCTTCGGTGCCGATGCTCGTGACGGTACGGATCGCCGACCTGCCCGGGGACGACAAGGCGCCCGGACGTACCGCCTGGCGCGCCCTCCGTGACGGTCCGCGCCACATCCGCGGCCACCGTGTGCTCGCGCCGCTGATCCTGGCCGTCGCGCTGGGCGATCTCGGCTTCGTCGGCCCGCTCAACGTGGGCCTGGTCCTGCTCGCCGACGAGCGCGGCCGGGGTGCCTCCGGCGTGGGCTGGGTGCTCGCCGGGTTCGGCACCGGCGCGGGGGCCGCCGCCCTGCTGCTCACCGTCCGGGGGCGGCTGCCGCACGCGGCGCACGTCGCGGCGTACACCGCTCGTCATGCCGGTGTCCGCCGCGGCAGTCAGGGTGTGGGGCACCGGCCCCGTCTTCGTGGTCAGCGCGGCCCTGTGCGGCCTCGGCGGGGTCCTGGTGCTGTGCGTCCGTGACCTCCGCCGCGCCGAAATACCGAAGTGAGCCCTCAGATCCCCAGCTGCTTCGTCTCGTGCAGCCGCGTGATCGCCTCCTTCTCGCCGTCCAGCTCCACGTCGGCCACCTGCTGGCGTCCGTACAGGAACAGCAGCAGCTCCGAGGGCTCACCGGTCACCGTGACGACCGGTGTGCCCCGGTGGGCGACCGCCGTCTGGCCGTTCGGGCGGCGCAGGACGAGTCCGGTGGGGGAGCCGCGGCCCATCAGCCGGGCGGTGCGCTCCAGACGGGACCACAGGGCCTCCTGGAACACCGGGTCCAGTTCGCGCCTGGTCCAGTCGGGCTGGGCGCGGCGTACGTCCTCGGTGTGGACGTAGAACTCGATCGTGTTGGAGATCTCGTCGATCTGCTTGAGGGAGAAGGGCGAGAAACGCGGCGGGCCGGTGCGGATGAGCTGGATCAGCTCCTCGTACGGCTTCGCGGCGAACTCCGCCATCACGCGCTCCAGACGCGGCGCGAGCTGCTTGACGAGGATTCCCCCGGCGGCGTCGGGGCGGCGCTCCCGCACCACCACGTGCGCGGCGAGGTCACGGGTGTTCCAGCCGTCGCACAGGGTCGGGGCGTCCGGGCCGGAGGCCTCCAACAGATCGGCGAGGAGGAGTCGTTCACGCTTGGCATGGGTCGACATGGCAGCCAGCCTACGACCGGGCAGCGGGTCCGCCCAGCAGGGATCGGCACAGGACGGACCGGTCCGTCCTGTGGACAATGGCGGGCGCTGTCGGTGGCGCGCGGCACAATGGCACCCATGACCAGCACGCCGTCATCCAGCGGCCCCAGCAGCCTCGATCCCGAGATCGCCGCGCGCCTCAAGCACAGCGCCGACGGACTCCTGCCCGCCATCGCCCAGCAGTACGACACCGGAGAGGTGCTCATGCTCGGCTGGATGGACGACGAGGCGCTGCACCGCACGCTCACCACGGGCCGCTGCACGTACTGGTCGCGCAGCCGCCAGGAGTACTGGGTGAAGGGCGACACCTCCGGCCACTTCCAGTGGGTGAAGTCCGTGGCCCTGGACTGCGACGCCGACACCGTGCTGGTCAAGGTCGACCAGGTGGGCGCCGCCTGCCACACCGGAGCCCGCACCTGCTTCGACGAGGACGTCCTCAAGGCCGTCGAGGGCGGCGCCGGTTCCGGCGCGGCGTCACTGGATCAGTAAGGTCAGCCGCCATGGACCTCGAGACGTTCCGCAAGCTGGCCACCGACCGCCGCGTCATCCCCGTCAGCCGCAAGCTCCTCGCCGACGGCGACACCCCGGTCGCCCTCTACCGAAAGCTCGCCGCCGAGCGCCCCGGCACCTTCCTGCTGGAGTCCGCGGAGAACGGCCGTTCATGGTCCCGGTACTCCTTCGTGGGCGTCCGCAGCCACGCCACCCTCACCGCGCGCGACGGCCAGGCGCACTGGCTGGGCACCCCGCCCGTCGGCGTCCCCGTCGACGGCGACCCGCTCGCCGCCCTGCGCGCCACCATCGAGGCCCTCCACACGCCCCACGACCTCGCCGCGGGCCTGCCGCCCTTCACCGGAGGCATGGTCGGCTACCTCGGCTACGACATCGTGCGCCGCCTGGAGAAGATCGGCCCCGGGGAGCACGACGACCTGAAACTCCCCGAGCTGACCATGCTGCTCACCAGCGACCTCGCCGTCCTCGACCACTGGGACGGCACGGTGCTGCTCATCGCCAACGCCATCAACCACAACGACCTCGACACGGGCGTCGACGAGGCCCACGCGGACGCGATCGCCCGCCTCGACGCCATGCAGGCCGACCTCGCCCGCCCCGTCTCGCAGCCCCCGGCCGAACTCCCGCCCTCCGAGCTCCCGGAGTACACGGCCCGCTGGGGCGGCCCCGACTTCCAGGAGGCCGTCGAGGACGTCAAGGAGCGCATCAGGGCCGGCGAGGCCTTCCAGGTCGTCCCGTCGCAGCGCTTCGAAACGCCGTGCACGGCAAGCGCGTTGGACGTCTACCGGGTGCTGCGGACCACCAACCCGTCCCCGTACATGTACCTGTTCCGCTTCGACGGGTTCGACGTCGTCGGATCGTCCCCCGAGGCCCTGGTCAAGGTCGAGGACGGGCAGGCCATGGTGCACCCCATCGCGGGCACCCGCCACCGCGGCGCCACCCCGCAGGAGGACCAGGCCCTCGCCGACGAGCTGCTCGCCGACCCCAAGGAGCGCGCCGAGCACCTGATGCTCGTCGACCTGGGGCGCAACGACCTGGGCCGCGTGTGCGAGCCCGGCTCGGTCGAGGTCGTCGACTTCATGTCGATCGAGCGGTACTCGCACGTGATGCACATCGTGTCGACGGTCACCGGACGGGTCGCGGCGGGCCGTACGGCCTTCGACGTGCTGACCGCCTGTTTCCCGGCCGGCACGCTCTCCGGCGCCCCCAAGCCGCGCGCGATGCAGATCATCGACGAGCTGGAGCCCGCCCGCCGCGGGCTGTACGGCGGCTGCGTCGGATACCTCGACTTCGCGGGCGACTCCGACACCGCCATCGCCATCCGTACGGCGCTCCTGCGCGACGGCACGGCGTACGTCCAGGCGGGTGCCGGCATCGTCGCGGACTCGGACCCCGTGGCCGAGGACACCGAGTGCCGCAACAAGGCGGCGGCGGTGCTCAGGGCGGTCCACGCGGCGAACCGGCTCGGTCGGGCGGCCGGGGCGTGAACCCCGGGTGACGGGACGCGCGGGGTTCAGGCGATAGTGGAGTACGTGACCGCACCCCCTCACTCCGGATCCGAACCCGCACGCGTCCGCGCCGGCCGGCGCAGCCTCGCCGTCGCCCTGCTCTGCGGCGCGCTCGGCGCGGCCGTGGCGCTGCTCGCCTCCCGGCAGCGCTGGTCGGCGGCCACCGCCTCGGTCGCGGGCGGCGACTTCCCGCTGACCGCCAAGGGCAGCGACGTCACGGGCGTGCCCGCTGCCCTCGCGATCGTGGGCCTCGCCGCTCTCGTCGCCGTCTTCGCCGTACGCAGGGCCGGGCGCGTCCTGGTCGCGGCCCTGCTCGCGCTCTCCGGCGCGGGCACGGTCGTCGCCGCGCTGCTGGGCGCCTCCGACAGCTCCGCGCTCGACGAGAAGGCCGCGCAGGCCTCCGGCGACACCTCCGCCACCGTCGGCGAGCTCAGCCACACCGCCTGGCCGTACGTCGCGGCCGCGGGCGGCGCGCTGATCCTGCTCGCCGGGCTGATCGCGCTGCGGTACGGGCGGCGGTGGCCCGCGATGTCCGGCCGGTACGAGCGCGACGGGACGCCCCGGCCGCGCAGAGCGAAGCCCGTGGACCCGGACCGGCCCGAAGATCTGTGGAAGGCGCTGGACCGCGGGGAGGACCCGACGGGCGCGTAGCCGCCGGCCGAGGTTCCCCCGGAAGACGGACATCCGCGTACTCTGGCGGTTCCGTACGACGGGAGACCCCCGCTCAGGGAGGTCCGTGCGGGTACGGGACAATGGACGGCGAGCGTCGACTCACGCACGCATCGCTTACAGCAACGAGGAGCAAGTCATGGCGGGCAGCAGCCACGGTCACACCCCGGCCGCCTGGACCGGTGTCACAATCATCTTCATCGGTTTCTGCGTCGCGGGTGCCTTCATGGTGATGGACAACCCGCTGGGCTTCTGGGCCGGCATGGTGATCACCCTCCTCGGCGGTGTCGTAGGCGCCGTCATGCGCTCCATGGGGCTGGGCCAGCCGACGGCGGCCCGCCCGGTGCGGCACGTCGCGAAGGCCGAGGCGACGCCCGAGCCGGTCAGCGCCGAGAGCTGAGGCTCTCGCAGGGCGACAGCTTCGGCTTCGTACGGCTTCGGCCTTGTACGGCTTCGGCTTCCTGAGGCTCAGGGAGGGGCGGACGCGGTGTCCATGTCACCGGGTCCGCCCCTCCCGCGCGCCGTGCGGCCCGCGCCGGGCAGAATGCGTGGTGTGAACGCCGAGAGCCGAAGGGTGACGCCGTCGAGTGACACCGGCGCGGACACGGGTGCGGGGGCCGTGCTGCGGCGGGTGGCCGTGCCCGCCGGGGTGCTCGCGGCCGTGGCCGGGGCCTTCGCGTACGTCGGCGCCGTGGACCCCAATGAGCCAGGGCACTACCCGGTCTGTCCGGTGCTGCGCCTCACCGGTCTCTACTGCCCGGGCTGCGGCGGTCTGCGAGCCGCTCACGCCTTCGTGCACGGGGACCTCGTCACGGCCCTCACGGACAACGCGGTCGCCGTGCTGGGCTTTGCGGGGTTCGCGGTGGTGTGGACCGTCTGGGTGGTCCACGCGGTGCGCGGACGGCCGGTGCGGATCGATCCGGGGCCGGTGGCGCTGTGGTCGCTGGGCGCGTTCGTGCTGCTCTTCACGGTTGTGCGGAACCTGCCGTTCGGTGGCTGGCTGCACCCTTGATCAAACGGTGAATGTCCAGGTAGTGGGACCGGCGTCGACCGGATGCGGGGCCTGCGCACTCCTCCGGATACCATCGCAGTGCCCCCTGGGTAGGGCCCGCACACGTCGGCCCGCCCGGGACAGGGCGCACCACCGAACCGCTTGAACTGCTTGAACCGCTTCAACCTCCACCGTCAGGAAGGGGGCCGCTCGCGTGAGTGTGCTCGACGAGATCATCGACGGAGTCCGTGCCGACCTCGCGGAGCGGCAGGCGCGCGTCAGCCTCGACGAGCTCAAGGAGCGCGCGGCGAAGGCTCCGGCGGCCAAGGACGGCGTGGCCGCACTGCGCGGTGACGGCGTGAAGGTGATCTGCGAGGTCAAGCGCTCCAGCCCGTCCAAGGGCGCGCTCGCCGCGATCGCCGACCCGGCCGGGCTGGCAGCCGACTACGAGGCGGGTGGCGCGGCCGTGATCTCGGTCCTCACCGAGCAGCGCCGTTTCGGCGGCTCGCTGGCGGACCTGGAGGCGGTCAGGGCCCGCGTCGACATCCCGGTCCTGCGCAAGGACTTCATCGTCACCTCCTACCAGCTGTGGGAGGCCCGGGCGTACGGCGCCGACCTGGCGCTGCTGATCGTCGCCGCCCTGGACCAGGCCGCCCTGGAGTCCCTCATCGAGCGTGCCGTTTCCATCGGGCTCACGCCCCTCGTCGAGGTGCACGACGAGGAGGAGGTCGAGCGGGCGGTGGACGCGGGCGCGAAGGTGATCGGCGTGAACGCGCGCAACCTGAAGACGCTGAAGGTCGACCGCTCCACGTTCGAGCGGGTCGCCCCCGAGATCCCCGAGAACATCGTCAGGATCGCCGAGTCCGGTGTCCGGGGCCCCCACGACCTCATCGCTTACGCCAACGCGGGCGCCGACGCGGTCCTGGTGGGCGAGTCGCTGGTCACCGGGCGTGACCCGAAGACGGCGGTCTCCGACCTGGTGGCGGCGGGGGCGCACCCCGCGCTGCGGCAGGGCAGGGACTGACACCCACGATGACCGTCCGCCGCGTCTCCGCCCGGCCCGCGTCGAGCCCTCGCTCGACCGGTACGACGGCCTGCGCGCGGACGGCCGATCCCTATGCCCGACTGGCGCGGGGCTGCCGGCCCCGGGGCTGCCGGGCGCCTGCGCGCCGCGTGCACGGGCGGCGTGTGCGGTACGTGATCGGCGATGAGCCCGGGCAGGTGAACGGGATGCGATGGCGCGACGGCCTGTGCGCCGTGGCGGGGGCCCCGCAGTAGGGTTTCGCCCCCGCCGCCCCCCGGACCCCGCTC
>NZ_VJZE01000176.1 GCF_009377205.1 Streptomyces phyllanthi
CCCCCGTACCCTCCGCTCGGCCACCCTCCTCTTCCGGACAGCCACCCCCCACCGAAAGCCCGACCCCGGCCTAGCCATCGCACCGCACCCCGGAGAGTGACCGGATGTCATCAGGAGCACCGGAGTCGGGAGCCGGCCGGGTCATCGCCGGTCGCTATCTCCTGCTCAACCGGCTGGGCACGGGCGGCATGGGGCATGTATGGCTCGCCCACGACCAGCGGCTGGACTGCGAGGTCGCGCTCAAGGAGATCGTGTTCCGCGATCCCGGCGAGGCCGCCCGGGACCGCTCCGCCCGGATCGCCCGCGCCCGTACGGAGGCCCGGCACGCCGCCTGGCTGCGCCACCACCAGAACGTGGTGACCGTGCACGACGTGCTGGAGCACGAGGGCCTGCCCTGGATCGTGATGGAGTACGTGCCGGGCGCGATCGACCTGCGCGCCCTCGTCGCCCGGCGCGGGCCGCTTCCTCCCGCCGAGTGCGCGCGCGTCGGTCTGGCCGTGCTGGACGCGCTGACCGCTGGGCACGAGCGGGGCATCATGCACCGGGACGTGAAGCCCGCCAACATCCTGCTGGCCCCGGACCGCACGGGCTCGCCGTACGCGCGTGTCCTGCTCACCGACTACGGCATCTCCGTGCAGCCCGGCGGCGACGAGCCGCGGTACACGGGCGAGCACGTGCTGGTCGGCACGTCCGGGTACCTGGCTCCGGAGCGGGCCCAGGGCGGGCCGCCCACGGCCGCGGCCGACCTGTTCTCGCTCGGCTGCACGCTCTACTACGGCGCAGAGGGCCACGGCCCCTTCGAGCGCGACACGGATCTCGCGGCGCTCACCGCCGTCGTACTGGAGGAACCGGCTCCGCCGCTGCGGGCCGGCGCGCTGGAACCGCTGCTGGCCGCCATGCTCACCAAGGACCCCGGCCGGCGGATCACCGCGGCGGAGACCGAGGCCGCGCTCTCCGCGATCCTCATGCCCCGGTCGCGTCCCCGGACGCAGCCGGACCCGGGCTCGGAGCCGCCGTGGGCGATCGGGGCGACCGAGACGGCGTCTCCCGGGCAGGCGGCCCCGCTCCCCTTGCCGCCCGTCGCGCCCGTCGCGCCCGTCGCGCCCGTCGACGAGAGTCCCTTCCCGCGGTCCACCGGTCGGCACGGCCGCAAGCGTCCCCGCGTCCTGCTGGGGCTGCTGGCCGGCGTGCTCGGGGCCGTTCTCGCCGTGGGTGGTGCCTGGTACGCCCTCGCGAACCTGCCTCCGGTCGGCGGCGGGAAGCCGTACGGCTCGGCCGTAGGGCTGGACGGGCCGCTGGAGGACGGCGACTGCGTCGACGCCGTCTGGCCGAGCACCCCGTTCACCGGCACACCCGGGCTCCAGCGTGTGCGGTGCCTCGGCAACGACACGGACGGGCAGGTGATGGCCCTGTTCGAGGCCGGCTCGGCGCAGGACGCCGCCGCGAACGGACACAGCGGGTGCGAGGAGCGCACCAAGGAGATCCGGGGCAGGCTCGCGGACGTACGCGCCTACGCGGTTCTCCCGACCGAGGACGGCTTCGAGACGGCGGGGCGCAAGGTCGCCTGTCTGGTGCTGGGCGCGAGCCGTCCGGTGTACGGGCCGCTCGGGGAGTACCGCGAGATGGGGATGCGGTTCCACACCACGGCGAACATGCAGAAGCAGGACTGCCTGAAGCGGATCTCCGACGAGAACGCCCGTCTCGTCGCATGCGAGGGCCCCCACGACCAGCGCGTCCTCGGTTTCGCCCGGCTGGATCCGGAGATGACCTACGACAGGGCGCAGGCCGAGGCGACCGGGGTCTGCCGGGAAAGCGTGAAACCGATCGACTACGGCTACGACCCCAGCGTCTACGAGTCCGACTCCTGGATCAGCGAGAACGACTGGAACACGTCCACACATTTCGCGGTCTGCACCGTCCGTACGCAAAACGGGGGCACCATGGAGGCAGACGCGGTCTGAGGAGGGTGTTGCGATGCCCGGTTCTACGAAGACGATGGGGGTTCTCACCGTGGGTGGGCTCGTCATGGTGACGGCCTACACGGTGGCTCTCGGATCCAACGGGTGGCTCTGGTTCGGCTGGGTCGTCCTCGGCCTGATCACACTCGGCATGGTGGCCTCGCGGAACACATGACACCGCGGCGCCCGAACCGCGGCAACCACATCTCACTCCCGGGGCAGCCGCCCCCCCGAGTGCACGCCCGGCTGGTACTTCGGCAGCCGGGCGGCGATCTTCATTCCGGCACCCACCGCGGTCTCGATCACGAGGCCGTGGTCGTCGCCGTACACCTGGCGGAGCCGCTCGTCGACGTTGCACAGGCCGATGCCCCCCGAAGGGCTGACCTCCCCGGCGAGGATGCGCCGTAGCAGATCCGGGTCCATGCCGACGCCGTCGTCCTCGATGACGACCAGGGCCTCGGCGCCCGCGTCCTGCGCCGTGATGCTGATGTGGCTCTTGTCGACCTTCCCCTCCAGACCGTGCTTGACGGCGTTCTCGACGAGCGGCTGCAGACAGAGGAAGGGCAGCGCGACCGGGAGTACCTCCGGGGCGATCTGGAGGGTGACCGAGAGACGGTCCCCGAAGCGGGCCCGTACGAGCGCCAGATAGTGGTCGATGGCGTGCAGTTCGTCGGCGAGGGTGGTGAAGTCGCCGTGTCTGCGGAACGAGTAGCGGGTGAAGTCGGCGAACTCCAGGAGGAGTTCGCGGGCGCGCTCGGGGTCGGTACGGACGAACGAGGCGATCACCGCGAGCGAGTTGAAGATGAAGTGCGGGGAGATCTGGGCGCGCAGGGCCTTGATCTCGGCCTCGATGAGGCGGGTGCGGGACTGGTCCAGATCGGCCAGCTCCAGCTGGACGGAGACCCAGCGGGCGACCTCTCCGGCGGCGCGGACGAGGACGGCGGACTCGCGGGGCGCGCAGGCGACGAGGGCGCCGTGGACACGGTCGTCGACGGTGAGGGGGGCGACGACGGCCCAGCGCACCGGGCAGTCCGGCTCCTCGCACTTCAGGCGGAACGCCTCACCACGCCCGGTCTCCAGGGGGCCCGCGAGCCGCTCCATGATCTCGGCGCGGTGGTGCTCGCCGACGCCGTCCCAGGCGAGGACCGCCTCGTGGTCGGTAAGGCAGAGCGCGTCCGTGCCGAGCAGGGTGCGCAGCCGCTTGGCGGGCTTGCGGGCCGTCTCCTCGGTGAGCCCGGCGCGCAGCGGGGGCGCCGCGAGCGAGGCGGTGTGCAGGGTCTCGAAGGTGGCGTGCTCGACGGGTGTGCCGAGCCCGCCCAGGCTGCGCGGCCGTGCCGTACGGCGGCCGAGCCAGAACCCGGCGGCCAGCATCGGGAGCACCGCCACGCACAGCCCGGCGAGGAATCCGGTGACCTCACCCGTTCCCACGTGTCCTCACCTTCCTCCACGAGCCGGCCCGTGCCTCGATCTCCTTGGCGGCGCCGCGCACCTGACCGCCGGCGAGTTGCTCCGGCAGATGGAACCGCGCCAGGATGGCCGACGTCTCGGGCGGGACCTTCCCCGGGGTGGCCAGGGACACCAGCACCATCGTGAGGAACCCGAGCGGCACGGACCAGAGCGCGGGCCAGGCCAGCAGCGCGTGCAGGGTCCCGTCACCGGTGAAGCCCGCCATGGTCGCCGCGACCGCGACGAGTGCCGATCCCCCGCCGACCAGCATTCCGGTGGCTGCGCCCGGCGGGGTGAGCCGCCGCCACCAGATGCCGAGGACGAGCAGCGGGCAGAAGGACGAGGCGGACACGGCGAAGGCGAGGCCCACCGCGTCGGCCACCGGCAGTCCGCCCACCAGCACGCTGGCCGCGAGCGGTACGGCCAGCGCGAGGACCGTGCCGAGCCGGAAGTGCCGTACGCCGCGTGAGGGCAGCACGTCCTGGGTGAGGACGCCCGCCACGGCCATGGTCAGCCCCGACGCGGTGGACAGGAACGCCGCGAACGCCCCGCCGGCCACCAGCGCGCCCAGCAGGTCGCCGCCGAGTCCGCCGATCATGCGGTCCGGCAGGAGCAGGACCGCCGCGTCGGCGTCGCCGGTGAGGGTGAGGTCGGGGGCGTAGAGGCGGCCGAGCGCGCCGTAGAGGGGCGGCAGCAGGTAGAAGGCGCCGATCAGGCCGAGGACGACGACGGTGGTGCGGCGGGCGGCGACACCGTGCGGGCTGGTGTAGAAGCGCACGACGACGTGGGGCAGGCCCATGGTGCCGAGGAACGTGGCGAGGATCAGTCCGTACGTGGCGTAGAGCGGGCGTTCCTCGCGGCCCGCGGCGAGGGAGGTCGACATACCGCCGTTGCTGCCGCGGTCGGCCACGGGGACGGGGTCGCCCTTGGTGAAGGTGAGCCGGGTGCCGCGCTCGATGCGGTGGGTGCCGGCCGGGAGGTCGAGGCGCTCCTCCTCGTGACGGCGGCCGTCGACCGTACCGGAGACGGTGACGCGGAGGGGGCGGTCGAGCTTGAGGTCCAGGCTGTCGTCCACGCGGACGACCCGCTGCTCGCGGAAGGCCGCGGGCTCGTCGAAGGCGTGGCGCGGGGCTCCGTCGCCCTGCCAGGCGAGGACCAGGAAGAGGGCGGGGACCAGCAGCGCGGTGAGCTTGAGCCAGTACTGGAAGGCCTGTACGAAGGTGATGCTGCGCATACCGCCCGCGGCCACGGTCGCGGAAACGACGACCGCGACGATCACCGCGCCCAGCCAGCCGGGCGCGCCGGTGAGCACGGTCAGCGTCAGTCCGGCGCCCTGGAGCTGGGGCAGCAGATACAGCCAGCCGACGCCGACGACGAAGGCTCCCGCCAGCCGCCGCACGGCCGGTGAGGCGAGCCGGGCCTCGGCGAAGTCCGGCAGGGTGTACGCCCCGGAGCGGCGCAGCGGGGCCGCGACGAACAGCAGCAGCACGAGGTAGCCCGCCGTGTAGCCGACCGGGTACCAGAGCATGTCGGGGCCCTGGACCAGGACGAGGCCCGCGATACCGAGGAAGGACGCGGCGGACAGGTACTCGCCGCTGATCGCGGCCGCGTTCAGGCGGGGCCCGACGGTGCGGGAGGCGACGTAGAAGTCGGAGGTCGTGCGCGATATGCGCAGGCCGAACGCGCCGACGAGGACGGTCGCCACGACGACCAGGGCGACCGCGGGCACGGCGTAGTTCTCGTTCATGGTGCCGACTCCCCTGTGCCCCGGTCCTCAGCGGTCCTCGACGAGCCGCGCGAAGTCCCGCTCGTTCCGTTCGGCGCGGCGTACGTGCCAGCGGGCGAGGAGGACGAGCGGCGGGTAGATGCCGAAGCCGAGGACGGCCCATTCGAGGCCGGCGCTGTCGGGCATCGCCGCGAACACCAGCGGCAGCGGTCCGACCAGCAGGACGAGCACCGCGAACACGCCGAGACCGGCCCGGAGCTGGCTGCGCATGAGCGAGCGGACATAGGTGTGGCCGAGGGTGGTCTGCTCGTCGATCTCGGTGCGGGGGCGGTAGTAGCCGGAGGTGCGGCGGGTGCGCCGGGGCACTCCGGTGACGACGACGCGGCGTTCGGTCGGGTCCTGAGGCATCGGGAAGTCCTCCTCAGCCCGTGGTCCGGCGCATCAGCAGGTCGCGCAGTTCGCGGGCGTGGCGGCGGCTGACCTGGAGTTCGACCTCGCCGACCAGGACGCTCACGGTGCCCGCGTCGAGGCGGAGCTCGCCGATGTGGCGCAGGGCGACGAGATGGCGGCGGTGGATGCGGACGAAGCCACGGGCCCGCCAGCGCTCCTCCAGGGTGGAGAGCGGGATACGGAGGAGATGACTGCCCTGGGTGGTGTGCAGGCGGGCGTAGTCGCCCTGGGCCTCGGCATGGGTGATGTCGTCGACGGCCACGAAGCGGGTCACACCGCCGAGCTCGACGGGTATGTGGTCCGGGTCGGGTTCGTGGACGGGTATCGGCGGGCCGGTGTCCGGCAGTTCGGCGGCGCGCAGTTCGACGACGCGACGGACCGCCTCGGCGAGCCGTTCCCTGCGGACGGGTTTGAGCACGTAGTCGACGGCCTTGAGGTCGAAGGCCTGGACGGCGAAGCCCTCGTGGGCGGTGACGAAGACGACGAGCGGCGGGCGTGCGAAGCCCGTGAGCAGGCGGGCCATGTCGAGCCCGTCGAGTCCCGGCATGTGGATGTCGAGGAAGACGACGTCGATCGCCTCGGGTCCGCCGGGTCCGGACTCCAGGGCCCGGTTGATGCGGCGCAGCGCCTCGGTCGCGCCGCCCGCGCCCTCGGCGCTGCTGACCCGGGGGTCGGCCCTCAGCAGGTAGAGGAGTTCCTCGAGGGATGGTTTCTCGTCATCGACGGCGAGCGCGCGCAGCATGAGGGTGGAGTGTAGGAGCAATTCGTACGACTGGACACGTGCCCGGCGTGGACGTATCCGCTGGATGGGGCGTGGGCGGGGGCGCTGGATAGGGTGCCGGGTATGAGCAGCAGGCCGGCGCCGTTCGACGAGCTCGACCGGAAGATCATCAGCGCGCTGATGGCGAACGCCAGGAGCAGCTTCGCCGAGATCGGCGCGGTGATCGGTCTGTCGGCGACGGCGGTCAAGCGGCGTGTGGACCGGCTGCGGGAGACCGGGGTGATCACCGGGTTCTCGGCCACTGTGCAGCCGTCGGCGCTCGGCTGGCGTACGGAGGCGTACGTCGAGGTGTACTGCGAGGGCGCGGCGCCGCCCCGGAGGCTGGCGGAGGTCGTGCGCAACCATCCGGAGATCGTGGCCGCGATGACGGTGACCGGTGGCGCGGACGCGCTGTTGCATGTGCGGGCGCGGGACGTCGAGCACTTCGAGGAGGTGCTGGAGCGGATCCGTACGGAGCCGTTCATCCGGAAGACGGTCAGCTCCATGGTGCTGTCCCACCTCCTTCCGGACAGCCCGGAGGCGGGGGCCAGCCAGCCCGCTCCGGAGGGTGGCTCCGCGGACGCGTACCGCGGTGGGTGACCGACGGGCGTCCGAAGGTGCGTACGACACCGTCCGACGACGCATCAGACGTGCGCCGAATCCTTCCAGAACGCAGCATTCCTGCGCCGACACGCAACTTTCCCGGCTTGTCACTCGCCGTATCGGCTTCCTACCGTGGTGTCACACCCCCATCGCACCGCAGGAAGCGGAGGAACCCCTCTGTGCCCGAAAGCCGTGTGCCGCGCCGGCGGCGATTCCTCGTCTGCGAACCCAGACACTTCGCCGTGGAGTACGCGATCAACCCGTGGATGCACCCGGACCAACCCGTCGACGTCGATCTCGCCGGGCACCAGTGGCGTGAGCTTGTCCGCGCCTACCGGGACCACGGCCACACCGTGGACACCGTGGAGCCCGTCGCGGACCTCCCCGACATGGTGTTCGCGGCGAACTCCGCGCTCGTCCTGGAGGGCCGTGTCTTCGGCTCCCTCTTCCACGCGCCCGAGCGGCGCCCCGAGTCCCTCGCCTATGACAGCTGGTTCAGGGACGCCGGGTACGAGGTGCACCGGCCCGGGTCGGTGTGCGAGGGCGAGGGCGACCTGGTCCCGGCCGGCCGCTGGATCCTGGCCGGCACCGGTTTCCGTACGACCCGCGAGACGCACCAGGAGGTGCAGGAGTTCTTCGGGGTCCCGGTGATCAGTCTTCAGCTGGTGGACCCGCACTTCTACCACCTGGACACCGCGCTGTTCGTCCTGGACAGCGAGGACGGCGGGCCCGACGGGCCCCCCGGGAACATCGCCTACTACCCGGAGGCGTTCTCACCGGGCAGCCGCGGGGTGCTCGCGCGGCTGTATCCCGACGCGGTGCTCGCCACGCGCCAGGACGCGATGGCGTTCGGGCTGAACTCGGTGTCCGACGGCCGCCATGTCTTCATCGCACCGCGCGCCAAGGAGCTCGCCGACCAGCTGGCGCGCCAGGGCTACCTCCCCGTCCCCGTCGACCTGTCGGAGTTCCACAAGGCCGGCGGCGGCATCAAGTGCTGCACTCAGGAGATCCGCTCATGACCGCTCCCGTCCGTACGCAGGACTCCACCGACGTCCGCGCCTCCTCGTCCGCCCCGCTGTCGCGGTCGTCCGCCGAGCTGATCCGTGCCGAGGAGCCGGTCCTCGCGCACAACTACCATCCGCTGCCCGTGGTGGTCGCCCGTGCCGGGGGCGCCTGGGTGGAGGACGTCGAGGGCCGCCGCTATCTGGACATGCTGGCGGGCTACTCGGCGCTCAACTTCGGCCATCGCCACCCGGCGCTGATCGAGGCCGCCCACCGCCAGCTCGATCTGCTGACCCTGACCTCGCGGGCCTTCCACAACGACCGGCTCGCCGGGTTCGCCGAGGGCCTGGCCGCGCTGACGGGCCTGGACATGGTGCTGCCGATGAACACGGGCGCCGAGGCCGTGGAGAGCGCCGTGAAGGTGGCCCGCAAGTGGGCGTACGAGGTGAAGGGCGTCCCCGCCGACCGGGCCACGGTCGTGGTGGCGGACGGCAACTTCCACGGTCGGACGACGACGATCGTCAGCTTCTCGACGGACCCGGTCGCGCGCACCGGCTTCGGCCCGTTCACGCCCGGCTTCCGGGTCGTCCCGTACAACGACCTCGCCGCGCTGGAGGCGGCCGTGGACGACACGACGGCCGCGGTGCTGATCGAGCCGGTCCAGGGCGAGGCGGGCGTGATCATCCCGGACGAGGGCTATCTCACCGGTGTGCGCGAGCTGACGGCCCGCACCGGGTGCCTGTTCATCGCGGACGAGATCCAGTCGGGTCTGGGCCGCACCGGCCGCACCCTCGCCGTGGAGCACGAGCGGGTCCTCCCCGACCTCGTCCTGCTCGGCAAGGCGCTCGGCGGCGGCATCGTGCCGGTGTCGGCGGTGGTCGGGCGCCGTGAGGTGCTCGGCGTCCTCCGTCCGGGCGAGCACGGGTCCACGTTCGGCGGCAACCCGCTCGCCGCGGCGGTCGGCTCCGCGGTCGTCGAGCTGCTGGAGACGGGCGAGTTCCAGCGCCGGGCTGCCGATCTGGGGGTGATCCTGAGCGACGGTCTGGCCGCCCTGCTGGGCAGGGGGGTCGTCGGCTTCCGGGCGCGCGGTCTGTGGGCGGGCGTCGACATCGACCCCGCGTTCGGCACGGGCCGCGCGATCAGCGAGCGCCTCATGGCCGAGGGGATCCTGGTCAAGGACACCCACGGATCGACGATCCGCCTCGCTCCGCCACTCACGATCACCGGCGAGGAGCTCCGGTCGGCGCTGGGGGCCCTGGAGAAGGTGCTGACACAAGGCATGTGAGCACGCCTGCGCCGCCCCCTGGGGCGTCGCTCCGCGGAGAGCGGCTCCCCGGGGGCGCGTGGCGGCTGGGCACGGACGGTCGGAACCCTTCCGGCGCCATCGAATCCGGCGAGATCGAATCCGGCGACTTCGCCGGTCGGGCCCTGGGTACCGGACGGTCCGCCGACCACTCCGTCGGCGCTGACGCTGACGCGTTCGCCGTAGAGCCGCACGCGCCGGCCGGACGGTTCCAGGTCGCTCTCGTCCAGGTCTTCCGTCTCGCCCTGTCCTTCGACGTGGACGGAGTCGGCCGGCGCCGGCCCGTGGTGCCGGGCATGGCCAAGAAGGGCCGCTACGACCTGGCGCTCGGCAACTCCTGAGGATGCGGGGGCAGAATGCCGTCCCGGCGGGCGTCCGAGCATGACCGGGCGGGGAGACGGGAGACACGGCCGGCGGGCGCGTGCGCGCGCCGCGGCCGTCGCGCGTTCTTGTTCGGTGCCGCGGCTCTCCCGGCGGGGCACGCACGGCGTCCCCCCGTGGCATCGCGGTGCCCGTCAGCGAACCTCGCCTTGCAGCACGTCGCCGCGCCATGCGGACAGCCGCTCTTCGAGAGCGCCGGCTCCGTCCAGCACGTGCCGGCTGAACGCGTCCCGTTCGTGGGCCAGTACCGCCGCTTCCCACACGCACGGGGCAAGGCCGGACCGGCCGGGCCGCAGCCCGTTGATCTCCCCGGCCGGGCCGGTGAAGACGGCGAGGTCCGACATGTATCCCTCGATCCACGTGTGCACGAGGACGTAGTCACCGTCGCCGCCGGCATGCACCAGCAGCACGGAAAGCCCGATGGAGCCCCGCAGACAGGCCGACGACAGGTGAGCGGCCGCGATACGCAGCGCGGCCTGTGCGTCCTGGTCCGTCACGGCCCGTCCAGGCGCCTCGATCGCATAGGACTTCACCACGTGCCCGGCAGTCTCGGTGCTGCCCAGCGGGCGCACGGTTCGCGCGTGGTAGCCATCAGCCAGCGCAAGTAACGCGCCCGCGTCAGCAGGTGACAGAGACCGGGCTTCATCAGTTTTGGTCACACGGTCATGATGCATGCGGGTGACTCTCGCAGGTCCAACGGCCCGGTGGACGAAGCTCAGTTCGTCGAACTCGTCTGGCCGGGCGGCCAGTGCGGCGAGGAGACTGAGCCCATGCAGCTCCCTGCCGAAGCCGTTGCCGTCACCGCCCTGATCGAGGTCGTACGGATCTCCGCCCTCCCGGCCGAGCGGGGCGTCCCGTATCCCGGCAGGGTGGTCGCCCACTGGACCGGGAGGGAAGCCGCCGACGCCCTGACCCTGATCGGAACCTTGCCCGACAGCGGACAGTACCGCTGCGGCTTCTCGCCGGGCTGGAGCATCCGGGCGTACGAGGACTCCCTCGACCTGGCGCTGTTCGAGGCGGCGTTCTGCTTCACCTGCCACGAGGTCCGCATGCACGGGCCGGCCGTGCCACCCGCGCTGAACACGCAGTTCTTCGACGCGGACTCCCCGTCGGCCCGAACCCTCCTGAACCTCTTCCGGACGGCGGCCCCGGGGCCGGCCGGGTGAGCAACGAGAGAGCGCATCGCTATGAGTGGCATCGCGGTCGCCCAGTTCGGAGCGGCGGCAAGGACCTCGTCGTTCGGTTCGCAGTCTCCGCTGCCGTCGTCGAGCGCCGCGAAGGCGACGACGAGAGCAGGGGCGGGTAGGGTCCGGCGGCTCATCTGCCTCGCTTCGAGGAAGGTTCCGCCTTCCAGCACGGCACCGGCCTGCCCCGGCCGTCTTCCGTCTCCCGAGGCGAAATGCCGCCCACGCGGGCGATCGTCGTGGATTCGGCAAGGCCACGTCACCAAACCGTGAAGCTCCTGCGGGACGCTTCTGCTCAGCCCAGCGCACTTCGCGCTTCTCGTTCGGGGGGAACACCACCATGAGCACCGTCCGCAGAACCGCCGTACTCCTCGCCGCCGTATGCACACTGGCCCTGACCGCGTGTGAGCCCACCGAAGACGACGCGGCGGGCGGGGCCGGGGGGCCGACCGCGAGCCCGGCGAAGTCCGTGAGCCCGACGAAGCCCGCGACGCCGTCGGCGTCGCCGGACAAGGGCTCGTCCGGCGACGGGGACGGCTCGTCGCCCGACCCCGACTACGACGTCTTCCCGTGCAGCACGTACGACGTGAAGTTCACCGCGACCTTGGCAGAACCCACGACCAGCAGCTACCTGCTGAAGATCACCAACAAGGGCACCAAGGCGTGCAGGGCGCTGGGCCACCCGGTTGTGACCTTCGGCGATCTGGACGGGCAGGCAACGGAGCGGGGCACGGCCCCCGGTATCGAGGACGCGATCAGGCTCGAGCCGGGCGAGTCGGCCTACGCCGGGCTCATGGGCGGCGCCGACGACGGCAAGGGGAAGACCGTCGACTCGATCGCGATGACCATGAACACCGAGTCCGACCTGGAGCAGACGCCGCTCAAGGCGCCGGCTCCCGGCCTGTACGTCTCACCCGACATGAACTCAGTGACTCCCTGGGTGGGCAACGCGGAGGACGCGCTCAGCTTGTAGACGCGCTGCTTCGACCTCCGGGTTGATCGTGGTCTCGTAGGTCAGGTGCACCAGCCCGGGAGCCAGCACGACGCCCCTGATGTCCGAGGGCTCGTATCGGGGGCAGTCCTCGGCACTGCCTGCCATGTCCGGCAACTCCGCGAGCATCTGCTCATGGATCCACCGGTGAACAGTCGCAGGTCAGGGGCCCTTGGCGGTCAGTTCAGGGAGGGCGACGCACACCACATGACGCACAGTCCGGGCCAGACCGCGTCACGAAGCCGCGCCTCGCGCACACCGTCACGGTCCGGTGAGTCATCCATGAGGGCGGCAAGGGGGCAGTTCAGGGGCCTCCGGGGGCTCCAAGGGGCGCACCGAATCGGGCTAGGATTGATCGCGGGCATCGCGAGAGCCGCATTAGCGTTCAGGTAACTGACGCCGCGTGAGCAAACTCAGCAAGGAGTCAGCATGAGTCCGATCAGACCTGATCACAGGCGGTTACACCCTCGAAACGACTGAGTCCGTAGATGCGTGCGGTGACGTGGCAGAACACGCCTACAGAGCCGATACGGTAGAGAGAGGGACACTGTGTTCTACTACGTGCTCAAGTACGTGCTTCTGGGACCCCTGCTGAGACTGGTCTTCCGGCCACGTATCGAGGGCCTCGAACACGTGCCTTCGTCGGGTGCCGCCATCGTCGCGGGCAACCACCTGTCGTTCTCGGACCACTTCCTGATGCCCGCGGTGCTGAAGCGGCGCATCACCTTCCTCGCGAAGGCCGAGTACTTCACGGGCCCCGGCATCAAGGGCCGGCTGACGGCCCACTTCTTCCGCAGCGCCGGGCAGATCCCGGTCGACCGCTCCGGCAAGGAGGCGGGCCAGGCCGCGATCCGCGAGGGGCTCGGCGTGCTCAGCAAGGACGAGCTGCTCGGGATCTATCCGGAGGGCACGCGCTCGCACGACGGCCGCCTGTACAAGGGCAAGGTCGGTGTGGCGGTGATGGCTCTCAAGGCGGGGGTCCCGGTCATCCCCTGCGCGATGATCGGCACGTTCGAGGCGCAGCCGCCGGGCAAGGTCATCCCCAACATCCACCCCGTGGTCATCCGCTTCGGCAAGCCCCTCGACTTCTCCCGCTACGCCGGCATGGAGAACGAGAAGGCCATCCTGCGCGCCGTCACCGACGAGATCATGTACGCGATCCTCTCGCTCTCCGAGCAGGAGTACGTCGACGAGTACGCGGCCGTGGTCAAGGCGCAGCAGGCCGAGGAGAACGCGGCCAAGGAGCGCAGGTTTCCCCGGATGCCGCTCAGCTGACCAGTCGCCCCGACCGGCCGGCGTGCGACCTCCTCGCCCCCGGCCGGCACGACGGCTTCACCTGGCTGCTCGGCCGAGTGCCCACCCTCGCAGGACCTGCGGGTGAGGCGCCCTGCCGCACGGCGGTCATGAGGAAGGGGCGACCGGAGATGCCGGTCGCCCCCTCTCCGCCACGTGCGGCTTACGGCTTGGGCGTGGCGTGCGGTGCGCACGTCACGTCGGCCTTGTCCACCTTGCCGGTGAGCAGGTAGGTGTCCACGCGTTCGTTGACGCACGGGTTGGCCAGCCCCGTGACACCGTGCGAGCCCGCGTCCTTCTCGGTGATCAGGCGGGAGCCCTTGAACCGCTTGTGCAGTTCGACGGCACCCTCGTACGGCGTGGCCGCGTCACGCTCGGACTGGACGATCAGAACGGGCGGCAGGCCCTTCCTCGTCTTCACCTCCACCGGAGTGTGCTGCTTGGACTTCCAGGTGGCACAGGGCAGGTTCATCCAGGCGTTGGCCCAGGTCATGAACGGGTGGTCCTTGTGGAGCAGCGTGTTGTCGCGGTCCCAGGTCCTCCAGCTCGTGGGCCACTTGGCGTCGGCGCACTCGACCGCGGTGTAGACGGCGTTGCCGTTCTCCGAGGCGGCGTTGCCCGCGGTGTCGCCGAGATCCGGGGCGGCGGCGTCGACGAGCGCCTGGGTGTCACCGGCGGCGTACTTGCTCCACACGGTGGCGGTCGGCACCCACGCGGAGTCGTAGTACGGGGCGCTCTGGAAGAAGGAGATCAGCTCGGCCGGGCCGACGAGCCCGCCGATCGGGTCCTTCTTGGCGGCGGCGCGCAGCTCCAGCCACTTCTCCTGCACCTCGGCCCGGGTGTCGCCGAGGTGGAACGTCGCGTCGTTCTGCGCGACCCACTTCGTCCAGTCCTTCCAGCGGCTCTCGAAGGCGACGTCCTGGTCCAGGTTCGCCTGGTACCAGATCTTCTCCCGCGACGGGTTGACGACGCTGTCGGCCACCATACGGCGCACATGGGTCGGGAAGAGCGTGCCGTACACGGCGGCGATGTACGTGCCGTACGAGACACCGAGGAAGTTGAGCTTCTTCTCCCCCAGCGCGGCCCGGATGACGTCCAGGTCGCGTGCCGTGTTCGGCGTCGTCATGTGCGGCAGCATCGCGCCGCTGCGCTCCTTGCAGCCGTCCGCGTACTCGGCGGCGAGCTTGCGGTGGGCGCGCTTGTCGGCCTCGGAGTCCGGGACCGGGTCCAGCTTGGGCGCCTTCACGAACTCCTGCGGGTCGATACAGGAGATGGGCGCCGAGTGGCCCACACCGCGCGGGTCGAAGCCCACGAAGTCGTACGCCTTGGCCGCGGCGGCCCAGAGCGGGTTCTTGGTCGTGACCCGGCGCGGGAAGCGCAGCCCCGAACCTCCCGGCCCGCCCGGGTTGTACACGAGGGCGCCCTGCCGCTCCGCCTTGGTGCCCGTGTTACCGATGCGGTCGACGGCGAGCTTGATCTGCTTGCCGTACGGCTTCGCGTAGTCGAGCGGCACTGTCACCCAGCCGCACTGGATCGGCTTCTCCAGGCCCCAGTCCTCGGGGCAGTCCTGCCAGTCGATGCCCTTCTTGGCGGCCTCGGCCGCCGCGACAAAGACGCCGCGCGCCTCCGCGTCCTTGCTGGTGCGGGTGTCCGCACTGGCCGCGGGCGCGGTCACGGTACCGGCTATCAGGGCCGCCGTGACGAGTGCCCCCGCTGAACCCAGCGCCGCAGCGCGCCTGGTCGGTCGCATACCTCTCAAGTGGGAACTCCCCGTGCCTCGTTGAAATGGTCAACGGGGATCCTTGCCCCTGTGAGGTGGCTGAGAACAGAGACGGTGAAGCTTCTTTACTAATCCGATAGCCGGTGTGCGACGTTCCGGTGAGCGGTGCGGCCGGTGTCAGCCGAGTGACGCGAGCGCCTCGTCGAGCACGCGCCGCAACTTCAGGGCGTCCCGTGCGAGTGCCGTCACGAGCACGGCGGGCCCGGCGAGGGGGCTGAGCGCGGCGTACTCGCCGAGGACTCGCGGCTCGGGCATCCGATCCTCGAACTCGGGTCGTACGACGACGAGTTGCCCCAGTGCGCGATGCCCCGCGAGTACGGCGGGACCGTCCCAGCCGCCCGGTGCCCCCGGACCGCACGCCACCTCCTGGTCGAGCAACGGACGGCCGCCCAGCAGCACGGTGAGACGGCTGGTGAGCCGTCCGGGCTCCTCGCCGACCCGCCCGAGTACCTGTTCCTCACGGAAGACGAGCCGGGAGCCGGACGTGAGTTCGACCCGCGAGGACACGTACAGCTCGCTCTCCTGGGTGGAGATCAACTGCTCGGGCAGCCAGCACAGTTCACCGCCGGCGGCGACCCTCAGCCGTACGTCGTAGCGCGCCTCGCCCTTGGCCTGTCCCGGCAGGGCGATCGTGGCGGCGGCCGACCCGACCCGCAGCCGCGCCCTCTCCCCCACCTCCGCCTCCACGGCGAAGCGGTCCCCGCCGAGCGGCCCGCTCATGGCCCCGACGAGCATGACGCGCGCTTCGTCACCATGGGCCCGGACGCGGCGCAGCGCGAGCGGCCCGTCACCTTCCAGCACGGGGAGCGCGGTACCGCCCCGCCCGTCGTCCCGCGCCGAGATCCGCGCGGTGGCCCGTACCCCCGCCGTCGTCATGCCGTCCACGCGGCGAGCTGCCCCCGCACCCAGGCGGCCACGGCCGAGACGCCGCCCTCACTCCGCAACGACTGGAACACCACGGGCAGTTCGGCCCGCTGCGCCTTCGCGTCCGCGGCCATCCGGGCGAGATCGGAGCCGACGTGGGGCGCGAGGTCCGTCTTGTTGACGACGAGCAGATCAGCGGTGGTGACACCGGGCCCACCCTTGCGCGGAATGTCGTCCCCGCCGGCGACATCGATCACGAAGATCTGCGCGTCCACGAGCCCCTTGGAAAAGGTCGCGGTCAGGTTGTCCCCGCCCGACTCGACGAGGATGAGATCCAGCGGCCCCACCTCGTCCTCCAGGTCCTCGACCGCTTCCAGGTTCGCCGAGATGTCGTCCCGGATGGCGGTGTGGGGACACGCGCCGGTCTCGACCGCGGTGATCCGCTCGGGCGGCAACACGGCTTCCCGGAGCAGGAACTCGGCGTCCTCGCGGGTGTAGATGTCGTTGGTGACGACGGCCAGGGAGAGTTCGTCGCGCAGGGCACGGCAGAGCGCGGCGACAGTGGCGGTCTTACCGGAGCCCACGGGCCCACCGAGCCCGATACGCAGGGCACGGCGAGTACCGTCGGGACGGTGCGCGTCGGCGCTGACGGCGGAGGGGCCGTCGTGGGCGTGGTCGAGATGCATGGCGGTGGCTCCTGTCATTGGTCTTGGGCCTGGATGTGGGCTGAACTGAGCTGGTCTGGGCTGGGCTTGGTTTCGCCCCCGCCGCCCCTACCCGTCCCATCACTGGGG
>NZ_VJZE01000177.1 GCF_009377205.1 Streptomyces phyllanthi
GTGGCAGGCTGAGCCTGCCGAAGATCGGCGCGGTGAAGGTGAAGTGGTCCCGCACCCTGCCCGCCACCCCCACCTCCGTCACCGTCGTCAAGGACGCGGCCGGCAGGTTTTTCGCCTCCTTCGTCCTCGACACCGACCCGGACGCCGACGCGGCACGGATGCCGGAGACCGACCGCACCATCGGTATCGATCTTGGCCTGACCCACTTTGCGGTCCTCTCCGACGGCACGAAGATCGACTCCCCGCGCTTTCTGCGGCGCGCGGAGAAGAAACTGAGGAAGGCTCAGAAGGAGCTGTCCCGCAAGCAGAAGGGATCGAAGAACCGGGTCAAGGCCCGCCTGAAGGTCGCCCGCGCTCACGCCAAGGTTGCTGACGCGCGTCGTGAGTTCCACCACCAGCTCTCCACGAAGCTGATCTGCGAGAACCAAGGGATCGCCGTGGAGGACCTGTCGGTGGCGGGACTGGCCCGCACCAGGCTGGCCAAGTCCGTGCACGACGCCGGATGGGCACTGTTCGTCAGCATGCTGGAGTACAAAGCGGAACGGTACGGCCGCACCCTGGTCAAGATCGGCCGGTTCACCCCGACCTCCCAGACCTGCCACGCCTGCGGCGCCGTGGACGGACCCAAACCATTGAGCGTCCGGGAATGGACCTGTGCCGCCTGCGGAGCGGTCCACGACCGGGACATCAACGCCGCGATCAATATGAAGACGGCCGCCGGACTGGCGGTATCGGCCTGCGGAGCGCCGGTAAGACCAGGAGCGATCCCGGCACAGCGCGAAGAAACAGGAAGCCACGGATTCCCGACCGAACCCCGTGTCGCGTAGCGGCACAGCAACGATCGAGAAGGCCAGAATCCTCGGGCTTCAGCCCGAGGAGCAAGTCAACGGCCCCGCACGGCCCGTCACCGCACGAAATGACAGAAGGAACTCGCATCCCAAATTCGAACAGGCGTAGCATTGCCGCGTGGCTGAGACCTATGACTTCCCGAGTGACCTCCTGGCCGGCCAGGAGGAGCTGCATCAGGTCCGGGCCGAGCTGCTGGCCCTGCTGAAGCGGCTCCCCTGGTCGGTCGAGCCGCTCGACGGCTTCAGCGACGACAACGGCTGGCGCAGGATCGTGCGGCCCGCCTCCCCCGGCTGGACGGCAGACGAGCAGGCCGAGGTCGAGAAGCTGCGCGAGCGGGAGCGGGAGCTCGCCGTGTTCGTGAGCTGCCACCGCTACTGGGCGGAGGTCGCCACCGGTGAGAAGGTCGACGCCCGGATGCACCTCAAGCACGTGGAGGAACAGGGGCGGGAAGGGACGGAGGGCGCCTGAGAGCCCGGGGGCCAGAACGCCGAAGGCCCAGGCTTCGGGCATCCACCCGGGACCTGGGCCTCTCTCGTGTCCGAGAACCTGTGGGCGCGGACGGTTTCGAACCGCCGACATCCGCCTTGTAAGGGCGGCGCTCTACCGCTGAGCTACGCGCCCGGACGAGTCGACAGCCTACCTTGTGCGGCGGCATGCGCCGCAAACGTGTATCGGGGGTTATCCCCACCTCTGATCCGGGAGCGGCCCGGATCCCCCTCGGCGCGCCCGCTCCGTACGGTCGAAGCAGTCGGAGTACCCGAAGCAGTCGGAGTACTCCAAGCAGCGGCCGGAACCAGGATTCCAGGGCTCAGGGGGAGTTTTCATGTCTCGTTCAGCGCACCCGGCTCGTACGGCGCCGGTCCGGGCCGCCGTCGTCACCGGGGCCGTCGCGGCCCTCATGGCGGGCCTCACCGCGTGCGGGGCCAGTGCCGGGGACGACAGTGACCCGGAGCGGCGGTCGTTCGCCCTCCAGGGCCGTACGCTCACCGTGGACTCGGACGACTCCGCGCTGGATCTCGTGTCCGCGGACGTGGACGAGGTCCGGGTGACCCGGTGGTTCCAGGGCCGCGTCGTCATGGGCGGGGAGCCCCGGATCACCTGGGAGATGAAGGACGACCGGCTCAAGCTGCGCAAGAGGTGCTCGGGCTTCATATCCCAGTGCGCGGCCAGGCACCGCATAGAGGTGCCGCGCGGGGTCGCCGTCGTCGTGAAGGACGGGGACGGGAGCGTGACGGCGAAGGGCTTCGGGGAGTCGCTGGACATCCGGACGGAAGACGGTTCGGTGCGGGTGACGGACTCCACCGGGCCGCTGAAGCTGCACACCGGCGACGGGTCCGTGCACGCGGTCGGCATCGAGTCGCGCGACGTCAGGGCCACCACCCGGGACGGCTCAGTCAGGCTCGAATTCGGCGTCGTACCGGACCTGGTGGAGGCGGACAGCGACGACGGTTCCGTCACCATCGGGCTGCCCCGCGAGACGTACGACGTGACGGCCGAGACCGACGACGGCGCCGTGGACGTGTCCGTGCCCGACGACAAGTCCAGCGACCACGTGGTCACCGCCCGCTCGGAAGACGGCTCGGTCACGGTGCGAACAGCGAACTGAACGGCCCGTGTGTTCGTCCTTACCTGGTGGGAGAATGACACCGGGCAAGGCGGACCACAGCACGGGAGAGGGATGTGACGGCGACACCTTCGCGGCCGGACACGCCGTTCGCGCCACGCGCGCAGCATCCAGTGCGTCGCCGCTCCCCGAGGCCGTCCCCCGCCCGTGATCTGCTGACCCTCGTGGCACTCCCCGTGCTCGCCGTCCTGGCCCTGCCCGCCGCCTTCACCGGGGGCGGCACCCGGCGGTGGTTCGGGGGGCGCGCGGAGAGCCAGCGGGCCGAGGCGCAGGCCGCGAAGGACGCCGCCGCTGCCGCGTTCTACGAGCTCGACACGGCCCAGCGCGATCTGCGGATCTCCATAGAGACCATCTCGGCCGTCGACGACTCCGCCGCCGCCCGCCGCGCCGTCACCGACTTCGAGGCGCTGGGGCGGCGGATCGACGAGGCCAGCCACCGCTATATCAACGCCGTGGACGCCCACGACCTGGACCGCGACGACCTGGAGGCCTCCGTCGCGACCCGTGCCCGTACCGACCTGACCGCGGCCAAGGACGAGCTGGGAAGGGTCAAGCAGGAGCTGGACCGTTTCGCGGAGGGGCTCGGTCCGCTGCTCGGCAAGGCCGAGACCCAGCTGGCCCGGCTCGCCCCGGCCGTGGAGCGCGCCCGCCAGGCCCTGCTCGCCGCCACCAACGCCCTTGATGCCGTGCGGAGTTCAGGGCTCAAGGCCGATGATCTGGCCACCCGCCTCGCCGCCCTCGGCCCCGAGCTGACCAAGCTCAACCAGGGCGCGGGCCGGCACGGCGTACCGCAGACCCTGGAGCGCGCCGACCGGGTCGCGCGGGACGCCGAGGCGGTGCGCGCGGAGGCCGAGCGGCTGCCGGAGCGGGCCGCCGAGATCGACCACCGGCTGGTGTCGCTGCGTACGCGCGCGGAGGCGCTGAGCACCCGTGCCGGGCAGGTGGATCCGGTGCTGAGCGAGCTGCGGCGGCGGTTCTCGGCGGCGTGCTGGCAGGACCTTCAGCATGTGCCGGACCAGGCCGCGGAGACCGTACGGCAGGCCGAGGCGAAGCTGCGGGAGGCACGGGCCGCGCGCGACGAACAACGCTGGCCGGACGCGACCTCACTGCTGTCGACGGTCCGGGCGCTGCTGAACGCCACGGACGAGGCGGTCTCGGCGGCCGGCGACCGGCTGCGGCGGCTGAACGCCGTGCAGAAGGACCCGCAGCAGGAGATCGACCGCACCCGGTTCGCGATCCGGGACGCCCAGCGGCTGGCCATGGCGGGCCGCAGCACCCCCGACCCGCGGCACGCCCGCCCGCTGGACGACTCGGTGGCCCGGCTGGAGCGCGCGATCGCCACGCTGGAGGGGCGGCACCCGGACTACTGGCACTTCCTGACGGAGACGGAGGCCGTGCGGGCGACGGCGGCCCACGTGGTGGGGCAGATCAGGGAGGAACGGGGCGCGGGCGGCGCGTGAGGCGATGCGCGATGGGTGCGTGGTTGGCGCCACGGCCCTCGCGGACGGATATTGAGAAGGTACGTACGACTTCCGCCGGCACCCGAGGAGGCGGACATGGCCTCGCACGCAGCACACCAGGCACCCGGGCGGCGCATCCGGCTCGACGAGCATCTGCCGGTCGACCACCGGCTCAGCCGGGTCTACCGGATCGGCGCGGGCCTCATGGGGCTCGTTCTGCTGGCCTTCGGCATCCTGGGCCTCATCGACAGGGTCGGCTTCTTCGACACCCGCGGGGACACGGTCGCAGGGCTGAACACGAACGGCACGCTCAGTGTCCTGTCGATCTGTGTCGGTGTGCTGCTCTTCGTGGGCATGGTGATCGGTGGCAACTTCGCGTCCACGCTCAACATGCTGTTCGGCGTCGCGTTCATCCTGAGCGGCTTCGTGAACCTGGCGCTGCTGGACACGACCATCAACTTCCTGGCCTTCCGCATCCAGAACGTGCTCTTCAGCTTCGTGTTCGGGGTGCTGCTGATGGCCTTCGGCATGTACGGGCGGGTGGGCTCGGCCCTGCCCCACGACAACCCGTACTGGAAGGCCCGCCATCCGGACCAGCCGGAGCAGCCGGAGCTGGAGGAGCGGGCGGCGGAGAAAGCCGGCGCCCTGCCACGAGGACAGGACGCCGGCCGATGACTCAGGTGCGGTACGCGTAGTACGACGAGGTCGGGTACGAGGCGATGATGCTGGACAGCGACCTGCGGTAGGTGTCGGCGTCGTGGTACGTCAGGTACGGGACACCGCTCGTGCTGCGGTAGGTCGTCATCATGGAGTGGTCCTTGGACCCGTCCTTGTCGAAGTCCACCTGCATCACGTCACCGACGTCCATCTGGTAGACGTTCGCGAGCGCCTTGGTCCGCTTGGCCGTCTGCGTGAACCAGGACCACTCGTTGACGCCGATCCAGGCGTCGGCCGTACCGTTCGACGCGTAGTACCAGGTGTCGTACTCCTCGGGCGTGACCGTGGAGATCTGCTTCCAGCCGCCCGCCAGGAGGCCCTGGCTGAGGTAGTTGGTGCAGTCGCCGCCGAGCGAGTTGTACTTGCGGTACGCCGGGTTGTAGTTCTTCCAGTACTTCTCGGTGTAGGTCGCCATCGCCGCGTAGTTGTACGTACCGCCGGTGAGCTGCTTGGGGTTGGCGGGCGCGGGGTAGGTCGTGGCGGCCTTGGGTGCCTCGATGATCGCGAGCGGGGAACGGGTGAGCGGGAGCTGTCCGCCGGCCGCCGGGGCGGGCTCGTTGATCTGCCGGGGGCCCTTGTCCGTGCGGCGCATGCCCGACAGCTGCCAGGTGCCGTCCTCGCGGGCGGTGAAGGTCAACTGGTGGTGGGCGCGGAAGCCGGTGGTGGCGGGCTCGTCACCACGGACCTTCGCGTACGTCAGCGTCGTGGTCTCGGTGACCCGGACGACGGCCTTCTTCTCCCGGACCTTGGTGCTGTCCACGGTGACGTCGGTGTCCGCGGCGGTGTAGGACTCGCCCAGCGCGGCGAGCCGGGACCGCGTGGCGCCCAGGGCGGTCAGCGCGGTCCCCTCGGTCCGGCTGAGCGCGGCGGTCAGCCGTACGCCCCCCGTCGCCTTCATTGCCGTACGAGCCGGACGGCTCTGGCCCGGGGCGAGCAGGGCGGCCGTGCGGTCGGTCAGTACGGCGTCCGCCACGCGACCGAAGGCGTCGGTGGTCGCCTGGGTCACCTGGGTGTTCGGGGCGTCGGCGGCCTGCGCGGCGGACAGGGGGAGCAGGGCGGTGGAAAGGGCCACCGCCGCCAGGGTCGAGCAACGACGGCTCAACGTCCTTGATTTCACGGGAGGTTCTCCTTGACCCCGGGGTGGTCGTATCCGGGGAGCGCATCTTTACATGGCCCCCTCAACTCCTCCACCCCGGGGGCACAGAATTTCCACAGAGGTCACCGGGGCTACTTCACGACCGTCGACCACTCCGGCGACTGCCCGGGGTCCAGGCTGCGCAGCCGCTCCAAGGTCTCCGGCTTCTGCGCGTCCATCCAGTCGGCGAGCTCCTTGAAGGACACGCACTTGACGTCCTTCTTCGTGCACACGTTCTCGATGGTCCGGTCGACGGCCCTCATGTAGATGCCGCCGTTCCAGTTCTCGAAGTGGTTGCCGATGAACAGGGGAGCCCGGCTGCCGTAGTACACGCGGTCGAAGCCGGCCATGTACGTCTCGACGGTCTCCTCCTCCCACCGCGGGTACTGGGCCGGGTCGCCCTGGGTCTGGCCGCCGGACTGGTTGTAGAGGAAGTTGAAGTCCATGGACAGGCCCTGGTAGTCGCCCCCCTCGTACGGGAGCAGCTGCAGCGGGAAGTCCCAGATGCCGTTCTTCTTGCGCGGCCATATCTGGAAGTCGCCCTTGGAACTGGAGTCATAGCGGTAGCCGTAGTCCTTGACGGCCTTGAGCAGGTTCTTCTGGCCCTCCAGGCAGGGTGCGCGTCCGCCGACGACCTCCTTGTCGACGTCGAAGGGCAGCGGGGGCAGGTCCTCGTAGCCCGTGTTGGTCTTCCAGTTCTTCACGAAGGAGTTGAACTCGCCGATCTCGGTCTCCCACTCCCCCACGCTCCAGTCTCGGCCGCCCTTGGCACCGCAGAAGTGGCCGTTGAAGTGGGTGCCGATCTCGTTCCCGTCCTGCCACGCCTTGCCGAGCTGCTCCAGCGTGGTGCGGATGTGCTCGTCGGTGGGGTAGCTGATCGCCGCTGCCCCCTTCTTGTGCTGCGGGGGGTCGTAGAGCGTCTTCTTGTCCTTCGGCAGCAGATAGATCCCGGTGAGGAAGAACGTCATGTGGACGTCGTACTTCTTCGCCACCTCCCGGTAGTGCGAGAAGAGCTGGTCGTCCCCCTGGAGCGCGCCGTCCCAGGAGAAGACGACGAACTGGGGCGGTTTCTCCCCCGGCTTCAGCGGTTCCGCCTTCAACTGGCCCTTCTGCGGCCCGGTGTACGAGGTCGAGCCGTCCCCGAGCACCTTCGTCTTCCCGTCCCAGACGGGCTCCTCGGACGCACGGGGCGAGGCCGCCTCGCCGTCGGTGCGGCCCCTCTCCGCGGACGCGGTCGGCGTGGCGCTGTCGATGCGTTTCAGTCCCAGGTAGGCCCCCGCGAGGGACGCCACGATGAGGAGGGCCGCCATGGCCAGGAATCCGGGGCGGGTGCTGCGCTGCGGGCGCGCCCGGCGGCGGCCGCGACTGCTCCGGCGACGGCCGGGGGACCGCTGCGGATCCGGTTGCTGCGTCGATCTCGGATTCGACTTCATGCGGGGCTCAATCTGCGAGGGGGGTGGGGGTGGTGCTGTGGTGCTCGTGGCTGTGCTGTGCGTGGCCGTGCTGTGCGTGGTCGTGCTGTGCGTGGTCGTGCTCGCCGGTGGTCAGCCGAGCGGGCTCATGGCGCTCGACCAGATGCCGTACGGGACGTCGGCCGGGGGCGTACCGGCGACCCCCTTGAGCGGCAGCGGTTCGATGCTCTTGGTCAGGTCCATCCGGTAGACCACGACCGCGGTCGACACGGAGCGGTTGGTGCCGACGTACCAGGCCGCGGTGTCGTCCTGCGTGGTGCCGCCCTTCCCGGCCACCTCCGCCGAGGCGGGGGCGTCGGCCGGGTGGTCCCCGCGGAAGGAGTCCGTGAGCGCCGCGGTGACCTGGCGGGCCACCTCGGCGCGCACCGCACGGCGCCGCTCCGGGGTGTCCAGCGCCACCCGGGAACCGTTGTGGGTGACCCGGCGCACGGAGTACGGCTCGGTGTGCGTGCCTCCGGCGGCGAACGTGGCGTACGAGCCCGCCATGCGGATCGCGCTCGGTGTCGAGTTGCCCAGCGACAGCGCGGGCACCTGCGGTCCCATGCTGGACGGGAGCAGACCGACCGCTTCCGCCGTCTCACGCACCGTGTCCAGGCCCGTGTCCATGCCGAGCTGCATGAACGGCGTGTTCACGGACTCGGCGAGCGCCTGGTGCAGGGTGATCGGCCCCCACGACCTGTTGCCGTCGTTGTGGGCGACGACCTTGTCGCCGTTGCGGTCCCAGTAGGGGCCCTCGGGTGTGGTGACCGGGATGCCGTCGTTGCCGTCGTACACGGACTGCGAGGTGACACGTGTCCTGGGGGCGTCGCGCTCCTTGCGCACCCCGTGTTCCAGGGCCGCCGCGTACACGACCGGCAGGAACGCCGAGCCGGCCTGGACCGTGGTGGCGTTGGACTCGTTGAAGCCCTGCTCGCGGTGGTCGGGTCCGCCGTACACGGCGAGTATCCGGCCGTCGGCCGCCACGGAGGCGGCCCCGTAGTGCGCGGTCATCGCCTTGCCCGGGGAGTCCTTCCGGGCCTTCTTCCGGGCCTTGGTCACGGCCTTGGTCAGGGCCGTCTCCCGCTTGCGGTCGAAGGTCGTGTAGATCTGGTAGCCGCCCATGTCGAAGTCCTTGGCGGAGATGCCCGCGGCCTTCTTGGCGTACTGCGCCGCCAGCTCCACCAGGTAGTCGCTCTGCCGTCCGGTGTCGTAGGCCTGGGTCTGCCCGAGCGGCTCGGGGAACTTCGTGTACTTCGCGCGCTCGGACTTCTCCAGCCGGCCGAGGTCGACCATCCGGTCCAGGATCCACTCCCAGCGCTCCACGGCCCGCGCGTGGTTGGCCTGGCTCAGCGCCGGGTCGTACAGGCCGGCGCCCTTGAGGAGGGAAGCGAGGAACGCGGCCTCGCTGACGTTCAGTTCGCCGACGTCCTTGCCGTAGTACGCCTGCGCGGCCCGCTGCATGCCGTAGGTGCCGCGGCCGAACCAGCTGGTGTTGAGATAGCCCTCCAGGATCTTGTCCTTGCTCATCCGGTTGTCGAGCTTGAGGGCGATCATCGCCTCGTCGAACTTGCGGCCGACCGAGCGGTCCTGGGTCAGGTACACGTTCTTGACGTACTGCTGCGTGATGGTGGAGCCGCCCTGGGTGTCGCCCTCGCCGAGGGTGCGCCACAGGGCGCGGGTCAGTCCGCCGAAGGAGATGCCCGGGTCGGAGTAGAAGCTCGCGTTCTCCGCCGCCAGCACCGCCCAGCGGACGTCCTCGGGGATGTCCTTCAGGGGCATGGCCTGGCGCCGCACCCAGCCGGTCCGGGCCATGGGGGTGCCGTCGGACCAGAAGTAGACGTTGTCCTGCTGCGTGGCGAAGGTGTTCAGGTCGTTCGGGATGTCGGTGGCGGCGTAGGCGACGGTCAGCAGCGCACCGCTCAGCCCGACGGACACCACCGCGGCCCCCAGCCACTGCCGCCGCGACGGCACCCAGCGGCGCCAGCCGGTACGGCCCGGTCGCGGGTACCGGGGTCTGAGCCGGCCGGTCACCGGGGCTAACCGCCGGGCGAGGCGCGCGGCGGCGGAGGGCGGTGCCGGTCGGCGGCGGGCTCCGCGATGGCTTGATTCGGTCCCTCGCCCGGCCCGTCGCCCAGCGCTTTGACCCGTTTGCGTCTCCCCCGTCCGCGAGTGAGCCGTGGCGGCGGGATCGACCACCCTGATGACCATGGTGCTGGACGGGTCGGTCGCCGTATCGGCCGTCATGTCGGCTGTCGTATCGGCCGTCGTACGGCGCTGCCACCAGCGCTGCTTCGGTGCGGCCCGGCGACGGCCCGAGCGGCCGTCGTTCCCCGGGCTAGCCACGACGGGCTCCGAAGTGCGGGCGGCCCAAGGGATGCGCGACATCCGTTCGATGCCGGGCAGTGGTCACGGCTGCGTCTCCCCTCGCATGTGGAATCGCGCGCGCGGACAGACGCAGCCGCCGAAGACGCGACTGCGAAACCCCCTGATTCCCCCGGTCTTACGACCTCCACGCGGCGTTCACAAATTATCAGCCACCTTCACAACTGCTCCGATCAAGAACCAGACAGAATTGGCCAACTGGATCACGCCGCCGACCCGTGCCGCGCCCGTTAACCTGTGCGCATGCCTCGCTACGAGTACCGCTGCCGGACCTGCGGCGACACCTTCGAACTGAGCCGCCCCATGGCGGAGTCCTCCGCCCCCGCGGACTGCCCCGCCGGCCACACCGACACGGTGAAGCTCCTGTCGACGGTCGCGGTGGGCGGCTCGGCGTCGGCCCCGGCCCCGGCACCCCGCGCGGGCGGAGGGGGCGGTGGCGGTTGCTGCGGCGGGGGTTGCTGCGGCTGACGGAACCGGTCTCAGGTTCCCTTAAGGTCCACCTCCGTACCGTGCCCCCATGACAGTCATGGCGGCCGGGGCAGGCCCCGCACCCGAGTGGATCAACAGCCTCATGGACACGCTCGGCGCACCGGGCGCCGGGCTGGCCATCGCGCTGGAGAACCTGTTCCCGCCGCTGCCCAGCGAGGTCATCCTCCCGCTCGCCGGGTTCGCGTCGAGCACCGGGCGGATGAACCTGTACGCCGCCCTGCTGTGGACCACCGCCGGCTCGGTCGTCGGCGCCCTCGCGCTCTACGGGGTCGGCGCGCTGCTGGGCCGTGACCGCACCGTCGCCGTCGCCGCCCGTCTTCCCCTAGTCAAGGTCGCGGACATCGAGAAGACGGAGGCCTGGTTCCTCAAGCACGGCACCAAGGCGATCCTCTTCGGGCGGATGATCCCGATCTTCCGCAGTCTCATCTCCGTGCCCGCGGGCGTCGAACGCATGCCGCTGCCCGTGTTCACCGTGCTCACCACCCTCGGCAGCGCCATCTGGAACACGATCTTCGTCCTCGCCGGCTATCTCCTCGGCGACAACTGGACGGAGGTGACCACCCTCGTCTCCGCCTACTCGAAGGTGGTCCTGGCCGCCGCCGCACTCGCCGTGGCGGCCTTCGCCGTCGTACGGCTCACCAGGCCGGGCCGAGGCGCGCGCCGGACCGGGACCGGGACCAGGGCCTCCGAGGACCGGGAACCAGCCGTCTGAGCACCTGAGCGCTCCGCGGGAAGTGCCGCGACGTGCCGTCGGTCGTCCGCGGCACCGTCGTGGCCGGCCGCTCCCCCGCTCTCGGCGGAGCCGCAGACCGGTGCGGCCCCGCGCCCCTGGCGGCAGGGCCCTGCCCAGCCGCAGCGGACCTCACCCGACCCGCTCAGCCGCGGCACTCCTTCAGGAACTCCCGCAGGATCCGCTCCCCGGCCAGCACCCCGCGCTCCGGAAGAGCGGTGACCGCGGGCGCCGCCCACCCGGCCTCGGCCAGCTCCCCGTGCCCCGGCCGCCAGCCACGGTCCGCCGCGAGCAGCAGATCGGCGTCCAGCAGCGAGTCACCGGCCGCGAGCGTGAGCTCGGCGCCGGTGCGCCGGGCGACCTCCCGCAGGGCCGCGCTCTTGGTGAGCGGCTTGGGCACGGCGTAGATCTTGCGGCCCTGGAGCGACACCGTCCAGCCTCGGTTCTCGGCCCAGACCGCCAGCTCCTTCACCCAGTCCTCGGGAAGGAGC
Organism: Streptomyces phyllanthi; assembly: GCF_009377205.1. GTDB lineage: Bacteria > Actinomycetota > Actinomycetes > Streptomycetales > Streptomycetaceae > Streptomyces > Streptomyces phyllanthi. The sequence goes on from NZ_VJZE01000177.1 coordinate 11,329, forward strand.
TCCCGCTCGACGACGAGATACGCGAAGAGGTCCTCGGCCACCCGGTGCTTGCGCACCCAGGCCGGGTCGGCGGTGGCCGCCATGTGGTCCCGTATCTCCTCCAGGGGCGCGCACTCGTCCGCGAGCCGGGCCGTCACGCGGGCGTGCCAGTCCCGGTCCGTGACCCCGTCCACCAGGATGTGTCCGCCGTTGGCGCAGATCACGTACTCGGGCGCCGGGCCCGGCAGGTTGATGCGCTGGTACTGCTTGCGCGTCCTGGTCGTCGTCGGCACGAACACCGCCGCGTCCCCGAGATCGGTGAGCAGCCCGGCCGCGGTCTCGGTCATGAACGACAGCGGTCTGCTCTCGTGCACCTCGACGCACAGCAGCCGGGGTGCCCGCGCGTCCGGCATGGTCAGTGCCAGTGCCGTCGGGGAGTAGATGAGCGTACGGTCGAGATCGCTCGCCACCAGGACGGCCATCAGAGGGCCACCGCCTTTCCGTCGGCGCCGGTGGCGCCCCTCGTGTATTTGGGGTGGATCAACCCGACGCAGGTGTACGGCAGTTCGCCCACCTCGTGCACCGGCACCCCGCGCTGCTCGGCGAGCAGGCGCACATGGTCGAGATCGGCCCCCGCTCCGGCCCGCGCGAGGATCTTCCACGGTACGCGGCGCAGCAGCACCCGGGTGGTCTCGCCGACGCCGGGCTTGACCAGGTTCACGTCGTGGATGCCGTACTCCCCACTGATCCGCTCGACGGCCGCCCAGCCCTCCCAGGTCGGGGTGCGGTCGGCGGAGAGCAGCTCCTTGGCCTGCGCGTCCACCGCGTCCGCGACCTCGGTGAAGCGGGCCGAGACCGCGTCCAGGAAGTCGTTCGACACATCAGCGCCGGCGAGTTCGCGGTAGAACTTCGCACCGTGGTAGTCGTTCGGGCCGACGAGGTCCGCGCGCAGCACCGTACGAGAAATCAGCCCGGACACCGTCGAGTTGAGACACGCGGACGGGATGAGGAAGTCCTCGCGGGTGCCGTACGTCCGCACGCACGAGCCGGGGTCGGCGAGCACCGCGATCTCCGGGTCGAAGCCGGTGACGCCGTCGGACTCCTCGAACTCCCGCAGGGCGTCGGCCAGTTCGCGGGTGATGGCGCCCTTGCCGGTCCAGCCGTCGACGAACACCACATCGGCCGGGTCGTGATGGGCCGCGAGCCACCGCAGCGCGTTGGCGTCGATACCGCGCCCCCGCACGATCGACACGGCGTAGTGCGCCAGGTCGAGCCCGTGCCGGTGCCGCGCCCAGCGGCGCATCAGCACGCCGACGGGGGTGCCCGCGCGGGCGAGCGAGACGAGTACGGGCCGGGGTGACCGCTCGGCCAGCACGGTCTCCGTGACCACACCCACGGCCTGGGCTATTCGCCCGGCCGACTCCTCCAGCGCGCTGTGGAAGAGGGCCTGGTACCGCTCACTGGGCTGGTACTCCACCGGCAGCGACTCCGCGTAGTGCGCGCCTCCGCTCTGGATGGCCTCCTCGCGCTCCTCGGTGGGCGCCTCCAGTGTGATGTCCGAGAGGTCCTGGAGCAGCCAGCCGACCTCGTCGGGCGCGTACGAGGAGAAGGCGGGGCCGCGGAGGGGCTCGGGCAGCATGGAGGACCTTTCGGTGGTGTCCGACGCTTCTTCCGGCGCGCCGAACGGTCGGTTCGCTCTTTCCGCCACGACGGCGCTCGGCCACGGCGGTGTGGTCCGGCGGTGCCGGGCCGTCGGCGGCCCATGGCGCTCGGTCGCGTACGACGGCACGTACGACGGGACGACCGCGAGCAGCACGCTCGGCGTGTGCGCGGCCAGCCGCGCCAGCAGTCCGTCGGCGGCGTGGAGCGCAAGGGTGTCGGCGACCGAGTCGACCACGGCCACGATCGCGTCGAAGCCGGCGCCCGCGACGTTGTAGGCGTACCGCTCGCCGGGGCCGTCGGCGGGGTCGTCATGAGCGGGGAAGACGATACGGCTGCGGATCGCGTAACCGGGGTCGTCGACCGCGAGGACGGGTGAGCGGGTCGTGGTGGAGTACCGCACCTCGGCTTCGGTCGCCTTCTGCAGCTCCCGGGCCAGCCGGAGCGGCGCGTACATCAGCTCCTCGAAGCCGAGCACGAGCACGCGCCGCACGCCCCGGGGCAGCGCGTCCGCGAGCCGGGCGGCCATGGCGGGCAGCGCGCTCTCCAGGCGTGCGCGGTGCTCGCGTGTGAAGCCGTGCCGCCCGCCGTCGGGGACACCGCGGGGCCAGCCGAGCTCGACGCGGGTGACCCGGTCATGGCCGGCACCCGCCCGGCCGGGCTTCCCGGCCCCGGCGCTTTCGTACTCCGCGACCAGCGCCTGCCCCTTCGCCAGCACCCCCTCCGGCAGCCGTACGGTCCCGGAGGCCGCCGTCACCAGGTCGACGCGGGCGCCGATCTCGCGGGCGAACTCGTCCAGGCGCCCGAGGTCGGCGGCCGAGCGCATGTCGACCAGGGCCACGATCACGTACCGTCCGCGCGGGTAGCGGGCGTGCAGTTCACGGATGGTGTTCAGGACGGTGTTGCCGGTGGAGAACTCGTCGTCGACCAGCACCAGCGGCCCGTCGCCCGCGAGCAGCTCCGGGTCCTCCGGCAGCAGGAGGTGCGAGGTGGCGTGGGAGTGGGCCTCCTCGAAGCCGCCGGCCCGGGCGACGCCCTCGACGGGCCGCCGGGTGGAGTGCAGGTACGGCGCGAACACCACGCCGTCCGCGACCGAGTGGCCGAGCCCGGTGGCCGTCTCGGCGTACCCGAGCACGACGGCGTCGCCCGCCTGGTCACCCAGCAGCTCGCGCACCCGGCGGCCGAGGGCGAACCCGTGCCCGTACACGACCGACGGCGCCTGTGGCACGTGCTTGCCCAGCACGTTCGACACCAGCAGGTGCGCCCGCTTGGGGTTGCGCCGCAGCGCGAGTCCCAGCAGGTCCCGGAGCGGTTCGTCGCCGACCAGTTCGACACCGAGCCGCTCGGCGACCCAGCTTCCGGACCAGACCGGGTTGTTGGCGTTGCTGTTCATCAATCCCTTGTCGGTAAGTCGTCAGTAAGGCACCGCTTCGGTGAGCCGTGCCCGCAGGACGCGTCGGTCCCGTCAGTCGCCGGGCAGTCCCGCCGCCAGCAGCTCCACGAAACCGATGTCCTCGTTGGCCACGCCGAACACCTCCGCGCGCTGGAGGACGCGCTCGGCCCAGGCCCGGTGCGGCTTCACCTCGTTCATCTTGTTCGTGTAGGCGGACCGCAACACCCCTCCCCCGCCGCGCTCGGGCCGGAGGATGTCCTGTGCGTCGCTGAACTCCTCGTGGCTGACCACCGACAGCGCGTGCACGGGCAGGACGTGCGAGGGGTGGATGCAGGTCTTGCCGAGGAGGCCGTTGGCCTTGTCCAGGGAGATCTCCCGCAGCAGGCCGTCCATCGCGTGCTCGATCAGCGTCTCGCGCAGGCCCCCGGCGCGCACCTCGAGGAAGGGGCTGGTCCGCAGCTGCGGCTTGAACATGCGCTCCTGCACCCGGAAGTACTCCCAGACGGGCCCGGTCACCGTGAACCCGGTGCCGTCCGCCCGCCCCAGCACGTTCACCACGTCGGCGATCACCGAGGCGACGATCTGCACGTCGTACGCGGTCATGTCGGGCGCCCGGCGCAGCGCGTACGAGGAGCAGAAGTCGGTGACGCCGAGACGCAGCGCGAGCACGCGCTCGCGGTACTTGTCGACCGTGCGGGAGATGCCCTGGAGCGATGCCACCCGCGTCTCCAGGTACAGCAGGTCGGGGGACTCCAGCACGGGCATGGCGAACAGCCGCCGCCCGCTCTCCGCCTCGGCCGCGGTGAGCGCCTCCAGGAACGCCACGCCCCGTTCCTCGGTGAACTTCGGCAGTACGAATCCGGACAGCAGCCGTACGGCCGGTCCGAGCCGCCGTACGAGGTCCGGGATCTGCTCCGGCGTACGGACCCGGACGAACAGCAGCGGCAGCTCGGCGCCCCGGAGCCCTGCGAGGTCGCCGAACTGCCGGACCAGGTTCTCCTCGGCGCCCGTGACCTCGGCGTCGTCGATCGAATCCTCCAGGCAGAGCACCATCGAGACGACACCGCGCCCGGCCTGCTTGACGATGTCGTCGGCCAGCCGAGGCCGGGTGGCGGGGCTGTAGAGCGTGGCCCCGAGGGCCGCCGCGAGCACCCGGGCCGGGGAGTCGGCGGTGAAGAACTGCGGCTCCCGGTGGAAGAGACGCTGACGCTCCTCAGGGGCGAGGTGCCCGAAATGACGCATAGGAGTCCCCCGTGGCAGCTGGTCGGCCTGGTGAAATGGTGGCCGGTAATAGTACGTAGACATCCATGTCGTGGGTTCCCGCCGGGGATGAAGTTCTGGTAACTGGGACGTATCGAACGCTCGTCGGTCCCCGCCGGGCGATCGTGACCCCCGCGTTGTCGTGAGCAGGACCGAGAGGGCAGGATGATCCGCATGACGCAAGCGATGCTGAAGGGGTCGAACGTTCCGCTGGACGCCACGGCGGTGCGTGCCGTGCTGCGCTGGACGCCCGGCCAGGGCGTCCCGGATGTCGACGCCTCGGCGCTGCTCCTCGGCCCCGGCGGACGCGTACGGTCCGACGAGGACTTCGTCTTCTACAACCAGCCCCGTCACCCCTCCGGCAAGGTCTGGCGGCTCGGCAAGAAGCGCGTCACCGAGGGCCTCACGGACACCATCCAGGCGGATCTGGCGGGCGTCGAGTCCGCTGTCGGACAGATTCTGCTGGTCGCCTCCGCCGACGACGTCCCCTTCGACCGCGTACGGTCGCTGCGCATCCTGCTGTACGACGCCACGGTCCCCGACTCCGAACCGCTGGCGTACTTCGACGTCAAGCCGGAGACCGGCGAGGAGACGTCGCTGATCTGCGGTGAGCTGTACCGGCGCGGCGGCGGCTGGAAGTTCCGCGCGCTCGGCGAGGGCTACGCGAACGGTCTGCAGGGTCTCGCGACCCACTTCGGCATCTCGGTGGACGAGTCGGAGGCCGCCCTGACCCACGACACCACGCCGCCGGAGAGGGCACCCTTGCCGCCCGAGCAGCCCACGTCGGCGATGCCGCAACAGCCCGGGTACGGCTACCCTCCGGCAGTCACCACCCAGCAGCCGCCGCCCACCCAGCCGGCCTACGGC
>NZ_VJZE01000178.1 GCF_009377205.1 Streptomyces phyllanthi
GGCCCGCCCCCGCCCGGCCCGGGCGGACGGGAAAGCCGGGGGTGTCCTCTACCGCTTGAGCCGGGGGATGTGGTCTACCGCTTGACCGCGCACAGCAGCCCGTCGCCCACCGGGAGCAGCGACGGCATCAGGTCCGGGCTCTCGCGGACCGTGCGCAGCAGCTCCCGGATGCGTATGACCTCCGTCGGCTGCGGGCCCGAGTCCACCGTCCGGCCGTTGGCGAAGACGCCTTCGAACACCACCAGTCCGCCGGGGCGGAGAAGACGCAACGATTCAGCGAGGTACTCGAGGGACTCGAGGCGATCGCCGTCACAGAAGACGAGGTCGTAGCCGGCGTCCGCGAGCCGGGGCAGGACGTCCAGGGCGCGGCCCGGGATGAAGCGGGCGCGGTTGCTGGCGAAGCCGCACGCGCGGAAGGCCTGGCGGGCGAACTGCTGGTGCTCCGGCTCCGGATCCACGGTGGTCAGTACCCCGTCGGGCCGCATACCGCGCAGCAGATGGATCCCGGAGACCCCGGTCCCCGTCCCGATCTCCGCCACCGCCTTGGCGTCCACGGAGGCGGCCAGCAACCCCAACGCCGCGCCCGTGCCGGGCGACACCGAGCGCAGCCCTGCGTCGCGAGCCCGGTCCCGGGCCCAGCGCAGCGCGTCGTCCTCGGCGACAAAGGCGTCGGCGAACGCCCAGCTCGTCTGCCGGTTGCCGGTAATGACCCTCTCCTGTCCCCGTGGTTGCCTGGGCGTGACTGTATCCGTTGGTGCTGGGAACCCGCAGATGGGACCGGTCGTTTAGAGGGGTGGGAGAGACGACGGGGGGCTACGGATGGATCAGGACACCGAGCAGGTGCCGGCACGGCCGCACGTGCCGCGGCAGCGTGTATCAAATTTTCGTAAAACCGCTTATCCGGAGCTAACGGGCGAGGTGGCTATGGTAGGGGCTCCACTGGACACCACCAGAGCCGACAGGGGAGGTGCGGCTGCGCCTGTGGACCGGGGAGGAGTGCTGCGGCGCTTTCTCGGGTCGGCGGGCAGGCCGAAATCCGTGAACGACACCGCTGACCACAGCCACGCCGCTGACTTCGCTCAGACCGCGACCTTCACCACCGACGCGGACGCTCAGGCGTGGACTCCGCCCACCTGGGAGGAGATCGTCAGCACGCACAGCGGCCGGGTATACCGACTGGCGTACCGCCTGACCGGTAACCAGCACGACGCCGAGGACCTCACCCAGGAGGTCTTCGTCCGTGTCTTCCGCTCCCTGTCGACCTACACGCCGGGCACCTTCGAGGGCTGGCTGCACCGCATCACCACGAACCTCTTCCTGGACATGGTGCGCCGCAAGCAGCGCATCCGCTTCGACGCCCTGGGCGAGGACGCGGCCGAGCGGCTGCCCAGCCGCGAGCCGTCCCCGCAGCAGGTCTTCAACGACTCGCACTTCGACGCGGACGTCCAGCAGGCCCTCGACACCCTCGCGCCCGAGTTCCGCGCGGCCGTCGTCCTCTGCGACATCGAGGGCCTGTCGTACGAGGAGATCGCCGCGACCCTGGGCGTCAAGCTCGGCACCGTCCGCTCCCGCATCCACCGCGGCCGCTCCCAGCTGCGCAAGGCCCTCGCGCACCGTTCGCCGGAGGCCCGCGCCGAGCAGCGCCGTGGTTTCGCCGTCGCCGGAGTTCCCGCGCTGGGAGGAGGGGGCGCGACCGCGTGAGTGGATCACGGCCGAACCCCGGCGAGCGCCGCGTCGCCGACCAGCATCTTGGGGACCGACTCTCCGCCCTGGTGGACGGAGAGCTCGGTCATGACTCGCGCGAGCGCGTCCTGGCCCACCTCGCCACCTGCGCGAAGTGCAAGGCGGAGGCGGACGCCCAGCGCCAGTTGAAGAGCGTGTTCGCGGAGGCGGCCCCCCCGTCGCCCTCCGAGAGCTTCCTGGCCCGCCTTCAGGGGCTTCCCGCGGGAGGTGACCTCGACGGCGGTGGCTCGCCCTTGGGCGGGGGAGGCTTCGGCGGAAGACTTCCGGGCACGGGTGGAAGGGCGGGACTCCCCGGGGACTCCCGGGTGGCCGGAGGCTCCGGAGTCTTCGGAGTGAGAGGCGAGCCCTTCGGCTACGTCCCGTCGGGACCGCACTCCGGGGTGCTGTCGCCGTCGGAGGAGCGCGGCCTGTTCGGCGGCCGGGGGCTGCCCGGCGGACGGGGCTTCTTCGGCGACCGGGGGCCCTCCGGTGGGCGCGGGTTCTTCGGTGACCGCGGCGCGCTCGGCGGACGTGGCCTCTTCGGCGACCGTGGCTCCGCAGAGGGTGGTGAACTCTCCGGGGCCGACGGGCCTGGTCGTGGACCCGCCGAGACCGTCGAATCCGTGGACGGCCGGGGCAGCACCGGCGACCGCGGCTTCCGCATTCACCAGATCACCCGGCACGACACCGAGCGGTCGGCCTCACGGGGACTGCGGTTCGCCTTCGTGGCGGCCGGGGCGGTGTCGCTGGCCGCCATCGCCCTCGGCGGGATGTCCACCGGGGTCCCCGGAGACACCGCGGAGACACGGGGTGGTTCGGGCTCCGGAAGCAATGTGACCCCGATGCGAGCACCGGGGTCGGGCGCCGCCACCCCTCCCGACTCGCCGCGCCGCCGTGGATCCGTCACGCCGCTGCTCGGACACGGCCTGCGGTCGACGGAGGACACACCTCTGGCGCCCGTCGAGGTCTCCGCGCCCCTGGTGCCCGGTGTCCCCGCTCCGGCGGGCCAGAGCCAGGCGTCCGCGCATCCGCTGACCGCACCGGTGGTGGCCGGTGCCGCGGCGATGTCCCCGCTCATACGTCCGCTCTCGGTGACCCCGCCGTCCCTGTCGGCCTCGTGGCCGACAACACCTGGGCTCACCGTTCCGGGCCTGCTGACCGCCCCCGCCGCGACGTCGTCCCCCACACCCACCTCTCCCACGGTCCCCTGATCCGCCGGACAGGCCCTGGCCCACTGCGGGGCGGCACGTGAACCTGGTTGAATCCAGGGTGGGCCGCGTCCGTCCGGAGGACCCCGGACGCGGAGTCGACGATCTGCGGTGACCGGCGAGTCGTGCCGCGGGCCAGGTGGGGAGAGCATGAACGAGGGGAAGCCCACGAAGGCGAAGTGGTGGAGCCGCCCCCGAGCCCAGGGCACGGGGGCCGGTCCGACGACGGATCACATATCCGCGGCGAGCACTTCGCCGGAGGCTGCCGATGCCGCCGGCGCGCCGGAGGGCGTTCACCCGGGCGGCAGTGGCGGCCATGAGGGCGACGGCGGTGACTTCGAGTTGAGGCGTCCGGACGAGATGCCGGCTCAGGGCTCCCCGGCCGACGACGGTGTGGCGTCGGCGCGTCCCGAGCCCGGTGCGGAGCGGTACGGCATGTCCGACGAGGGCGACTTCGAGCTGGAACGGCCGGCCCCTGCCGCTGCCCCTGCCGCCACGATCGCGGGCGAGCCCGGATCACCGAGCGCGGGGAGCAGGGGTGCGGGGACGAGTACGGGTGCCGGGGTGAGCGCCGAGGCCGTGGGTGCCGTACCGGCCGACGACGGTGACGGCGCGTCAGCGAGCGGTTCCCCGAATCCCGCGTCAGCGGACCACGGCGCCCACACCGACGTGCCCGCGACTCCTGTACCCGCGGATCACGCGCCCGCGGCTCCCGTACCCGTGGCTCCCGTGCCCGCTGACGGCGTCCCCGTGAGCGGCGGGACGAACGCCCTCGCGGGTGCCCCCGCGGGCCCCGTCACCGAACGGCCCAAGCCCCTGCACGATCCCGACCCCTACAGCACCCCGCCCTACGGTGAGCCCGGCCCTTGGGCGCCCGCGCCGCCGGTTCAGCATCCGGGGGCGACTCCCGCACACGGTACGGCCGTTCCGGCGATGCCCCCGCCGCACGGTGTGCCCACCGCGGGCCAGGTCCCGGCGCCGGGCGCCCCCGTTCCCACCGGCGGCGTGCCCCATGGCGCACCCGTGCCGCCGCATGCCGTCGCGAACGCCGTACCTGCCCCGGCACCCGGGACGCCCGCCCCTGCGGCAGTCGCACAGAACCCACAGCTGCCCCACGCTCCCGGCGCGCCCTACGCCGCCGGGAGCCCGCCGCCGGGCGTCGTCCACACCGGGCCTCCGCCCCGGGACCCCTGGCAGAACTACGACCCCTGGGCGGCCGCCCAGGGCCCCCTCCAGCAGAACGGGGCCGCGGTCCTCAGCACGGACCAGCGGCGCAGGCGGTCCCGCAAGGCCCTGGCCCTGGGTGCCGTTCTGCTCGCGCTCGTGTCCGGCGGGGTCGGCGGAGCCGTCGGCGCGTACCTGGAGCGGAATGGCGGCATCGGGCAGGTCGAGCTGCCCCAGACCGCGGAGGGCGCCGGGGGCCGCGCGCCCGACAGTGTCGCCGGGATCGCCGCCAGCGCGCTGCCCGGCGTGGTCACCCTGCATGTGAGCGGCACGGACGCGCAGGGCACCGGCACCGGGTTCGTGCTCGACAAGCGGGGCCACATCCTCACCAACAACCACGTCGTGGAGCCCGCGGGCGACGACGGGGAGATATCCGTGACCTTCAGCGGCGGCGAGACGGCCAAGGCCACCGTCGTCGGCCGGGACAGCGGCTATGACCTCGCCGTCGTCAAGGTGTCCGGTGTCAGCGGCCTCAAGCCCCTGCCCCTCGGCAACTCCGACGATGTGCGGGTGGGCGACCCCGTCGTCGCCATCGGCGCGCCCTTCGACCTCGCCAACACCGTCACCTCGGGCATCATCAGCGCCAAGGAGCGGCCCATCACCGCGGGCGGCGAGGAGGGCGACGGAAGCGACGTCTCGTACGTGGACGCTCTCCAGACCGACGCCCCGATCAACCCGGGCAACTCGGGCGGCCCCCTCGTCGACGCCAACGCCCGGGTCATCGGTATCAACAGCGCCATCCGCTCCGCCGGTGACGGCTCCGCCCCGGAGAGCGGGCAGGCCGGTTCGATCGGGCTCGGCTTCGCCATCCCCATCAACCAGGGCAAGCGCGTCGCCGAGGAGCTGATCAACACGGGGAAGGCGACCCACCCCGTCATCGGCGTGACGCTCGACATGGACTACTCCGGGGACGGCGCCCGGGTCGGCGCCGAGGGCAACGACGGCGGGTCCCCGGTCAATCCCGGCGGCCCCGCGGCCAGGGCGGGCATCAAGGCGGGCGACGTCATCACCGCGGTCGACGGGCAGCGCGTCCACTCCGGCGAGGAACTCATCGTCAAGATCCGCGCCCACCGGCCCGGCGACCGGCTGGAACTCACGCTCCGGCGCGACGGCCGGGAGAGGAAGGCCACCCTGACGCTCGGCTCCTCGGGCGGTGACTGAGGTACGGTCCGGGCGGCCCCGGAGAGACGGTCGGAAGCGGCCGGCACGATTTACAGCAACCTCACAGCACGTGCCCCTGACCCGCTCTGATCGGCCAAGTTTGTGGAAAACCGGCCGTCTGTACGCATCCAGGAGCGCGCTGACGGTACCGGACGGACAGGAGTGCCGGGTACCGTGGACCCGGCCCGGACCACCGAAGACGCCACGGAAGACCGAGGGCCGACGGACAGGGCCCAGGACCTCGCAAGGAGCTTCAGGTGTTCAATGACATAGGAGCGCTCGAGCTGGTGACGCTCGTCGTTCTCGCCGTGCTCGTCTTCGGGCCGGAGAAGCTCCCGAAGGTGATCCAGGACGTCACCCGCACCATCCGCAAGATCCGCGAGTTCTCCGAGAGCGCCAAGCAGGACATCCGCCAGGAGCTCGGCCCCGAGTTCAAGGACTTCGAGTTCGAGGACCTGAACCCCAAGACGTTCATGCGCAAGCAGCTGGACAACGACGACCTGGGCCTGAAGGAGATCCGCAACGGCTTCGACCTGAAGAAGGAGATGGCCGAGGTCGCGGACGCGGTGCACGGTCGTGAGTCCGAGTCCTCCTCCGGTTCTTCCTCCGGGGCCTCCGGATCGGGATCGTCCGGCGGCGGCTCCATCGACATGACCAAGAAGCCCGAGGCCGACGACCGCCCGCCCTTCGACGCGGACGCCACCTGAGCCGTACGGTCCCGTCACCGTACGCCCCCGTCGCCGGGTGCCTCTCACAGCCGTACGCAGGTGTGTCCCCGGCGCACGCCCTCGGCGCTCGCCGCCTCCCCTCACACCCCGCGTGTGACACGACTCATACCCCGAACGCTCCTGCGTACGGCCGGAACCCCACTCGAACGCAGCCCGGCGCCCCGGCGGTTTCGCTGCTGCTCGGAGCGCTGTGGCTATGCTGCCCTGTTGTTGTGCGGACCGTACGCGTGTGAGCGAGGACGCCCGAGGGGGGCGGGCCGCTCCGGTCCGCCGAGAGCGAGGAGGCGTCCGGGCACATGGAGACGACGAGTCGGGTAGGCGCGCAGGCGCCGGCCGCGGAGGACGGACCACCGGTCCACTCCGCCCGGCGTACGGTTGACGGCTACCTGCTGGCGCCCTTCCCGTGGTACGGCCTCGACGAGGCCTTCACGGGTCCGCGTCGGCTGATGCAGGTCGGTACGGCGGCCGACGGAACCGTCGAGCACGGTTCGATCGGGCACGGTGACGAGCCCTCGATAAAGAACGAGGGCTCCGGCGACGACGCCAAGGAGCGCTTCGCCGTCGTGGTCACCGTCGCCGAGAACCCCGTACGGCGCAGCCCGGACGGCACCGGATTCATGGAGGCCACCTCGGTCTCCTCCGCGGCCTGGCTGGCCGGAGTGGGGCTGCTGTCCTTCACCTGGCCCGGCCATATGGACCACAGCCTGCGGGACGACTGGCTGGACCAGCAGACCGAGACGGCGTGGGTTCTCGCGGACGACCTGACCGGTCCCGCCTGGTCCACGCTCTCCCTCCCCGTGGACGGGGTCCCCACACCCTTCCACTACCGCGAGTCCGAGTTCGGCTGGGTCCTCGCGGGCTCCACCTCCGAGGGCGTCCATGTGGGCGCGTACGGCAGGGGGATGAGCGCTTACGGGCTGGGCTTCGCCAAGATCAAGGACATCGGCGCGTACGCCCACCCGGCGGGCTGAGCCGGAAGGGGGTGCCGTTGTGCGACGGTGCCCCCTCGCCCTGAGGCGGCAGGAGGTCGGTTCGCCGCCGGGGCGTCGGACCCGGGTCGGCTGCGGGTCGTCGGTGGCTGGTCGCGCGGTTCCCCGCGCCCCTTCAGGGCGCGCCCAGGTTTCAGGCGCGCCCCCAGAGCCACGTACGAGCCCTGGAACAGCCTCGTCCGCGCCCTAGAACTTGTTCTTCGGCGTCAGGCCGAGCGTCATGCCCGACAGGCCCCTCTGACGGCCTCCCAGCTTGCCCGCGATGGCCCGCAGGGCCGCGCCCGCCGGGGAGTCGGGGTCGGTCAGGACGACCGGCTTGCCCTCGTCGCCGCCCTCGCGGAGGCGGACGTCGATGGGGATGTTGCCGAGTACGGGTACCGTCGCACCCGTCGTACGGGTGAGACCGTCGGCCACCACCTGGCCGCCGCCCGTGCCGAAGACGTCGACCATCTCGCCGCAGTGCGGGCAGGGCAGACCGGACATGTTCTCGACCACGCCGACGATCTTCTGGTGGGTCTGGACGGCGATGGACCCGGCGCGCTCGGCGACCTCCGCCGCCGCCTGCTGAGGGGTCGTCACGACCAGGATCTCGGCGTTCGGGACCAGCTGGGCGACCGAGATGGCGATGTCACCCGTGCCGGGCGGCAGGTCCAGCAGCAGGACGTCGAGGTCGCCCCAGTACACGTCCGCCAGGAACTGCTGGAGCGCGCGGTGGAGCATCGGGCCGCGCCAGACGACCGGCGTGTTGCCCGGGGTGAACATGCCGATCGAGATGACCTTCACACCGTTCGCGGACGGCGGCATGATCATGTTCTCGACCTGGGTGGGACGCCCGTCGGCACCCAGCATGCGCGGCACCGAGTGGCCGTAGATGTCGGCGTCCACGACACCGACCTTCAGCCCGTCGGCCGCCATCGCCGCCGCCAGGTTCACGGTCACGGAGGACTTGCCGACGCCGCCCTTGCCGGAGGCCACCGCGTAGACGCGGGTCAGCGAGCCCGGCTTGGCGAACGGGACCTCGCGCTCGGCCTGGCCGCCGCGCAGTGCGGACGCCAGCTCGCGGCGCTGCTCGTCGCTCATGACGTCCAGCGTGACGTCGACGCCTGTGACGCCCTCCACCCGGGAGACGGCGTCCGTCACGCGCTGCGTGATCGTCTCGCGCATCGGGCAGCCGGAGACCGTCAGGTACACGGTGACCGCGACCGCTCCGTCCGCGCCGATCTCCACCGATTTGACCATCCCGAGCTCGGTGATGGGGCGGTTGATCTCGGGGTCGTTCACCGTCGCGAGCGCAGCGTGCACTGCGTCACTCGTAAGGGGGGAACCAGGCCTATCGGCAGCCATCGGCCTTCCTTCACTACTAGTCTCCCGCCTGTGCCGTGAGGCACCGGGCAGGGCTTGTCCGTCATGAGGACGCGGACGCGTTCAAGTGAGAAGCCGCTCCCTCCGGGAAGGGCGGAGTCACAAGGACGATGGTACGGCGCTCAGAACGGCCGCCGGGAATCATCTTCTTTCACGGTGGAGGTCCGGAGCTCCTCGATCTCTCTCAGGAGATCCTGGAGCTCGGATCGGATCCAGTCCCGCGTGGCGACCTCGCCGAGACCGATCCGCAGGGCGGCGACCTCCCGCGTCAGATACTCGGTGTCCGCGATCGACCGCTCGTTCTGCTGGCGGTCCTGCTTGAGATTGACCCGGTCGCGGTCGGCCTGGCGGTTCTGCGCGAGGAGGATCAGCGGGGCTGCGTACGAGGCCTGGAGCGACAGCATCAGGGTCAGGAAGATGAACGGGTACTCGTCGAAGCGCAGGCCGCGGGGCGCGAAGATGTTCCACAGCACCCACAGCACGACGACGACCGTCATCCAGACGAGGAACCGTCCCGTGCCGATGAACCGCGCGATGCGCTCGGACAGCTTCCCGAAGGCCTCCGGATCCCACTCCGGGAGGAACCGGCGGCGGCGCGGCCGGGGCTGGTCCAGGCGGATGCGGGGACGCGCGGTGGCCGTGGCACCGACGGGCACGCGCTCACGGCCACCGGAGAGGGCACGCCGGTTATCGGCCCGGCCCTCGCGCTCAGGCACCATGCGTGCTCGCCTCCTTGCCCGCCCCCTCGTCGAGGTGGAACTCCGTCTCCCGCCAGTCCTCGGGCAGCATGTGGTCCAGGACGTCGTCCACCGTGACCGCGCCCAGCAGCGAGCCGCTCTCGTCGACGACGGGTGCCGCGACCATGTCGTACGTCGCGAAGAACCCGGCCACGACGGGCAGCGGGGCCTCCGGGGCGAGGGGCTGGAGGTCGTCGTCGAGGATCGAGCCGACCAGGGTGTAGGGAGGGTCGCGCAGCAGCCGCTGGAAGTGGACGGTGCCCAGGTACTTGCCGGTGGGCGTCTCGTCCGGCGGACGGCACACATATACCTGTGCGGCGAGAGCGGGGGACAGGTCGCGGTTGCGGACGCGGGCGAGCGCGTCGGCCACGGTCGCGTCGGGCCGCAGCACGATGGGCTCGGTGGTCATCAGGCCGCCCGCGGTCTTCTCCTCGTACGCCATGAGCCGGCGCACGTCGGCGGCCTCGTCCGGCTGCATCAGCGTCAGCAGCCGTTCCTTGTCCTCCTCCGGGAGCTCGGCGAGCAGGTCGGCGGCGTCGTCCGGGTCCATCGCCTCCAGGACGTCCGCGGCCCGCTCCTCCTTGAGCTTGCCGAGGATCTCGATCTGGTCGTCCTCGGGCAGCTCCTCGAGGACGTCGGCGAGCCGGTCGTCGTCGAGGGCGGAGGCGACCTCGGTCCGGCGCTTGGAGGACAGGTGGTGCAGCACGTTGGCGAGGTCGGCGGGCCGGAGCTGTTCGAAGGTGGCCAGCAGGCTCTCGGCGCCCTGCCCGTGCTCCTCCAGCGAGAACCCGGTGACGGCCGACCACTCCACGGTCAGGGTCTCGCCGGCCCGTTTCCCGCCGCCGCCCTTCCAGGGAAGCGCCACGCGCCCGTTCTCCTTGCGCCGGAAGGCCCCGCCCCTGCCCTTCCGTACGAACACCCGGTCGATCTCCCATTCGCGGCGGGCGGGCAGCTGCTGTACGGAGACATCGAGGACCGTCACCTCCTCCCCGGTCTCCACGAGCTGTACGCGCCGGTCGAGGAGTTCACCGAGGACGAGCCGCTCGGTGGGCCGCTGCTCGAAGCGCCGGACGTTGAGCACGCCGGTGGTGATGACCTGTCCGGACTCGATGCCGGTGACGCGGGTCATGGGCAGGAAGATACGGCGCCGGGTCGCCAACTCCACGACCAGCCCCAGCAACCGCGGGGGTTTCCGGCCGACGCGGAGCATGGCGACGAGGTCGCGTACGCGGCCCACCTGGTCTCCGGCCGGGTCGAATACGGCGATGCCGGAGAGATGGGAGACGAAGATCCGGGGCACGCCGGCCGCCATGTGTTCCGCCTCCTTTTCGTATGCCAATGTCCGCCAAGTTGGGCTTCAGGCTAGCCCGTCCCGGTCGGATACGCCCTGGTGGGCGGTGCGGACGGTCTGCCTCCGAGGGGCGCGTCGAACCCCGGTACGCTGCGGTACGCGGTTGAGTACCCCCGTACGAGAGGTGTCCCACCTGTGACTGTGATTCCCCGTCCCCGAAGGGCCGCGATGATGAGTGCGGTCTGTGTGCTGGTGGCGGCCGGGACCGGGTTGACGGGGTGCGGAGAGGACCCCGACGCGGGCACGAACGGGGTCGGGAAGCTGCCGGCCGCGAAGATCCAGAGCCGTACGAAGTCGGCGGCGAAGTCGGCGGACACGGTCCGGCTGTCCGGGACGGTGGTGAGCAACGGCCGTACGTACCGGCTGGACATGCGTCTGGCCGACGGCGGCGGTACGGGCTCGGTGACCACCAAGGGCTCGACGTTCCGGCTGCTGCGGGTCGGGGAGCACCTGTTCCTGAAGGCCGACGCGGCGTTCTGGAAGCACGAGGACGGCGAGAAGGGCGACGGCAAGTCGGACGCGGCCGCCGCGGACAAGCTGGACGGGATGTTCGTGAAGGTGCCGACGGGCGACCCGGCGTACCAGCGCTTCAGCGGCTTCACGGACAAGGACGTTCTGCTGGACGGCCTGTTGACGCTGCACGGCGAACTGTCGACGGACGGCCGCCACGAGCAGTCCGGTGTCCGCACCGTCCGGATCACCGGCGACGAGGGCTCCGGCGGCACCCTCGACGTCTCGCTCGAGGGCACTCCCTACCCCCTCCGTCTCGTCCGCGCCGGCGACGCGGGCACCATCCGCCTGTCCGACTGGGGCAGTCCGTTCCCTCTCAAGGAACCGACGGAGAAGGAAGTCGTGGACTACGGCAAGCAGCTGCCGTCGTCGTAGCCTCCGGAGGGCTACTGGGCTACCGGCGCTTGCGCTTCCGCAGGAGGCGTGGGAGGCCCGCCGGGATGGGTCCGCGGGTCGTGGCCGGGGTCGGCACGGGAGCCGCGGCCAGTGAGGAGTCGGGGAGCGGTGCCGTGGCCCCTGTCGGCTCCAGACGCAGTACCCGGCACTCGCGGGACCAGCGCTCCGGCATCGCCTCGCCGTCGGGGGCGTTCAGCCGCTTGCCCTTCAGCTCGGCGACCGTGGCATCCCAGGCGGGGGAGCCCGCGGTGAGCTCGGCGACCTTCGCCGTCCAGGTGACGACACGCCCGCCCTTGTCCTTGCTGCGGACCGTCACGACCGCCTCGCCGCCGTCCACCAGTCCCGGCAGCGGCTGCTCACCGGGCCCGCCGCCGACCACGCACGCCGCCCCCTCGTACCAGACGTGCCAGAGGGCGCGGGGCGGCGCGCCGGTGCCCTGGACCCAGATGAGGCCGGACTTCTTGGTGGCCTCCTCGACGAGGGCCCGGTCGAGCAGCGTGTCGTTGCCGGTCGCGGTCATACGGCAAGACTAGGGCCTGTCCGGCCATGATCCGCCGGACGGGCCCTGGCGAGCCCGGGTCACAGCCAGCCGTTGCGCTTCAGCGAGCGGTGGATGCCGAAGCAGATGGCCACGGTGACGGTCAGCACCAGCGGGTACCCGAACTTCCAGCGCAGCTCCGGCATGTAGTCGAAGTTCATGCCGTACACCCCGCACACCATCGTCGGTACGGCGATGATCGCCGCCCATGACGTGATCTTCCGCATGTCCTCGTTCTGCGCCACCGAGGCCTGCGCCAGGTTGGCCTGGAGGATCGAGTTGAGCAGTTCGTCGAAGCCGAGGACCTGCTCCTGGACCTGGGTGAGGTGGTCGGCCACGTCCCGGAAGTACTTCTGGATGTCCGGGTCGATCAGCCGCATCGGGCGCTCGCTCAGCAGCTGCATCGGCCGCACCAGGGGCGACACCGCGCGCTTGAACTCCAGCACCTCGCGCTTGAGCTGGTAGATCCGGCCCGCGTCGGTACCGCGCGGCCCGCCCTTGCGGCCCGGGGAGAAGACCTCCGTCTCCACCTCGTCGATGTCGTCCTGCATGGCCTCGGCGACCGCGATGTACCCGTCCACGACGTGGTCCGCGATGGCGTGGAGCACCGCCGACGGCCCCTTGGCGAGCAGCTCGGGGTCCTCCTGCAGCCGGTGCCGCAGCGCCCGCAGCGAACCCTTGCCGCCGTGCCGCACGGTGATGAAGAAGTCCCGCCCGGTGAAGCACATGACCTCGCCGGTCTCGACGACCTCGCTGGAGGCGGTCAGCTCGTCGTGCTCCACGTAGTGGATGGTCTTGAAGACCGTGAACAGCGTGTCGTCGTACCGCTCCAGCTTCGGCCGCTGGTGCGCGTGCACCGCGTCCTCCACGGCCAGCGGGTGCAGACCGAACTCGGCCGCGATGTCCGAGAACTCGGCCTCGGACGGCTCGTGCAGCCCGATCCACACGAACCCGCCGTCCCGGCGCACCTGACGGATCGCCTCATGCGACGTCAGGTTCCGGCCTGCCGTGAGGCGTTCGCCGTTCCGGTAGACGGCGCAGTCCACGACGGCCGTGTTGGTCTCGGCGGCGCGCGTGTGCTCGTACGCCGTGCCGCCCTTGTGGAGCGACGGACGGGGGCGGACCGCGGCACGCAGGTCTCGGATCATCGACATGGCAGGCTCCTTCGTGACGAAAGGCCTCCGGCGGCGGTTGGAACTGCCCGGAATGGGGACGTCCAGACTGCGGATGTTTGGCACGTCCACAAAGCGGGGAGCACCGCACCGTCGCGGTGGCTGGCTTCGCTTGATTCAGATCAAGACAGATCGGACGGATCGGATGGATCGACGGGATGGGGCTCGGTGTGGGTTTCGAGCCGAATCCGCGAGACCCGGTGGATCGGTCGGATCAGGTGGAACGAAGTGCTCTTCCGCCGTGCACCCGCGAGGCGACGGCGACAGCCGAAGTGAAGCGGGTGCGAGAGACGACAGCCGACAGAGCGGCAACTACGGCTGAAGCTCTGGAGCTACGGAATTCAGTGACCGGAAGAGCGGGTGGTACTGCACGGTCGACTTCGGTCCATTGCAGCCCCACCTCCTCCGGCCGGTCCCCCGTGAGGGACGATTCAATCCCCGGGCCCCGGCAGGGTCCCCGGTCCCCGTAGGGGAGTCTCAGTGCGTCGGGGCCCCAGAACGACGCTTCGGCGTGCTGCCCCGACCGGCGCTTCAGAGTATCAGCCGCCGTCAGTGTCAAGGCGCCGCTTTGCCCATTGCCGACGAGTTCTATGCTCGGCGCATGGCTGATGTTCTTCCTTTGGTGGAGGCCCGTTTGCGTACAGCACTGGGCGAACCGGACGCGCGCGCCGCGGTCACCTTCCTGGGCACGGATCGCATCGAGGTGCTCCGTTTCACCGAGGAGGACATCGTCCGCTACGCCACCCTCGGCATGTCGGCCCGGCCCATGGCCGACCCCACCGAGGTGCTCGCCGACCCGGTCAAGGGGCCACGTGCCGAACTGGTCCTCACCGTACGGCGCGGCGGTGGCGCCGACACCGGCAAGGTGCTCCGCCCGCTCGCCGTGCTCGCCGCTTCCCCGCAGGTCGAGGGTGTCGTGGTGGCCCCGGGTGCCTCGCTCGACGTGGGTGAACCCCTGTGGCCCGGGGCGCCCTTCACCTCCGTCCTGGTGGCTGAGTCCGGCGGTCTCGTCGAGGACCTGGAACTGGACCCTCCGGCCGACCCCGTCCGCTTCCTGCCGCTTCTTCCGATGACCCCGAACGAGGCCGCCTGGAAGCGGGTTCACGGCGCTCAGGCCCTCCAGGAGCGCTGGCTCACGCACGGGACGGACCTTCGCGATCCGTCACGTGTGTCGGTGTCCCTGGACTGACCGGGCAGGTGGCCGAAAACGGCCCCTCTGGGAGTCGATCGGCCGCGTGCGGTCAGTTGGCGAAGACGGTCGCTCCGTCCTTTGACGGGTGGCGCGGCTGAGGCTCTCCGGTGGTGGGGGTCCCCCCTGCTCGAGCGGAGTCGAGAGCTTGGGGGAGTGTGAGCGCGTTCCGCCGTACGAGGATGACGGCGGCACCCGCCACCGCCGTCACCGCGGCGACCACGAAGGGCATGTGGATGTCGGTCCACTCCTCGACCTTCGGCGCGAGGTATGGCGCGGCGGCCGCCGCGAACCACCGGACGAAGTTGTACCCGGCGCTCGCCACCGGCCGTGGCGCGTCCGATACGCCCAGGGCCAGCTCCGTGTAGACGGTGTTGTTCACGCCGATGAAGGCGCCGGACAGGACCGTGCACGCGACGGCGGTGCCGTGGTCGCCGTACCCGAGGAGGAGCACGTCGGCCGCGAGCAGCACCAGTGAACCGCCGAGCACCTTCAGCGAACCGAACCGCTTCTGCAGCCGCGGTGCCACGATCACCGAGAACACCGCGAGCAGCACGCCCCAGCAGAAGAACACCGCGCCGGACCGGTACGGGCTCAGGTCCAGCACGAACGGGGTGAAGGCCAGCACGGTGAAGAACGTGAAGTTGTAGAAGAACGCGGAGACGGCCGCCGAGGCCAGTCCTCCGTGGCCGAGTGCCCGGACGGGGTCGAGCAGTCCGGTCCTGCGGGCCGGCCTCGGCTGCTCGTTCAGGAACGCCGTCACGCACAGGAAACCGGCCGCCATCAGCAGCGCGGTGCCGAAGAACGGGTACCGCCAGCTCGCGTCACCGAGCACCGCGCCCAGCAGTGGCCCGCACGCCATGCCGAGTCCCAGGGCCGACTCGTACAGCAGGACGGCGGCGGCGCTCCCGCCGGCCGCCGCGCCGACGATGACCGCGAGGGCCGTGGACACGAACAGCGCGTTGCCGAGCCCCCATCCGGCGCGGAAGCCCACCAGTTCGCCGACGGAACCCGATGTGCCGGACAGTCCGGCGAAGACCACGACGAGCGCGAGGCCCAGCAGCAGGGTCCTGCGGCCGCCGATACGGCTGGAGACGAAGCCGGTCACGAGCATCGCCACGGCCGTGATCAGGAAGTACGAGGTGAAGAGCAGCGAGACCTGGCTGGGCGTGGCGTCCAGGCCCGTGGCGATGGACGGCAGGATCGGGTCGACGAGCCCGATGCCCATGAAGGCGACGACGGACGCCCCGGCGGTCGCCCAGACGGCCTTGGGTTGGCGCAGGATCCCGCCGGTGCCGTTCGGGGCGCTCGTGCCGCCCACGCCTGCCGGGCCTCCCGAACTCCTGCTCATTCCTGTTCCTCCCTCGCCGAGTCGAGTGGTGCTCCATGCAGAGGATAGGTTAGCTAGCCTAATTAATGCAAGTTACATCTAAATTCTCCCGGCGGACGAGTCCCTCCGGACGGGTGATCGTCCTTGACGCGGGGAACGACGGGGAGGACCGTTGAGCCCTATGAGGGGCGAACCCAGTTGCCCGAAGTGCGGTGGCCGGGTCAGGGCTCCCGGCCTCTTTTCCGACTCCTGGCAGTGCGATGTGCACGGAACCGTGTATCCGCTGCAACCCGTGATCCCGCCCAGCGTCGAGGCGCTCAGTGTCGTGGTGCACCGAGCCCGGGTGCCGGTGTGGATGCCGTGGCCGCTGCCGGTCGGCTGGCTGTTCACCGGTGCGGCCTTCGCGGGGGACGAGCGCAGCGGCGGTCGCGCGACCATGGTGGCCTGCTCCGGTCCGGGTCCGCTCGGCGGTGTGGGCGAGCTGCTGCTCATCGCCGAGGAACTCGGTGTCGGGCTCGGTTCGCGGTACGCGGGCGTCGACGGACCCGATCCCGGCCCGTACATGAGTGTCGAGAAGCCGCCCCAGGCCAAGGTTCTGGCCGCCGGCCGCCCGACCCCGCTCTGGCATCTCTCCGGCACCCCCGACGACCGTGCCGTCTTCGCCGGGGAGGCCCGGGGGCTGTGGCTGTGGGCGGTCGTCTGGCCCGAGACGACGGGGCTGCTGATGTACGACGAACTCGTGCTGACCGATCTGCGGGACGCGGGTGCGGAGGTCGATCTGCTGCCGTGCGGAGCGCTGTCACCGCGGATTCTTGCGCCGTAGGGCTCCGCTGGGTTCGGCCGGTGGGGTTCGGGGC
>NZ_VJZE01000179.1 GCF_009377205.1 Streptomyces phyllanthi
TGGCGGGGGTGTGCCGACGGGGATGCGGATGAGGTGCGGAGTGGATGGGCCGGGCAGTGCGGGCCGTACCAGGCGCAGGAGGGAGAGCAGGATTCCCATAGCGGCCAGGTGAACGGCCACCCATGGCAGCAGGGGAGGGATAAGGTCGGACATGCGTCAGCTCCTCTTCAGCTGGTGCCGTGCCCCGGGGCGAGTGCGATCGCCGCCGGGGTTTCTTGTGGCCAGCGTAGCGCTAGAGACCTATAGGAACCTAGGGGAACTATAGATCGATAAGTGAGGTGTACTAGACCGACTATGGAAGGGTGATGGAGTTCAAGCCCGACATTCCCCGTTGGCGGCAAGTGGCCGCCGTCATCCGCCGCCGCATCGAGGACGGCACCTACGCCCCTGGGGGACGCGTCCCTTCGGTGCAGCAGCTCGTAGAGGAGTTCGGCGTCGCTACGGCCACGGCCGGGAAGGTGAACGTGGGCCTGAAGAAGGAAGGGCTCGTCTATACGGAGGTGGGCATGGGTTCCTTCGTCTCACCCGATGCCCCCGAGAAGCTGCGCAAGGCCCGCGCGGAGGCTGGAGCCGACTGAAGCGGCCTTCTACGCCAGCAACCTTCGCACCGCGTCTACCAGTGAGGCCGCACGCCTGTCATCGGAGCCCGCGATGATGTGGTTCATGACGTAGCCGAAGGCAACGCCGTGCTCCGGATCAGCGAAGCCGAGCGAGCCGCCTCGACCGGTGTGGCCGAAGGCGTTCGGTCCAGTCATGGGGTTGTCCTCGGTGGGCAGCATGTATCCGGCGCTGAACCGGCTCGGGACCACCATCACCTGGTCCTTCCCGCAGGCCTGCTCCTCGGTCGCCGACGCCAGGGTTTCTGGGGTGAACAGGCGCACGCCGCCCACCTCGCCGATCACCGCGGCGTACATGCGTGCCAGTCCGCGAGCAGTGCCGACGCCGTTGGATGCCGGGAGTTCGGCGGCCTGCACCTCGGGCGAGCTGAAGTCGATCTCGGCGGGGTCGGTGACCGCGTAGGCCCTGTTGCTGAATGAGTTCGGGTCGCGCCAGGCGGCGACCAGTTCGCGGAGTTCCTCGGGAATCGACTCGGCGGGCACGGTGGTGAGGTCTACGTCCGGCCGTTGGTACACCATGCGGCTGACGCGGTCGCGTTCACCCGTCGGCAATCCGATGAAGAAGTCCAGCCCGAGGGGGGCGGCGATCTCGTCGGCGAAGAAGCGGCCCGGCGTGCGGCCGGACACTCGGCGGATCACCTCGCCGACCAGCCAGCCCCAGGTCCGGCCGTGATATCCGTGCGCCGTGCCCGGAGTCCACAGGGGGCGCTGGGCGGCCAGTGCGGCCGCCATCGGATGCCAGGCCAACGCCTCGTTCAACGGGACCGGTTGATCCAGGGCGACCAAGCCCGCCTGGTGGGACAACAGCCAGCGCACCGGGATGTCCGCCTTGCCGTTAGCAGCGAACTCAGGCCAGTACTTCGCCACCGGCGCGTCCAGGTCCAGCACGCCACGCTGGGCGAGGATATGCGCCGCGGTCGCGGTCGCCCCCTTGGTCGCCGAGTAGACCAGTTGCAGCGTGTCCCGCGTCCACGGTCGACCGGTTTCCGGATCGGCGATGCCAGCCCACAGATCCACCACAGGCTTGCCGTACCGGTACACGCATACCGCCGCGCCGATGTCCCCGTGCCGGGCGAAGTTCGCCACGAATGCCTCGCGCACCTGCTCGAACCCGGGCGCGACCTCACCGTCGATCGTCGTCATGCCGCCCATCCTGGCATTTTGTCCGCCTGCTCCCGACGGGGCGGGCCATCCCTGCCGTCCAAGACGATGCCCTTCAAGCTGCGACGGGCAGTGCCTGAAGACGCTCACGGAACTCACGGACTGAGGGGACGGCCTTGTGTGCTTCGAGTTGCTCGGAGAACTCCTTCATGCGGTCCAGAGCCCGTACGGAGCTGACACTGTCCTCCAGGAGCCCGGCGCCGTAGTTTGCGGCGTCCAGCGCCCCCTCCAGGTCACCACCGGCGAGCCGCGCCTCAGCCAGGCGGCTTGACCGTACGGCCTTGTCCCGAGGAGCCGCGCTCTCCACGGAGGTCTGCAGAGAACTCGTCGCACGCTCCACCTGCCCGGACCGCAACAGGACCTTGCCCTCGGTCGACTTCAGCTGTGCCTCGCCGAACCAGTTGAGCCAGTCCGGGTTTTCCTCCGCCGCGTGGCGCTCCCAGAGGGACACGGCACGGTTGAGCGCCGTCCCGGCATTCCGGTGGTCGCCGTCGCGCGACAGCGCCTCGGCCTTATGCAGGTAGAGGAAAGACTGGGTGTACGGCGACAGCGTTCGAGGAGCGTTGCCGATGGCGGTCGAGATGAGGTCGACCCGCTCGGCGGTCCGTCCGGCTTCTGAGACGTGAACGCCCATCTCCGCGAGGACGAAGGCTCCGAATGCGTCGTCTCCAGCGGTACGGGCGCTACGCAGGGCTCCGACGTAGTACCGCTGACCGGCTGACCGTAGACCCGCGTCGTAGGCCATCCAGCCGGTCAGGTGCGACACCCGGGCCGCCAGCGCGTAGAGGCGGACGCGGACCCTGTCCGTGTACCGGCCGGCGCTCAAGAGGCCGGTGACCAGGGCGAGATCGCCGCGTGCCTGCTCCAGAAGCCGGGCGCCTCCGAGTTGGTCGTCGAGCGTGCGCAGCGTGCTGATGCGCTGCTCGATCGTCGAGACCATCGTGTCCGTGACCCGATCCCCGTTGAGCGCCGAGGCGAAGGCGGAGGGCGCGTCCACCCAGCTTGCCGCGAGGCCCGTCAGGGCGGCGCCGGTGATGGTGAGAAAGCCCCGGCGATCCATGCGGCCACTCCCCACCAGTTCGGACAACGCCTCAACGGTACCGGCCTCGGTCCACGGGGCGGTGAGTCCCGTGACCTCCCAGACCGGAAGCCACCGGGGCCATCCCTCCTTCCGTGCCTGCTCGTACGGGACGCGCAGCAGATCGGCGAGTACGCGCTGGGCATCCGCATCCGGTTCCTGCCCCTGCTCCCACTTCCAGACAGTCGTCCGGTTGGTCGCCAGCGGGATTCCCCGAGTCCTCCCGTGCGCCTGCATCAGCCGGGCGAATTCGGCCTTCCCCCATCCGCGCGTCTGGCGGAGGAAGGTCAGCGGGTGGACTGCCAACGGCTCACCGGGCACGTCATCACTCCCGTCATCCCCTCACTGCGTAGTTGGGAGGCTACTTCGCGTGCCCGCGCAAGGGGAGGGCGTCCTCACGAGAAACCCCCTAGAAACGTTCCGACATGCGCACGGGGACCGTTGACTGAGTATCAGCCGTCCACGGAGCACGCGCAGGGTGTTCGCTCCTGGAACGGGTCCTCAGATCGGCGGCTCCGTCCCCGTGCCCCCGTCGGGGGTGGAGCCGCTCTCCAGCTCTTCGGAGGCCTCTGCCATGTCCACGCTCATCCATCGGTTCATCCTCGCGGGTGCGGAAAGGGAAGTGCCCCTCGCCCGCCGCACGGTCGTCGACAAGGTGCGTACGTGGGGAGTGCCGATGGACGAGGAGACAGCCGACGCCATCAGCCTCGTCGCCTCCGAGCTCATTACCAACGCCGTGGTCCATGGGGAGGGGCCCGTCACCGTCGCGCTGTATCACCGGCCCGGTCGGTTGGTGATCGAAGTCCTCGACGGCAATCCCGTGGCTCCGCAGATGAGTTGTGCCCAAGCCGACGACGAGCGCGGGCGCGGTCTGGCACTGGTCGACTTTCTCGCTTCGCGGTCTGCATGGGAGCCCTTCGGCCGTGGGAAGCGCGTATGGGCGGAGATCGTGCTTCCCGCAGCGGCGCCTGCCATCCGAGCCGCCGTCCTGCGCAGGGTATTCGCGCTCCGGCCGAAGCGCGGGGGCGTAGCTGCGCCCGAGTCGCTCACCTTGGTGGTCGTGTGAGGGGACGGCACGCATTACGAGCGACTCCGCTCCCTGATCCCGATGTGGTCTTCCGGCCCACCCGCCGCGACATCGATTCCGTCACATGGGATCCCTCTGTGTACGCACTGTAGGACCGCCATGCATGGCAGGCGCGCGGCAAGTGCCGACTGTGGTGCGGACGTGACTGTGTCGAAGTGACGTGGATCTGGCCCGTCCGATCGAGCTGTATGCGCGAGGTCCCCTACTCCTGCTGTGCGTGTCTGCGCGAACTGGACCAGCGCGTTCTGGAAACCACCATGGGCCAGGACACGGGCGTCCTGCCGGTGAATCGCGGATCTGCCCGGTCCACGGTGTAGGGCCCCAGCTCATCGCGACCCCCAATGATTGCCGCTCCACGGCAACCCACTTCTCGCGCGGCCATGGAGCAGCTACCGACCTCCCGCCGGAGCCCTGGCGGGAGAACCGAAGAGGAAGGAGCACGAGGTGGCAGAGCCCACGGCACCGCTTCCGGCCCGGAGTGGCCTCCTGGTGGCGGTGGAAGAGCTGACCGCCGTCCACGACCGGTACGACAGCCTCCGGTCGGACAACGCCGGGAGTTCCGGCGACGCGCCGTGGCCGGGCGGCGACGGCAACCTGCACGACAGCGAGTAGGCACCAAGCGGTGGGGGCCGGCGCGGTCGGCCGTGCCGGCCCCCACCGTGTCCGAACCACGTGGTCGAACCCCTGGAGGACGCAGCGATGGAACATCGGTTGATCAGCGCCATCGAGACAGCGCTCGGGTGGAGCGGAGCGGAGGAGCTGGGCAAGGGCTTCGTACGCGGGAGCATGGACGACCCCGCACTTGTCTCCCGCATCATGACCCCGAACCGCCTGCTCGACATCGCGATGCGCAGGAGCCTGAACCGCCCGCAGTTCCGGTGCTTCCAGAAGGGCGAGGAGGTCCACCCGGCCATCTACTACACCGACAGCGTCAGTCCTCGGGGCCAGAGCATCCCCATGGTCAACATGCGCAGCCTGGGCAGGCTCCTGTGGGAAGGGGCGACGGTGATCATGGACCAGGCCAACGTCTTCGACCCCACGATGGAGGTCGCCTGCCGGGCCCTGCAGTGGTGGTCACGCGAGCGAGTCCAGGTCAACGCGTACCTGACGACGAACGACGCAGCAGGCTTCCCCATGCACTGGGACGACCACGATGTCGTGATCCTCCAGCTCGCGGGTGAGAAGGAGTGGGAGGTCCGCGCGACCTCCCGTAACGTCCCGATGTACCGGGACTCCGACCCCAACAACACCCCGAGCGACGAGATCATCTGGTCCGGCGTCATGCGGACCGGTGACGTCATGCACATCCCCCGAGGCCACTGGCACCAAGCGACACGGACCGGCAGCGGCTCCGGCAGGAGCCTTCACGTCACCTTCGGTATCACCAAGCGCACGGGAGCGAGCTGGCTCGCATGGCTGGCCGACTGGTGCCGCGAGCGCGAGACCTTCCGCCACGACCTCGACCGCTGGCACGGAACCGGCGGCGAAGCCCTGACCGCGGCTGCCGCCCAGCTGATCGGCGAACGCTCCCCTGCCGACTTCCTGGCCGCGTACGAGCAGGAGACGACGCTTCCTCGGCATGTGCCCTTCCTCGACATACTCGGGCCACTCGACGCCGTGGTGTGCACCACCCACTTCCCTCCCCGCATCCAGGAGAGCGGGGAGACCGTCGACGTCGTGGCCTCGGGGAAGAAGCTCACCCTCGCGGCCAAGGCCCTGCCCGCACTGCGTCTGCTGCTCAGCGGCAGGCCGGTCGCGCTGGAGCGGGCCGCGGCATTCGTGGGAGCCGAAGTGACGGAGGTCGCCGAGATCCTGGTGAAGGAGGAGCTGTGTGCGGTGCTGACCCCCGAGTTGTCCTCGGGCTACACCGGTCTCGTCACGAACGCCGTCTCCTGACCGCGGCGCTGGACCTCGGTGTCACCGCACTCGACACCAGTACCAACTACTTCGGCTTCCGCTCGCATCAGATACTGGCCCGGACGGCCGGTGACCTGCTGCCGAAGTTCACGCTCTCCACGAAGGTGGGTTATTTCCCGGGGCCGGACGGGGCGGAGCACTCCCTGGATCCTGGACGGCTGCGCGCGGCAGTGGAACAGGCGGCTGAGGACCTCGGACGGGAGCCGGACCTGGTGTTCCTGCACAACCCGGAACACTCGCTCCGCGAAGCCGCCCCTCACGACCAGGAAGCGCTTGCACGGGCGTGCGCCGCCCTCGACGCCGCTGCGGCGAAGGGGCTGTGCGCCGCCTGGGGCGTCGCGTCCTGGGACCCATCACCGCTGCTGAGTCTGATCGACAAGACCGCGCCGGGGCCATCGGTCCTCATGGTCCGGGCAGGTCTACTCGTCGGAGCCAGAACTCTCGATGCCGCTGACGCCCTCACCAAGGCGTGGAATCTGGGCGACGGCCAGGTCTGGGGGATGAGCCCCTTCGGAGGCTGTACTGGCGCCGCGGTATGGGCCAGGATCGACCCACGCGTCTTCCTCCGGGACAGCAGTCGGCTCTCCCGCGTGCAGGCAGCCTTCCGGGCCGCCTATCACCTCCCGCGGGTCGACTCCGTTGCCGTGGGCCCCGACGAACCAGCTCATCTGGGTGAACTCGTCGATGCCCTGGTCGGCGAAGTCGAGGAGCGGACCATCCAGGAGTACCGGAGTCTCCTTCGGGACCGCTCGCGCGGTCAGCTTGCCTGAAGCTCCTTGATGACCTGCTCGGCCGTGCGCTGTGCGGGCTTCAGCCGAGGGTCCTCCGGGTGTGCGTACGGTCCCAGGATCTTCGAGCAGACGAACAACGTCATCAACTTGCCGTCCCGGCTCTCGAAGTCGGACCGGCGCTCGTGCCGCACACGATCGGCCAGAGCCGGGACAGCAAGGGAACTCGCCCACAGTGAGGCTGAGTCCAGCCCCAGCGGCGCGTTACCCCAGTCCTCCCAGTCGAAGAGGCTGAACGTTGGAGCGGTCATGTTGGCCCAGTTCAGATCCGCGTGGGCCGGCACCCATCGCTCGACGGTTGTATCGAAGTCGCCTGAGAAGACACCCCGGATGGACTCGGTGATGAGGGCCTGGGTGATAGTGACGGTGTCCGGTGTGGCGATCCGCCTCGTGTCCTGAGCCGCCAGCGCGTCCAGCGAGGTGTTCAACGCCTCCCACCACGCATTCGGCAGTTCTGGCGCCTCGCTCAACACGGCAGTACCGACGGGAGTGCCGGGCAGGAGCTCAGTTTCGTCGGCCCGCCACATCACCAGCCCGTCCGCGTCCCGCCAGACCACACATCCGTGCCATTCGGGCTGGATAATGCCGTCCAGACGCGCAGCACATTCAGTGCCGTTCCACCCCTGATCGGTGATCTTGTCGAGCAAGCGCCGCTCGACCCGTACCCAGGTATCGCGGTCGGTCTTGGCCCCCACAGATCGACGCTTGCGCACCACCGTATCCGGGAGCAAGCGAACTTGCAGAGACCGCTCGACGCGATCAAGAACCTCGCCAACGGACTGCACCCGTAGATCAACAGCCTGACCCGTGGAGACCGAGAGCGTCATGCACGTGACGGTAGCAGTGGTACGGCCAGGACCTGCCCGTCGCCGAGACATCGAGCAGGGTCCGAGGTTGGCGCGGTGGCTGACGCTCCGCTTCCAGCCTCCGACCCTACTGGGGCCGGCGCAGCCGTCGACCACATTGCTCCCAGTGTGCAACCCGGTCCAGAACGGGCTGTCGGAGGCTTCTTCGAGCAGGGATCCTTCGGGCCAGTTGCCCCGGGTGTCCAGCGCCGGATCCGGTACGCCCCTCACACAGGACTCGGCCGCGCGCGAGCCGTCGCTGACCCACGCTGCGAAGCCCGGTACCGACCGACGGGCGTTCTCCGGCCCCGTGACGGCCAGAGCGATGGACCGCAGCAGCGTAGTTTGCCGGATCCGCTTGGGCCCGCGAGGGCGGTCCAACCCGCGCGGGAGCCGCCGGGCCGTGCCAGATCGAGCACAGCATCAAAGATCGCCGTGGAACGACCTGACGTTCCGCACGCAGATCCGGCTCACATGCATCGGGTCGTCTTCCTGGACGTCCGGGCCCGCAGTCGTCGAGCGCACCCTACGTGGCAGCAGCGCCGTACGCCGCGCCTACACCGTGAGCCCGCGTACCAGCAGATCCAGCAGCGCGCACACGAACAGCGCGATGCCGATGAAACCGTTGACGCTGAAGAACGCCCTGTTCAGACGGGACAGATCGTGCGGCCGCACGATGGTGTGCTCGTACACGAAGGCGCCCGCGACGATCAGCAGGCCCAGCCAGAAGAACGCCCCCGCGTCCGTCGTCAGCGCGTACCAGACGAAGAGTGCCGTGGTGACGGCATGACAGGCGCGCGCGCCCCAGATCGACGCCGGGATGCCGAAGCGCGCCGGCACCGACATGACACCGGTCTCGCGGTCGGACTCGACGTCCTGGCAGGCGTAGATCAGATCGAAGCCGCCGATCCAGATCCCGACCGCGAGCCCGAGGATCACCGCCTCCCACGACCACTCCCCCGTGATCGCCAGCCAGCCGCCGACCGGGCCCATCGCCTGGGCGAGGCCGAGGATGGCCTGGGGGTAGTTCGTGAACCGCTTGCCGTACGGGTAGACCACCATCGGGATCACCGCGACGGGGGCGAGCGCCAGGCACAGCGGGTTGAGCAGGGCCGCCGCGCCGAGGAAGAAGACCAGGGCGACGAACGCGCCCGTCCACGCGTGCCGCACGGTCATCGCGCCGGTGACGAGTTCGCGGTGGGCCGTACGCGGGTTGCGGGCGTCGATCTCGCGGTCGATGATCCGGTTGGCCGCCATCGCGAAGGTGCGCAGCCCGACCATCGCGACCGTCACGAGCAGCAGCCGCCCCCAGTGGATGTTCCGGTCCAGCTGGAACATGGCGGTCAGGGACGCGATGTAGGCGAAGGGCAGCGCGAAGACCGAGTGCTCGATCATCACCAGGCGCAGGAAGGCCCGTGTCCTGCCCGGCTGGGGAATGGCGGCGGACGCGCTGCTCACAGGCCGTACTCCTTCCAGCGGCTGTCCACCAACGCCGCCGTGTCCGGGTCCGACAGGACCATCTCCGGCCAGCCCCCGTCCCGTGTGTAGCCCTCCTCGGGCCACTTCCGCGTCGCGTCGATGCCCGCCTTGCCGCCCCAGAACTGCTGGTAGGAGGCGTGGTCGAGATGGTCGACGGGACCCTCGACGACGGTCAGGTCGCGGGCGTAGTCCGTGTTGCCGAACGCCCGCCAGGCGACCTCGTGCAGGTCGTGGACGTCGCAGTCGGCGTCGACGACCACGATCAGCTTGGTCAGGGACATCATGTGGGCGCCCCAGACGGCGTGCATGACCTTCTGGGCGTGCTTCGGGTACTTCTTGTCGATCGAGAGGATCGCGCAGTTGTGGAAGCCGCCGGCCTCGGGCAGGTGGTAGTCCACGATGTCCGGGATGATGATCTTGAGCAGCGGGAGGAAGAAGCGCTCCGTCGCCCGGCCCAGCGGGCCGTCCTCCGTCGGGGGCCGCCCGACCACGATCGACTGCAGGAGCGGCCGCTTCCGCATCGTCACGCAGTCGATCGTCAGGGCCGGGAAGGGCTCCTGCGGGGTGTAGAAGCCGGTGTGGTCGCCGAAGGGGCCCTCCGGCAGCATCTCGCCCGGCTCCAGCCACCCCTCCAGTACGACCTCGGCGTTCGCGGGGACCTGCAACGGCACCGTCTTGCAGTCCACCATCTCGATCCGCCTGCCCGCGATGAACCCGGCGAAGAGGTACTCGTCGATGTCACCGGGGAGCGGCGCGGTCGACGCGTACGTCACGGCGGGCGGGCAGCCGAAGGCGATCGCGACCGGCAGCCGCTCACCCCGCCTCGCGGCGACCTGGTAGTGGTTGCGGCTGTCCTTGTGGATCTGCCAGTGCATGCCGATGGTGCGCCGGTCGTGGCGCTGGAGGCGGTACAGGCCGAGGTTGCGGACGCCGGTCTCCGGGTGCCTGGTGTGCGTGAGACCGAGGTTGAAGAAGGAGCCGCCGTCCTGGGGCCAGGTGAAGAGGGCGGGGAGGGCGTCCAGGTCGACGTCGTCTCCGCGCAGCACGACTTCCTGTACGGGCGCGTTGTCGGACTTGACCTTCTTCGGCGGTACGTGGGTCATCGAGCCGAGCTTCCCGAAGGCCTCCCGGACACCGACGAACCCCTGCGGCAGCTCGGGCTTGAGCAGACCGCCGATCTTCTCGCCGATCTCCTCGTACGACTTCAGTCCCAGCGCCTTCAGCAGGCGCCGGTCGGTCCCGAAGACGTTCATGGCGAGCGGCATGGCCGACCCGCGCACGTTCTCGAAGAGCAGCGCGGGGCCGCCCGCCTTGTTGACCCGGTCGGTGATCTCGCCGACCTCCAGATGGGGGTCGACCTCCACCTTGATCCGCTTCAGGTCACCTTCCCGATCGAGGGCCCGGAGGAACGAGCGAAGATCGTCGTAAGCCATGCGTCCCAGTATCGCCGAGGGCCACCGGGAAACCGCGCCCACCCCACTACCTGCCGGGGGTCCAGGGACCCGCCCCCCGGATGAGCACAGCCGGTACGCACTACGCTGGACCAGTCACCGGGGGCCGGACGCCGCCCGGGCTCGGCGACCGACCGCCACTCTCAGGGGGACCGACACATGCTCCGGGTGCTGATGATCCTGGTGCCGCTGGCACTGAGCATCTACGCGTTCATCGACTGCATCA
The DNA here is from genome assembly GCF_009377205.1 of Streptomyces phyllanthi. Lineage (GTDB taxonomy): Bacteria > Actinomycetota > Actinomycetes > Streptomycetales > Streptomycetaceae > Streptomyces > Streptomyces phyllanthi. Next base: position 10,650 of record NZ_VJZE01000179.1, read on the forward strand.
CCACCCAGGAGCAGGATGTCCGCCACATCCCCAAGCCCCTCTGGGCGATCCTCATCCTCCTCTTCCCGCTGGTCGGTTCCATCTCCTGGCTGATCGTGGGCCGCGACCGCAGCAGCGCGGCGGGCGGCCGCATCGGCGGCGGCTTCTCCCGGAGGTCCGGGGGCGGCTGGGTCGCGCCGGACGACAACCCGGACTTCCTCAAGTCCCTCGACGAGGACAAGAAGGACAGGAAGGATAAGAAGGACAGGAAGAGCGACGAGGGCCCCCAGGACGGCGACTCCAAGGACTGACGACAGCCACGTCCTCCGATATCCGCGGGCGGGCACTTCTGGTCCGGCTCCGGGTCCGGCTCCTGCTCCGGCTCCTGCTTCACCGGAAGCCGCGGCGGGGCACCGCCGACCGTCGTGCGCAGTGCATCGAGCGGCAGCAGCACCCCGTGGGCCGAGGCAAGCCGTGCGGGCCCGCGCGCCCCGCGCAGCAGCCCGACCGCCCCGACCGGCCGTGCTAACCGAGCGCGTCGGCCCGCAGCACCAGGTCGAGCAGGCCGGGGAAACGGGCGTCGAACTCCTCGCGCCGCAGCCGGTTGACCCGCCGCGGCCCGTTGTCCCGCTGCTCCACGAGCCCCGCCCCGCGCAGGACCGCGAAGTGATGGCTGAGCGCGGCCTTGCCCACCGGCACGTCGAAGCTGCCGCAGCTGCGCGTCCACTCGGGGGAGCCAGCCAACTCCCGCACCAGCGCGACGCGTACGGGGTCGGAGAGCGCGGCGAGCGCGGCCAGGACCGGGACGTCGTCGGGGTGGGTGTGTTCCGGGGCGGCCCGGTGACCGGTGCGCTCCGTCACGCCGGGCTCCTTCTCGTCGCGGGTTGCCGAGTGTTCGATGAAAATCATACACTCGCGAGTGTTCGCTTTTCATTGAACAGTCGAGCCGGGAGTGTGGCATGCGCGCGGTACGGATCCAGGAGTACGGCGGTCCGGAGGTCCTCCGGGCGGTGGAGACGGAGGTGCCCGAGCCGGGGCCCGGACAGGTGAGCATCGACGTGGCCTACGCGGGCGTGAACTTCGCCGACCTCAAGGCGCGTTCGGACGGCTACCGGGTGCCCGCGCTGCCCTACGTCCCCGGCCTGGAGGTGTCCGGCCGGGTCCGGGCCCTCGGTGAGGGCGTGTCGGGGTTCGAGGTGGGCCAGGAGGTGGCGGCCCTCATGGACGGCGGCGCGTACGCGGAGGTGGCGGTGGCCGACGCGGTGACCGTCTTCCGCCTGCCGGAGGGCGTCGGTCTGCGTACGGCGGCCACGCTGCCCACGGTGCTGCCGACGGCGTACGCCCTCGTGCACGCGGTGGGCCGGCTGCAGCCCGGCGAGACGGTCCTCGTGCAGGGAGCGGCCGGCGGAGTCGGCACAGTGCTGGGGCAGTTGGCGAAGGCGGCGGGCGCCGGTGGCGTCTTCGGTGTCGTGTCCGGCGCGGCGAAGGCCAAGTACGCCCTGGAGTACGGCTACGACGAGGTCTTCGTCGGCTCCTTCACGGACGAGGTCCGGGCCGCGACCGGCGGCCGGGGCGTGGACCTCGCCCTCGACCCGGTGGGCGGTGAGACGCTCCGCGGCAGCCTGGCCTCGCTGGCGGTCTTCGGACGGCTGGTCTCCTTCGGCAACGCGAGTTCGGCCGAGCCCTGGAGCGTGGGCCAGCCCGACCTCTACCCGACCGGTCTGTCCGTCTCCGGTTTCTCCATCCTCGCCCTGGCCCGGACGGCCCCCGCCGAGCTGCACGCCCTCGCCGAGCGGGCCTTCGCGACGGTCGTCGAAGGGGTGGCGTCGCTGCCCGTGACGGCGGAGTTCGGGCTGGAGGAGGCGGCCGAGGCGCACCGGCTGATGGGGGCCCGCACGAGCACGGGGAAGCTGCTGCTTCGCGTGTCCTGACGCACCACGCGTCCCTACGCACCACGCCTCCCTACGGTTCACGCCTCCTTGCGGTTCACGCGTCCTGGTCCTGGGCGCACAGTTCCGCGAGACGGTCGAGGTCGTCCCGTACCGACTCCCGCTCCTCGGGAGTCAGCTGGACGGCGGCGGCGCGGGCGAGCGTGGACGCCGCCGTCTCCTCGTCACCGAGGCGCCCGGCGGCATCCGCCCGCAGCACCAGCAGGCGGAGCAGTTGCACGGGCGTGGGGCGCTCGCCCTCACGCCGCAGCACCCGGTCGATGATCTTCGCGGCCCCCGCCGGGTCGTCCTTCGAGCCCGCGAAGTTGGCCGCGTGGTGCAGGGCCCGGGCGAAGGCCCCCTCGGGGGCGGGCCGGTGGTGCTGGTCCTCGCTGATCGGCGTACCGACACGGACGCAGTTGCCGCCCGGGTCGGTCATCAGGAACTGCCGCATGCCGTGCGACGTGTCCCTGAGCGCCCCGATGCGCGGCAGTCCACGGGTCGGCACCTTTCCGTACGCCGCCCTGAGGCCCGCCCGGAAGGCGGCGTACAGACCGTCGACGTCATCGGTCAGGACGTAGCACGTGCTGTACGACTGCTCGGGCTCATGGTGCTTCATCCCGAAGAACTGGAGCTCGATGCCACCGCGTTCGACGGCCGCGTACGGGTTGGGGCTCTTCTGCTCGAAGGTCACCTCGAATCCGAGGGCGCGGTAGAAGTCGAGGACGGGCTGGAGGGTCTGGCACGGCAGGATCGGAATCATCTTCTCGGCCATACGATCCAGTCTAGTCAAACTTGACCAGCCTCGCCCTCGATTATCGCCACCGCCTTGCGGGAGGGGGAGGGCGGGAGTACGTGCGCAGCCCGCAGCGCCTCAGCGCAGGAACCGCCCCGTGCGTGACCTCTCCACCCGCGCCACCGACTCGGGCGTGCCCTCCGCCACCAGTTCGCCCCCGGCCGTGCCGCCCGCCGGGCCGAGGTCGATCAGCCAGTCGGAGGCGCGGATGACATCGAGGTTGTGCTCGATGGTGAGGACCGTGTTGCCCGCGTCGGCCAGGCGGCGGAGCACGGCGAGGAGACGGGCGGTGTCGGCGGGGTGCAGACCGGTCGTCGGTTCGTCGAGGAGGTAGAGGGTGCGGCCGGTGGCCCGGCGGGACAACTCCTTGGCCAGCTTGACGCGTTGGGCCTCGCCTCCCGAGAGGGTCGTCGCCGGCTGGCCCAGCCGCAGATAGCCGAGGCCCACGTCCGCCATCCGTCGCAGCCGCGCCGCCACCGGCGGTACCTCCGCGAAGACCGCCAGCGCCTCGTCCACCGTCGCCTCCAGCACCTCCGCGATGTCGTAGCCCTCGAACCGCACCCCGAGCACCTCACCGCGGAACCGCCGCCCCCCGCACCCCGGGCAGCGGACCTGCGCGGCGGGCAGGAAGTGCATCGATACGGACAGCACGCCCGCGCCCTCGCAGCGTTCGCAGCGGCCGCCGGGGACGTTGAAGGAGAAGTGGCCGGGTGTGAAGCGGCCCTCCGAGCGCGCCGCGAACACCTCGCGGATCGGGGTGAAGGCGTCCGAGTACGTCGCCGCGTTCGAGCGCGGGAGGCGGCTGATCGGCTGCTGGTCGATCGCCACGATCTTGTCCAGCGCCTCCCAGCCGTCGATCCCGTCGTGCTCGGCGGGCGGTTCGCCCGCCCCGTGGAACCGCTGCCGTCCCGCGCGGCCCAGGATGTCCAGCACCAGGGAGGACTTGCCCGACCCCGAGGGCCCGGTCACCGTCACCAGCCGGCCGAGAGGTATGCGTACGGTGAGGTCCCTGAGGTTGTGCGCCCGCGCGCCCCGGATGGTCAGTGACGACCCGTCAACCAGGGGTTTCCGTGGACGGGCGGGCGTCGGCGCGCGGCCCGCGAGGTACGTCCCCGTCACCGAACCCTCGCTCGCGGCCACCTCCTCCGGCGTCCCCTGGGCCACGACCCTGCCGCCGTCGGCGCCCGCTCCCGGGCCGATGTCGACGACATGGTCGGCCGCGCGCAGCACATCGAGGTCGTGCTCGACGACCAGCACCGTGTTGCCCAGGTCCCGCAACTGGCGCAGCACACGGACCAGGCGCTCCGTGTCCGCCGGGTGCAGGCCGATGGTCGGCTCGTCGAGGACGTACAGGACACCGGTCAGCCCGGAGCCCAGCAGGGCGGCGAGCCGCAGCCGCTGGGTCTCGCCCGCGGAGAGGCTGGGGGTCGCCTGGTCCAGGGTGAGATAGCCGACGCCGACGTCCACGAGCCGCCGGATACGCTCCCGCAGATCGGCGAGGACCGGCTCGCTGATCGCCTGCACCGTCAACCCGCCCAGCCAGTCGGCGAGTTCCTCCAGGGGGAGGCGTGCCGCGGCCACGATGGTCAGCCCGTCGACCGTCACCGCCCGGCTCCCGGAGCGCAGCCGGGTCCCCTCGCACGCCCGGCACTCGTCCTTGACCAGCAACTTCTCCGTCTTCTCCCGGTAGTCGGTGTCCTCGACACGCTCGGCGTAGCGCCGCATGAGGCTCGGGACGACGCCTTCGAAGCGGCCCGCGGTGACGGTGGCCGGAGGCTTCGGGACCTCGGGGAAGTGCCGTGCGAACTCCGCGCTCTCGACTCCGTGGAGGAGCAGGTCCCGCTGGAGGGGCGGCAGTTCGTCGACGGGTACGTCCGGGTCGAAGGGGAAGCCGTAGTGCTCGGCGGCCGCCCGCAGCACGGTCAGGTTCCGCTCGGTCAGCCTGGGGTGCCAGCCGAGCACCGCTCCGCCGGCGACACCGCGGCTCCCGTCCACCAGGCGACGTACGTCCGCCCGGAGGACGAAACCGAGGCCCGTGCACTCCGGACAGGCCCCCGCGGGCTTGTTGAAGGAGAAGTCGCCCATCACCAGGCCGGGTACGGCGGCCCCGCAGTGCGGACACGGCACGGACTCGCCCCCGTCCGCCCCGTCCTCGTCGTCCGCCCCGTCGTTCCAGGCCTGCGCGGACTCGTACGACGGCGGTACGGACTTCTCGCACGCGGGGCACGGCCGGGCCCCCATCCGCGCCCACAACAGCCGCAGATAGGTGAAGACGTCGGTCACCGTGCCCACCGTCGAGCGCGGGCTGCGGTTCGTCAGGTGCTGGTCGACGCTGATCGAGGGCGACAGGCCCGTGATCGAGTCGACGGCGGGCTTTCGGACGAAGAGGGAGACCATGCCCAGTGACTCCATGTACTGGCGCTGGCCCTCCTGGTGCAGGGTGTCGAAGGCGAGCGTGGACTTGCCCGAGCCGGACAGGCCGGTGAGCACGACGAGACGGTTCTTCGGGATGGCGAGGGTGAGGTTCTTGAGGTTGTGCAGACGGGCGCCGGTGATGCGGATGCAGTCGTCCATGACTTCAAGTTTTCCATTGAAGTTCCTGTTGGGACTTTCGCGCGAACCGACGGTACGTCACCCCGTTTCCTGCAGGGATGTCTTCGCCACGGCTCTCGCATAACCTTCAAACCGATGAGCAAGCAGCAGCACGAGCCCGAGCACGCGTCCCCCTCAGCCGCCCGCCTCCGCCCGGTGGACCTGGCCCGGCTCGCCGGGATCTCCACCCAGCAGATCCGCAACTACGAGGACGCCGGCGTCCTGCCCCCGGCTCCGCGCACCGCGTCGGGCTACCGGACCTTCACCGACGTACACCGCAGCGCCCTCCTCACCTACCGGGCGCTCGCCAAGGGATACGGGCCCGTCTCCGCGACGGAGATCATGTGCACCGTGCACTCCGGGGACGTCCCCGGCGCCCTGGCCCTCGTGGACGCCGCACACGCCGCACTCCACGAGGAACGGGTGTCCCTCCGGGCGGCCGGCGAGGCGCTGGAAGCGATGGCCAGGGAGGCGAGGGCCGGGGCGGCGAGGGCCGGGGTGGTGCAGGTCGAGGG
>NZ_VJZE01000017.1 GCF_009377205.1 Streptomyces phyllanthi
GGGCTGGGGTGCTCAGCGGCGGGTGCTGGTGCGCGGCCCGCCGTACTCGGCGTCGCTGACGTGCTCCAGCCAGTCGACCTCGTCGGTCTCCCACAGCGCGATGTGCGTCATGAAGTGATCCGGGGCCGCGCCGTGCCAGTGCTCCTCACCGGCCGGGGTCCAGATCGTGTCGCCCGGGTGGGCTTCGAGGATCTCGCCGCCTCGCGACTGGATCAGGGCGATGCCCTCGACGATGTAGAGGGCCTGGCCCAGGCCGTGGGAGTGCCAGGCGGTACGGGCGCCGGGCGCGAAGCGCACCGCGTTCGCGCGGGCCCGCGAGGGCTCCTCGCCGCGGTAGATCACATCGGCCCAGGCGTCGCCGGTGAACCACTCGGCGGGCAGCTTCATCGTCGCGGGTTTCTTCAGCAGTTCCATGGGGTGGTGCTCCTTGTGCCAGGTATCGGGCCGCGTGGTCAGGCGGCGGGTCGCTCGTCGGCGATCTTCTTAAGCTGAGTGATCGCGGTCATCGCGTTCGGCCAGCCCGCGTAGAAGGCGAGGTGGGTGATCGCCTCGGACAGCTCCTCGACGCTCAGCCCGTTCTCCAGGGCCTTGCCCAGGTGGTAGGGCAGCTGCTCGGTGCGATAGAGCGCCGCCAGCACACTCACCGTGACCAGGCTGCGGTCCCGGGGCGACAGCTCAGGGCGCTCCCACACATCACCGAACAGCACGTCATCGGTGACCTGAACGAGCTTCGGCGCGATCGTGGCCAGCTCTCGGGGCGCGGATTGCTTCGCCATGGGACAACTCCTCACTTCACGAAAGGTTCACAAACCGGGTCACTCCAAATGCGCGGGGAAAGGCCCGTTCCGGCAGGTCCACACCTCGTCCTCCGAGGTGTCCACCGGGGCCGCAACCGCGACCACTACCGAGGAAACCGCGGATCACGCGCGCGTGGAAGGTACGGCCATTACAGGTACTGACAGGGCCCCCCACCCCTGCGCCGGGCGTCCTAGCCTGGCTGCGTGGACACCAAAAGCGACATCCGCGAATTCCTGGTCTCCCGCCGCGCGAAGATCACCCCGCGGCAGGCGGGCCTGCCCGCCTTCGGCGGCAACCGGCGTGTGCCCGGGCTGCGCCGCGAGGAAGTCGCCCTGCTCGCCGGCGTCAGCGTCGACTACTACGTCCGCCTGGAACGGGGAAACCTCGCGGGAGCCTCCGAGGAAGTGCTCGACTCCGTCGCGAACGCCCTCCAGCTCGACGACGCCGAACGCGCCCACCTCCACGACCTGGCCCGCGCCGTCGCCAAACGCCCCGCCCGCCGCGCCAAACGCGCCCGCGGCCCGCTGCCCGACAGCGTCCTGCGCGTCCTCAACTCCATGACGGACAGCCCCGCCTTCATCCGCAACGGCCGCCTCGACATCCTCGCCACCAACCCCCTCGGCCGCGCCCTGTATGCCCCCCTGTTCACCGGCGCCGCCCCACGCCCGGTCAACATCGCCCGCTTCCAGTTCCTGGACCCCAACGGACGCGACTTCTTCCCCGACTGGGACGCCTCGGTCAACACCACCGTCTCCCTGCTGCGCACCGAAGCCGGGCGCGCCACGCACGACAGCGAGCTGACCGGCCTGATCGGTGAACTGGTCACCCTCAGCGACGAGTTCCGCACCGCCTGGGCCAAACACAACGTCCGTCTGCACCACACCGGCCGCAAAGGCTTCCGTCACCCGGTCGTCGGCGAGATCACCCTCGACTTCGATGCCATGGAGCTGCCCGCACAGCCCGGCCTCACCCTCACCGCCTACAGCGCTGAGCAGTACACGCCCGCACACGATGCCTTGCGGCTGCTGGCTGCCTGGGCGGCAACGGAGGACGCCGGCAGCGAGGCTCGGCCGAGCCGCAGCCGGTGAATGTGCCCCGCTGCAGTCCCTGCGGGGAATGCGGGACTGGTCGCCTTGTGGGCGTCGCGGTCGGCTTGGACGCGCGGGACGGCGACGGTCTGGTCGGCGATCTGCTCCCAGTTCATCGGCCGCGGTTGGCGCTGTGGAGGCGGCCCGATGCCGGGCGAGAGCCCGGGCCTGCGCCCGTGGCCTCGCCCTGTGGGAGGGCAAGGGCGACGGCAGCACGGAAAGCGGTACACCAGCCCGCGGACCCACGAACTGCCGTGCGCCACCTCCTGATCCCGCCCCTACATCGCGGGGTCCGACGACGTCGTACCGTGGGTCTCCTCGCTGCCCGAGCACGGCACCGGATGGCCGGGACAGCCAGGGTTGGCCGGGCACCGCCAAGGCGCCGACCGGACCGAAGCCGTCTTCGCCCTCACCTCCGTGGCCACCCCGGTCGCCGCCCACCCCGGCACGCTACGGCTGCCCGGCCTCGACCCGAACACCAGTACCACCTGCGCCCGCTGCCCCGGGCGACCACACCCCCGGCATGGAACGCGGAACCCCCGCCTGGTGCACCACGGACGGCATCACCCTGCCCGGCAGCGTCCTGGAACACGTCGGCATCCAGATCCCCGACCTCCACCCCGAACAGCTCATCCTGCTCCACCTCACGAGCCGCCAAGCCTCCGCCAACGGCTCGAAGCCGACGTGCTCCATGAACCGGTCGGGGACGGCTCCGTGCCAGTGCTCCTCGCCTGGCGGGCAGGTGACCGTCTCGCCCGGGTGGGCCTGGACGGTCGTGCCGTCCCGGGTGCCGTCAGGGCGACGCCGGAGACGATGTGCGGGCCTGGCCCAGCACATGGGAGTGCCAGTTGGTGCGCGCGCCCGGCGAGAAGCGGACCAGGTCGACGCGCATCCGGGACGGCTCCTGGCCGCCCACGATGACGTCCCACCACACGTCACCGGTGAACCAGTCCGCCGGGGCCTTGCTGCTGGGCTGCTGCTTGACGACCTTCATGGCGTCTCACACATCGTTGCTTACGAGCGGGGTTCGGGGTGCCGGCCCGATGCCGGCGTCGTGGCCCGTCCTTATCGGGCGACGTAGCCGCCGTCGACGGGGAGGGCGACGCCGACGACGAAGCCGGCTCCGGGGCTGCACAGCCACAGGACGGCCTGAGCGATCTCCTCGGCGGTGCCGAGCCGGTTGATGGGCTGGTTGGCCTGGGCCTCGGCGAGGTCGAGCTCACCTTTGGCGATCATGTCGCTGACCATGGGGGTGTTGATGGTGCCGGGGCAGACGGCGTTGACGCGGATGCCGCGCGGGGCGTATTCGAGGGCGGCGCTGGTGGTCAGGCCGATCACTCCGTGCTTGGAGGCGTGGTAGGAGGCGCGGCCGGGAAGGCCGACCAGGCCGCCGAGCGAGGAGCAGTTGACGATGGCACCGCTGCCCTGGGCGCGCATGTGCCGCAGCTCGTGCTTCATGCAGGCCCACACGCCACGCAGGTTGATGGAGTTGACGCGGTCGAAGCGTTCGGCGGGTTCGTCGGCGGCGTCGCTGGGCGGGATCTGGATGCCGGCGTTGTTGTAGGCCATGTCGAGGCGGCCGAAGGTCTCCACGGTGCGGTCGACCGCGGCGGCGACCTGTTCCTCGTCGCTGACGTCGCAGCTGAGGGCGAGGACCCGGTGGCCCGCGGCGGTGAGGTCCTTCGCGGCCGCGTTCAGGGCGGCTTCGTCGATGTCGGTGAGGGCGACGGCGGCTCCGGATTCGGCGAAGGCGCGGGCCGTGGCCAGGCCCATGCCGGAGCCGGCCCCGGTGACGAAGGCGACCTGGCCGGTGAAGTCGTAGGTGGGGTTCATCTCGTGCTCTCCCGTCGTGGGTCGTTCTGAGGTCCGGTTCTCGTTCCCGGGTTTGTGGCGAGGTCTGCGCGCTTGCTCTGTGCGCCGGTTCGTGTCGGTGGTCGTGCGGCGGAGGACCCGCGGTCAGTGCGGGGGCGGCGTCGGCGCGGGCTCCTCGGGCGTTTGGCAGGGCCGTGCGCCGGGCCACGATCCGGCCCGTGCCGGTGGAATGGAGGCCGGCCAGGCGCGGCCGCCTTCTGACGGTTTGGCCGCCGTCGACGACCAGGGCGTGGCCGGTCGTGAAGGACGCGGCGTCCGAGCACAGCCAGAGCACGGCGGCGGCGATCTCCTCCGGTGTGCCGAGACGTCCGATCGGCTCGTCCGCGATGAGGGCCTCGCGGCCTCCGGGGTGCTCTGCGCGAAGCGTTCGATCATCGCGGTGTCGATGATGCCGGGGCAGACGGCGTTGATGCGGATGCCCGAGGCCGCGTAGTCGAGGGCGGCCGAACGGGTCAGGCCGATGACGCCGTGCTCGGCCGCGGTGTAGCCGCCGAGCCCTTGAAACCCTTGACGCCTGCGCCCGACGAGGCGTTGACGATGACGCCGGACCGCTGCTGTCGCATCAGGACGATCTCGTGCTTCATGCAGAGGAACGTGCCGGTGAGACTGACACCGAGGACGCGGTCCCATTCGTCCTTGGTGACGTCGACGGCGGGTTTCACCGCCTGCTCGATCCCGGCGTTGTTGAAGGCGGCATCGAGGCGGCCGCATGCCCGGACGGTGTCGTCCAGGGCGGACCTCACCGCGGCCTCGTCGGTGACGTCACAGGTCAGGGCCAGGACCTGTCCGCCCTCTTTCTTGATGAGCCGTGCGGTCTCCTTGAGCCCCTCTGACGACAGGTCGGCGAGTGCGACGTGGGCGCCCGCGCGGGCGAAGGCGAGGGCGGTGGCGCGGCCGATGCCGGATGCGGCCCCGGTCACGAACGCCACCTTGCCGGTGAAGGCATGGTCGTTGGCGCTCATGGTGGATCCTCCCGTTCGGTGCGGCGGAAACATGGCGTCGGCTCGTGGCGGATGCGACCGGACTCAGTGATGCGACGGTGTCTGCGCGGGTACGTCATCCAGCGCGTGGGCCGCGGCAGTGCGCTGAGCCATGATTGGGCTCCTGCCGGAGGTGCCGCGGACGGCGAGGGCGATGAGCGGGAGCAGGGTGAGTACGGCGATGACCGTGCCGACCAGGGGCGGACCGGTCAGCCCGAGGGAGGAGTCCTCATCAGGAACAGCACCAGGGCGGTGGCCAGCACCAGGGCGGTTGCCGCGGCGGCGGTGATGGTGGTGCCCATCGGTCGACGCCGACCCCGGGGACGGGGAGGCCGTCGGAGCGGGCGGAGTCGGCCACCTGGCTGCCGCAAGGGTCAGGAGGCGTCTTCGATGGTGACGCCGACTTCGTCGTTGTCGGCGAACGGCTCGGTGGCACTTTCGGGCATGTGGCCCAGGACGATCAGGTCGTTGCCGATGCTGGGTGAGCCGTCGCGGTAGTAGATGGCGAGGTTGCCCCAGGGCGCGTAGTAGGCGAGGTCACCGGTACGGGGACGGACTCCGCTCGGGGCACCGGAGGTGGACAGCGGACGCGGCAGGTCGGCGATCTTCTCGTTCTGATGGAAGTCGGTCAGGTTCAGGGTGAGGGGCAGCTGGGCGGCGAAGTCCCGGGCGGCAGCGCTGTCGTTGAGAGTGGCGTCGACCGGGGTGCCGTCGATGGTGATCCGGATGTTCATGGCGGTGGACCTGCCAGGGGACGTGGTGGGTGCGGGACTTGTCGTCGGTGTCCGCTCCGGCGTACTCGGGGACGAGGGCGTTGGCGGGGACGAGGACGTCGGCCGGGACGAGGACTGGGAGGGTGGCGAGTCTTCGGTGCAGGCGGTCACGGCAAGCAGCAGGGCCGCGGCTACGGCGCCACGGGCCGCCAGAGCGGGGAGGGCGGTCGGCATCACGGGGCGTCCAGGGTTCAGTCGGGCAGGGGCTCGGAGTAGTGGCGGAAGCCGTCACGCCCGGTGTGGATGTCGTGCGGGCGCCGGCCAGGCTGCTCACGATCGAGCCTCACACGCGAGGACGGGGGCGAGAAGCGGAGGAATCTATCCGGGGAGAGGAACATCCAGGGAGGGAATTCTCCCCCCTTCCCCAGGTGCGATCGATGTCATGCTGGGAAGCATGACCAGCAATGTCACCCTGAATGAACTGGGAGAATTCCTCAAGAAGCGCCGTTCGGAACTGAGCCCGCGCACGGTCGGGCTGCCGGAGACGGGCGGTCCCCGCCGGGTGGCCGGGCTGCGCCGTGAGGAGGTCGCCCAGCTCGCCTCGATCAGCACGGACTACTACACGCGTCTGGAGCAGGGCCGTATGCAGGCGTCGGCTCCCGTGCTGGACACCATCGCCCGCGTACTGCACCTGGACGACGACGAGCGGGGCTATCTGTTCCAGCTCGCGGGCAAGACCACCACCCGCACCCGCCGCCACGGCAGGCAGAAGGTCCAGCCCCAGCTGCAACGCGTGCTGGACGACCTCACCGCCACCCCGGCCATCGTGCAAGGCCGGCGCGGTGACATTCTGGCGTGGAACGCGCCGGCGGCCGCGCTCGTCACGGATTTCTCCCGTATTCCGGAGAGGCACCGAAACTACCCGCGGCTCATCTTCACCGATCCGGCGATGCGTAACCTTTACGCCGACTGGGAGGGCTCGGCGCGGATCGCCGTGGCGCAGGTGCGGATGGAGGCGGCGAAGTATCCCGAGGACCCGCGTCTGATCGAGCTCGTCGGTGAACTGTCCACGCGTGACAAGCAGTTCGCCCGGTGGTGGGGCGATCACAAGGTCGCCGCCCGTACCGTGGGCACGAAGACCCTCAACCATCCGGTCGTCGGCGAACTCGTCCTGGACTGGGACACCCTCACCGCCAACACCGATCCCGACCAGCACCTGACCGTCTGGACCGCCGCCCCCGGTTCTCCCACCCACGAGCGGCTGCGCATTCTCGCCTCCTGGGCCGCCGACCAGAACATGTCGCCCTCATCGTCCCTCCGCTGACCGGTGCCGCGCCCACACCGACGCTGACCCCGCCGGGCCGTACCGCACGCTCTGTCGGTCCGCGAGCGTGACCTGCTGCTCACGCGTGGGACGAGCCGAGCGCCGTGTCAGCCAAGGTCCTGGAGTCCGCACCCGGTCGGCTGGTCCGCGGCTGCTCGGGGCTCAGGCGGGGGAGTCTCGGAGCGGGTGGCGCGCATCAGCGCGAGCGCGGTCAGCGGTACGAGGGTGAGGGCGGCCGCCACGGTGCCGACCAGCGGGGGCCCGGCCTGGCTCAGTGGTGAGGTCAGGGCGATGCCCGCCGTCCAGGAGCCGATGGCGATGCCCACGTTGGGTGCCGCGCCGCTGAGGCCGGAGGCGAGGGTGGGCGCGGAACCGGCGAAGCGCAGGGCCAGTGCGCCGAGCGCCGGGTTCGCGGCGAAGCCGGTCATCCCCATGAGTGTCACCAGGACGACGGTCGCCACGGGGCTTGTGGAGAGAGAGGTCAGCAACAGCAGGACCAGCGTGGTCGTGGCGGCGGCCGTGATGAGCGTGACAAGGGGGCGACGGTCGCCCAGGCGCCCGCCGACCGTGGTGCCCAGCAGAGCTCCCAGGCCGTAGCCGGTCAGGACCATGGGCACGGCCTCGGCGAGGATGCCGGCCCGCTCGGTGAGCAGGGGCGAGATATAGGTGTACGTCGCCAGGACACCGCCCATCAGCAGCGTCATGGCACTCAGCGTCAGCCAGACCCGGACATCCCGCAGCGCGGCGAACTCGGCCCGGACGGAAGGCGCTTCGCGTCGCTCGTCGGCAGGGATGTACCGGCCGACGACCGCCGCCGCGCCGGCTGACAGCGCGGCCAGCACCCAGAACGGCCCGCGCCAGCCCGACAGCTGCCCCAGCCACGCGCCCAGAGGCACGCCGGCCACGGTGGCCACGGTCAGACCTCCCAGGAGCATGCCCAGGGCCCGTGACGTCGCTGCCGGCCCTGCCGCGGTCGTGGCCACGACCGCGCCGACGCACCAGAAGGTCCCTGTGGCCAGTGCGGTCACCACGCGGGCCGCGAGCACAAGAGCGAAGGACGAGCTGAGCGCGGCGACCAGGTGGCCGAGGGCGAAGACGACGAGCGCGAGGATCAGCGTGGAGCGCCGGGGCAGGTGCAGTGTCGCGATGGCCATCGTCGGTGCGCCGACGATCATGCCTGCCGCGAACGCCGTGATCAGCAGACCTGCCTGAGACAGGGAGACATTCAGATCACCGGCGATCTCGGGCAGCAGGCCCGCGATGACGAATTCGGTGGTGCCCATGAGAAACGTTCCGGCGGACAGCACGAGGACGACGAAAGGCAGATTGCGGGGTCGGTCGTCGGTCCGGGGTGACATTCGGTGGCATTCTCTTTTCAGGGCGACGTGCGACCCCTGCGGGGTGGGGACGCCGTAGAGCATCGCACCGCAGGGGCGTTCTGTGAGGGGGAGGAATTTCTCCCTGCTTCGTGGCGAAGCGGCGAGTGACCTTCCTTTTCGGCGGTTTCCGCTTTACGGCAAGGGACTCACTGTGGTGCCCGCAGCCGGACGGCCGTGCGCTGTACACGGTCACGGCGCAGGAGGAGTGCCGGTGTTCGTGCTCGCCCTGTATCAGGGCGCTGAGCGCGCGCATCCGGCCGACGGCGTCCTGCCGGCGAGTGGCCCGCCGGAGGGAATGGTGCCGGCGGTGCTCGCCGCGGTAGGGCTTCGGACACCCACATCCGTCCGTATTGCCCTTGATTGAGATTCTGTGGGTGTTTCGTTCACCCCCCGCTTTAGTGCCAGAGAACTTGGTGAATGGTTCCGTCGGTGGATTCCGGGACGGGCGCCCACCATCCTGGAAGAGCGGAAGGGAAACGGCCGGACAACACCGGCCGGGACTTTTCAAGCATTACTCACTCTGAATTCCGGGAGAAGTCATGAAGTCTGTCCGCGCGTTCGTGGTCACTGTTCTCTGCATGATGATGGTCGGCGCCGTTGCCGGGACTGCTGCCGCTGACACCGGCCGCGCCGACACCTCGGCGACGTCCTCCACCGTGCCCGGCGGCGACGACAGCGGTTGGGGTCTTCCCCGGGGATGACCTGCATGTGCGTACGGGGGAGCCGGCCCGTGGTGTGTTCCGGAGCCTGGCATCCACAGGGCCCGGAACGCAGGAATCATACAGAGAAAGGGCGCCCGGATCCGTGAGCAATAAACTACGGGAAGCTGTCCGCCAGATCAGCGACCGGGAAAGAGAAGTGCTGGGACACGTCGTGTGCGGGGACACCTACGGGGAGATCGCCCGGCGCATGAACGTCAGTCAGCACACCGTCGGAAAAAACGCGGCACCTGGACCTTCGCTAAGCGAACGCGCAGCTCGTGGCCCACAAAAGCGGCCGGTGCCGAGACCGTCGGAGGGGGGTCCCGAAGCAGTACCCTTCGCTGAGCTCCTGAAGGGCCATCGGGGCCGGTCCGGGCTGACCCAGCAACAGCTGGCAGACTTCGCCACGTTGAGCGTCCGAGCGATCCGGGACCTGGAAAGCGGCCGGGTGCGACGGCCCCGGCGGGAGAGTGTGGGGCTGCTTGCCGACGCGTTGCGGTTGGGCGATCCGGAGCGCCTGCAACTGCACGTCGCCGGGGGAAGCCCGGCGGACCAGCGGGTTTCGCTGTTCGAACTGCCCGCGCCGCCCGCTCCGCCCGGCGCGCTGGTGGGCCGGGAAGCGGAGCTGCAGGTCTTGCTCGATCAGGTGACCGTGCACGGTCACCGCCTGGTGAGCGTGGTCGGAATCAGCGGCATCGGCAAGACGCATCTGGTGCTTGAGGCGGCCCAGGTGCTGCGCGCCAAGGGCTGGCGGGTCGGGTGGCACGCCTCGGCCGGGGATCCCCATTGCTGCGGTGTGATCCCCGCGGCGGGCTCCGGTTCCGACGAGCCGCCGACGCGTGCCACCGACCTGACCGACGACCTCGCCGGGGCGATCGGCGAGAATCACGAGCTGCTGGTGATCGATGGCGACGACGCTCCGGGTCCCGGCCGGGTGGACGTCGGCGAACTGCTCCGGCGTTGTCCGGGTCTGCGCGTCGTGGTGACCGGTCTGGCGCCGCGATACCTGCCAGGCGAGCGCGTACTGCCGCTCACCGCGATGGCCGTGCCGGGGGAGGCGCGGGACTATGACTACGCCCGTTTGAGCGAGGTCGCGTCCGTGGCGTTGTTCCTGTCCCACATGCGCCGGTCACGGCCGGGGTTCCGGCTTCGGGAGGACAACGCGCACGCGGTGGTGCGGTTGTGCCGCTGGCTCGACGGCGTACCCAGGGCACTTGAGTACGCGGCGGGCTGGTGCCTGGTGTACCCGCCTGAACTCCTGCTGGCCCGAGCCGGTCATGACTCCTCTCTCCTCTCCTCGCCGGCGGGCTGCGGCTGCCAGGACCTGCTGCGTTCCCTGGTGCGCAGCGTCGACATCGTGGCCGAGCGCTACCGCCACGTGTTGGCTGAGGTGGCAGACCGTCCGCACTGGACTGTCGCGGACATCGATCACCTTGTCCCGGATCCGGCCGCCGCCTTGCACGCGCTGCTGGTCCACGGCCTTGTGCGGCCGGCGGGCGCCCACCTGCCGGAGCAGTTCACGGCGCTGCAGTTGGTGCGGCTCCTGTACGTGAAGGACCGAACCCTGACGGGGGCAAGCCAGGCCGGCTGAGACTGCCGCTGGTTCTGCCTACCGAGGCCCGGAACGGCCATTACGTTTACCCGTGTCTTGTGGCGATCAACGAAAGGGACTGGAATGGTCACCTGCCCGGAATGCGAGAACTCGGTGGTTCCCGCCGGAACACCGGTGATTGGCGAAATCGTGGAATGCGGTGAGTGTGCCAGCGAACTGGAGATCCTCACGCTGGATCCGATACGGGCCGCGCTCGCGCCGGAGATCGAAGAGGACTGGGGGGAGTGAGCCGCGCCGTGCGCTTCGCAGTACTCGCTTCTCGTGTGCGGGCCAGCGAGAAAAGCATCCTCGAAGCCTTCGATCGCAGAGGGATCGCCCATCGGCACATCGACAGCCGTGAGTGGTGGCACCAACTCGGTGACCGTGGCCCTCGCCCGATCGTGCTGAACAGGGAGATCGGGCTCGCCAGGGCGACGTACGCGGCGGGCGCGCTGGAGGCGGCGGGTGCGACGGTGGTCAACTCGGCGCGGGCGACCGAGCTGTGCGGGGACAAGTGGCGCACGTCCGCGGCGCTGGTCGAAGCCGGACTCCCGACGCCTCGAACGGCCCTCGGGCTGACCCCGGAAGCGGCGCTGACGGCATTGGAGACCATCGGCTATCCGGCTGTGGTGAAGCCTTTGCAGGGTTCGTGGGGACGGCTGGTCGCCGCGTTGCCGGACCGGCAGACCGCGGAAACCGTACTGGAGTACGTCGCCGCGTTGCCCTCACCGCAGGCGCGGATCGTCTACCTGCAGGAGTGGATAGCCAAACCGGGGCGGGACATCCGGGTCGTCGTGGTGGGCGGCGAAGCGCTGGCCGCGACCTACCGGCGCAGTGAGGACTGGCGGACCAACGTGGCGCGGGGTGCCGTGAGTGAACCGTGTCCCCTGACACCGGACATCGCGAAACTCGCGGTCCTGGCCGCGCAGGCCGTGGAGGCCGAGATCGCCGGTGTCGACCTGATCGAGGACGAGACGGGAGAGGTCCTTGTCCTGGAGGTCAACCACGGTGTCGAGTTCTCCGGTCTGCAGCGGGCTCTCGGCGACACGGTCTCCGTAGCCGACCGGATCGTCGACCACCTCCTGGCGAAGTCACGCTCATGCTCCGAGTAGCGATCGTCGGGGCATCCGGCTACATCGGCGGCGAGCTGCTTCGCCTGCTGTTCGGTCATCCGCGGGTCACGGTCGTGGCCGCCACGTCCGACCGCCTCGCCGGGCGCCGGGTCGACGGTCCCCATCCCAATCTGCGCGGCCACACGGACATGTGCTTCGTCGGCCACGACGCATTGGAGAGTGTCGATTTCGAGGTGCTCTTCCTGGCCGCTCCGCATCGGGAGACGATGGGGAAGATGGCCGGTTTCCTGAAGCTGGCCGAGACCGTCATCGATCTGTCCGGCGATTTCCGCCTACGCGATCCCGAAACCTATGCGTTCTATTACGGAGCCACGCACACCGCACCGCATCTGATTCCCGAATTCACCACCGGGCTGCCTGAATGGCATCGCGCCGAACTGGCCACAAGCGACCGGATCTCGATTCCCGGTTGCATGGCCACCGCCGGCATTCTCGCGGTCCGGCCGATGACCCAGGCAGGCTTGATCGAGGGCACGGTCCGGGTGGACGCCAGAACCGGTTCCAGCGGATCGGGGGTTTCCAGCGGACCCGCCGGCGCCCATGCCGAACGCAGCGGTGCCCTCAGGGTGTTCGCTCCCTCCCGGCATCGGCACGAGGCCGAGATCGCCCAGGCCACCGATCGCACCGTGCGGATGACCGCCACCGGCGTCGAGGCGGTCCGCGGCGTGCAGGTGTTGTGCCACGCGAAGCTGGCGTCCGGCGTGTCCGAAAGAGATGTCCGGTCCGCGTTCCGCGCGGCGTACAGGAACGAGCCGTTCGTCCGGGTCATCGCCCAGCGTCATGGCCTGTACCGGCTGCCGGAGCCGAAGATCCTGACCGGATCCAACTTCTGCGACGTCGGGTTCGCGGTGTCCGCGGATGACGGCACCGTGGTCCTGATCGGAGCGCTGGACAACCTGGTCAAGGGCGGCGCGGGCGGCGCGGTGCAATGCCTGAACGTCCGCTTCGGCTGGCCGGAACGCACAGGACTGGAATTCCCCGGATTGCATCCGAACTGACTTGAGGCTCATGAAGCGAATGCGGGACATACTTGTGGTCAAATGTGGCGGAAACGCCGCTGTGCGATCGGAGGCGATCTGCGCGGACGTCGCCGCCGTGCACCGCGGCGGCAGGCCGGTGATCCTTGCCCACGGCGGTTCGGCGGACATCGACAGGCTTGCCGAACGCCTCGGAGTTCCTTCCCGCCGGCTCGTCGCCCCGGACGGGGTGTCGACCCGGTACACCGACGAGCGAACGCTCGAAGTGGTGCAGCTGGCACTGGCCGGCTCCGTCAAACCCCGTCTGCTGGCCGCCCTGCGCGCATGCGGAGTGAGCGCGGTCGGGTTGACCGGCCTGGACGCCGGACTTCTCGTGGCCGCCCGCAAGTCGGCGCACCGCGCACTCGTCGGGGGACGTCGGGTCGTGGTCAGGGACGACCACAGTGGACGGATCACCGAAGTGAACGGCGAGTTGCTGTCCACGGTGCTCACGGCGGGGCTGCTGCCTGTGGTGTCGCCGCCGGCCGTGGCCCAGGACGGCCGCGTGGTCAACACGGACGCGGACCGCGCCGCTGCGGCCATCGCGGGCGCCGTCCGGGCGAGCACCCTTCTGCTGCTCACCGGGGCGAGGGGGGTGCTGGCCGACCGGCACGACGAACGGTCGGTGCTCCCCGTCTGCCGGGTTCCCCGCCAGGGAGCACCTCCGGTGGTCACCGGAGGAATGGGGATCAAGCTGATCGCGGCTCGGGAGGCACTGCTGGCCGGCGCGAACCGCGTCCTGATCGCGGACGGCCGTCGACCGCATCCGGTCCAGGAGGCCCTGGCGGGCTCGTGCACCGAAGTGCTGCTGGAGGAAGAGTGACAGGGTTTTCCGACACGACCGCGATCGAACTGCTCCACGGCATGCTGAAGATTCCCTCACCGTCCTACGCGGAGTCGGAGCTGGCCGGTCACGTGGTGGACGCCATGCGCGGAGCCGGTCTCACCGCGCGGATCGACGAGGCGGGCAACGCGGTCGGGGAGATCCGGCGTGGCCCGGGGCCGACGGTGATGCTGCTCGGGCACATGGACACCGTGCCGGGGGACATCCCGGTGCGGGTGGTCGGCGATCGCCTGTACGGCAGGGGTTCGGTCGACGCCAAGGGGCCGCTCGCCACGATGATCTGCGCGGCAGCCGGCAGTACCGGGTTCCGCGGCCGGATCGTGGTCGTGGGCGCGGTCGAGGAGGAGACCACGATGTCCCGGGGCGCGGTGGAGATCCGCCGTACGCACGAGCCACCGGACGCGCTGATCATCGGCGAGCCCAGTGGCTGCGACACGGTCGTCCTGGGGTACAAGGGAAAAATCGACCTCCGCTACCACGTGCGGTGCGAGGCGACCCACCCCAGCAACGTCGTGCCCAAGGCGTCCGAGCTGGCGACCCGGGCGTGGACAGAACTACTGGAACTGCTCGGCCCGGAGGCGAGCCATGCCCGATTCGACTGTCCTGGCCCGACCTTGACGTCGATCAACGGCGGACTGACCTCCGCCACCGCGGAGTTCAGCATCCGCACTCCCCCGGGCTTCGACGGCGAGAGTCTGGTGACCGCGTTGTCCGAGCGGTTGGACCGGGGCACGCTCCAGGCCGTCAACACGGTGCGTGCCTGCCGTGTCGGCCGCAACGATCCGGTGGTGCGGGCACTTTCGGTCGCGATCCGAGCGCAGGGCGGCAGCCCGAGGGCGAAGGTGAAGACCGGTACCTCCGACATGAACACACTGGCGGAGAAGTGGACGATGCCGATGGCCACCTACGGGCCAGGGGACAGCAGCCTCGATCATTCCGACCGGGAACACATCAAACTGTCCGAGTACCTGTTCGGCATCCGGGTGCTGACCCGTGCGCTGGCCGAACTGGATGAGCATCTCACCCGAGAGAGCCGATGACTGACGACCACGCGCGCAAGGCACGGGAACTCATCGTGCGGATGTGCGCCAATCCGGAAGGCGGCCACCTCGGCGGATCGATGTCCATGGTCGAGATCCTGGTGACGCTCTACCACCACGTGCTGCGGATCGACCCGCGGCGGCCGCAGGCGCCTGACCGGGACATCCTGCTGCTGAGCAAGGGACACGGCGCGATCGGACTGTACGCGGCCCTGGCGGAGCGAGGCTTCTTCCCCGAGGAGCTGCTGGCGAGCTACGGCGCTCCGGACAGCATGTTCACCGCACACCCGAATCCGGCCGTCCCCGGGGTCGAGATGCCGACCGGGTCACTCGGGCACGGACTGCCGCTCGGCGTCGGCTTCGCGCTCGCCGCACGGCTGGACGGGAGCGACCGGCGTTGCTTCGTCGTGCTCGGCGACGGTGAACTGCAGGAGGGCTCGGTCTGGGAGGCCGCCATGGCTGCCGGTGCCCAGCGACTGGACCGGCTGGTGGCGATCGTGGACCGCAACGGGCTGCAGATCAGCGGTGACACGGAGGAGACCGTGGGCCTGGAGCCGCTCGGGGACCGTTGGCGCGCTTTCGGGTGGACGGTACTCGAGGTCGACGGGCACGAGACGAGCCAGTTGCGGACGGCCCTGTCGCGTATCCCGCACACCCCGGGCAAGCCGACCGTGCTGCTGGCCCGCACGGTCAAAGGCAAAGGATTGCCCTACATCGAGGGTCAGGCCCGCAGCCACTACGTCCGACTCACCGAGCGCGGGTACCGGCGTGCTCGTGCGGCGGTGATACGCGGCGCACAACCCCGAACGGAGACGACATGTCCGTCGTGACAGCCGAACCCACCGTGTCGCACGAGGACCGCGCGGCCCGGGAGGTATACCGGGACGTCCTGGTCGAGTTGGTCGGCGAGGACGCACGCTACGTGTGCCTGGACAGCGACACCGGTCTGTTCTCCGCCACCTCGTGGGGTGAGGCCGCGCGGCGGTATCTCAACCTCGGTATCGCGGAACAGAACCTGATGGGTGTGGCGGCGGGACTGGCCAGGTCCGGCCGGATTCCCTTCGTCAACACCATGGCGACCTTCGCCGCCACCCGTGCGCTGGAAGCGGTGAAGCTCGACATCGCCTGGAACCACCTGCCGGTGCGGATCGTCGCCACCCACGGTGGGCTCTCCGCCGGCCATCTCGGTTCCACCCACCATTCGCTGGAAGACCTCGCGATCATGCGGATGCTGCCGAACATGACGGTGCTGGTACCCGCGGACGCCTCCGCCACCGAGAGCCTGGTCCGAGCCTGCGCGGAGCTGCCGGGACCGGTGTATCTGCGCCTGGGGCGCGGCGCGACGCCGGGCCTGGCGCCGCGATCGGAGCCGGTGCGGATCGGGGTCGCGCAGTCCTTGCGCCGGGGAACCGACGTGACGCTGATCGCCACCGGACCGCATCCCGTGCTCACCGCGGTCGAGACCGCCGACGAACTGGCCAGTGCCGGAATCGACGTGGCCGTGCTCAACATGCACACGATCAAACCGCTCGATCAGGAGGCGATCGTCGCGGCTGCCACCCGCACGCGCGGCATCGTCACCATCGAAGAACACTGGGCGGCCGGGGGCCTCGGTTCCGCCGTGGCCGAGGTCGTGGCCGACCTGGGTGTCGCCTGTCCGGTACGGCGGGTGGCGGTTGCCGACCGGTTCGCCGCCGGTACCGGGGGACACCGGCATCTGCTGGCGCGCAACGGGATTTCCGGCGCGACGGTGGCTGAGCACGTGCGACGGCTGCTGGCGTGAACCCGCTGCCGTCGAAGTGGCCACGGACAGCCCGGATCGCCCCTCACGCCACCCCGTGGTCCGGAACTCGGATGCGGTCATCGATCAGAGAACGCCGTGGCCCATTCGGCGTCGGCGATCTCCGAGGCGCGTTCCCAGTGCGGCCGGTAGGCCGTCGTCGTGGCGACGGCGGCCAGCGCGTCGCGGTGCTGCCAGACCTTCTCGAACGCGTCGGCGTAGCGGGCGAGCAACGGTCCTGATTCCGGATGAAGGTGCGCTTTCTGAAGGGTGAAGGAATCGTCGAGGACCCGCAGGGTGGCCGGGAAGTCCTCGGCGCGGTAGGGGCGGGCCGCGACGCCGGGCAACGCCCACGGGTAGGCGCCGAACCCGCGCTGTTCGGTGAAGACCCGTTGCGCGGGCAACGGCTGTAGCTGGTAGGGCGCGGCGGGCACCCCTTCGGCACGCAAGGCCCGCTGTACGACAGCGCGCAGCGGGCCCGCGAACTCGTCGGCCAGTCCGAAGTCGGCGGGCTTCACCCGGAAGCGCAGGATGTGCCAGGCATGGGTGCGGTCCTGTGGGACTTCGGGCACCAGGAAGCCGGGGTACGCGGCCAGCCGTCCCAGCAGCCGGCGGACGTTTTCCTCGCGGACGGCCGCTTCGGCGGGGAACCGTGTGAGACGGCTACGGGTGAAGGCTGCCTGCATCGCGTTCGGTTTGCAGTTCCAGCCCAGCAGATGCGCGACGTAGCTGCGTTCGCCGTTCGCCGGAATGAGTTCACCGAACTGCCGCAGCATGGTCGCCCTCGTCGCCACGTCCGCGTCATCGGTCGTGATCAGGCCGCCCTCACCGCACGTGGCGAGATTCTTGCTGACGTTGAGACTGAACGTGTTCACAGCACCGATCGAGCCCACGGCCCGGCCCTGGTACCGGGCGCCGTGCGCCTGTGCGGCGTCCTCGACCACGGCGACCCCGTGCCGGGCGGCGATCGCGGTGATCCGGTCCAGATCGGCGGGCAGACCGTGCAGGTGGACCACGACGATCGCCTTGGTCCGGCTGGTGATCGCGACTTCGAGCGCCGCGGGGTCCAGATTGAACGTGGCGGGGTCGATGTCCACGAAAACCGGTACGGCCATGAGGTGGAGCGGAGCGGTGGCACTGCCGATGAAGCTCAGGGCGGGCACGATGACCTCGTCACCAGGCCCCACACCCACGGCGCTCAGCGCGACCGACAGCGCCGCGGTTCCGTTGCTCACCGCCACACAGTGCTCCGTGCCGACGTGCTGCGCCCACTCCCGCTCCAGCTCCGCGATCTCCTGCTCTCCTGACGAGGCGGAGGTGAACCGGCCGGACCTCAGTACCCGGTGGACCGCCTGCTCGTCCTGCTCGGTCACCATCGGCCAGGGCTTGATCCGGAGTTCCCTGGGTACGGCCCGGCCACCGCCGAACATCGCAAGGTCGACCGCCGGCTGGACCGGTTGCTGGATTGTCACCGCTGAGCCTCTTCTCGATGTGATTCCGTCCGAACGTCGCGCCTGTCAGTGTTGACCTGCGCCGTCGCGTCCGGCGGCAATCTCACCGGCACTTCACATGCGTTCCTTCGTGGTTCTGCTTCGAATTGCCGCTTTGACTGCCGCTTACGGCGACCGGCCCTCGATAACTTCGTTCCTGATTCCAGACCGGACTCGGAATGAGGGAATACGTGACCAGCCCTTTCGATGAACCGAATTCGAGTGTGGCCGGGCGAGTTCCGGTCACACGGCGCCAGCGTGTCCTGTGTGAACTGGTCGCCGACTTGCTCAGGGTGAGCGATGTCGGGATCGATGACAGTTTCGTGGCGCTCGGCGGAGACAGCATCATCGCGATGCAACTCGTCAGCCAGGCGCGGAAAGCCGGTCTGCGGATCACCGTCGGCGATGTGCTGACGCACCGGGACATGGAAGCACTGGCGGAGGCGGCCACCACGGTGGAGCAGGAGCCGAGGTCCGTCGCGGACAGCGGGGTGGGGCCGGTCGTCACCACTCCCATCATGCACTGGTTCCGGGAACGCGGTGGTGTGGTAGACACCTACAACCAGTTCGCGGTCCTGCGTACGCCCTCGGGGCTGACAGAAGCCCGCCTGGTCTCGATGTCGCAGGCTTTGCTCGACCACCACGACATCCTGCGCCTGCGGCTGTCCGTGCTCGACGGCGAGGAGGACTGGGTGCTCGAAACCCTGCCGGTGGGCGCGGTCGACGCGGCCTCGGCCGTCCGGCGGATCGATGTTGCGGGGCGCCCCGAGGATGACTGGGCCGCGCTGGTCCGACAGGAGTCGGACGTGGCGCGCGACAGGCTTCGCCCGCGGGAGGGCAACGTCTTTCAGGCCGTGTGGTTCGACGCCGGGCCGGATCGCCAGGGCAAGCTCGCGTTGGTCGTCCATCACCTGGCCATCGACTCGATTTCCTGGCGCATCCTGGCTTCCGACCTCGCGACGGCCTGGCGGGGGGCCGAAGAAGACGGCGCGATCGCTCTCGATCCGGTGCCGACCTCGTTCCGCCGCTGGTCCGAAGTGCTCGGCGAGCAAGCGCACGCGCAGGCCAGTGTCGCGGAACTCCCCGGCTGGCTCGAACGGTTGCGTCCCGGCGCCGCCCGGTTCGGTGACCGGCCGAGGGTGCCCGGTCATGACTGGGAAGGCCGGGACCGGTGCTTCACCGAGTCCCTGCCGGCCGAGTTCACGGAGGTGTTGCTGACCACGGTGCCGTCGTTGTTCAACGCCGGCATCAACGACGTTCTCCTCGCCGGTCTCGCGCTGGCGATGGGCGACTGGCACCGCGGACGCGGCACGGCGGGCGACGGCACCGCACTGCTGCATCTGGAAGGCCACGGCAGGGAAGGCGCGCTCGCGGACCTGGACCTCTCCCGGACCGTGGGCTGGTTCACCAGCCTGTTCCCGATCAGGCTTGACCTGGGGGAGCTGGACTGGGCGGATGTGCACGCCGCCGGGCCGGCGGTGGGGAGCGCGGTGAAGCGGATCAAGGAGCAAGTGCGCGGCATCCCCGACAAGGGGGTCCGGTACAGCCTCCTCCGCTACCTGAACCCGGAAACCGGCGCGCTGCTGGAGAAGGCCGCCCAGCCGGAGTTCGTCTTCAACTACCTGGGCCGTTTCGAGGTCGCGGACGACGCCGACTGGTCGGTCGTACCGGAATACGGGACCGGCCTGGACGATGTGGGACCCGGTATGCCCATGGCCCACAGCATCGAGGTCAACGTGGCCACGGTGGACCAGGCGGACGGTCCGGTGCTGCGTGCCACCTGGACCTGGGCCGACAGCGTCGTGTCCGAAGCGGACACACGCGAGCTGGCGGACACGTGGTTCCGGATGCTCCGGGCCCTGGTCGCGCACGCCCGCGAACCCGGAGCGGGCGGACTCACCCCGTCCGACCTGACCCTGAGTTCGCTCAGCCAGCACGAACTCGAAGAAATCGAATCCGATCTGCGGGCTTTCTGAGGAAGTTGACACTGAAGATGAGCCAATCGGTGGTCGAGGACGTCCTCCCCCTGTCGCCCCTGCAGGAAGGGCTTCTCTTTCACGCGCTGTTCGACCGGGAAGCGCGCAGCCCTTACCTCGCGCAATTCGTGGTGGACCTCAACGGACCGGTGGATTCCGCGCTCCTGAGAGTGGCCGCGGAGACCGTGATACGGCGCCACGCCACGTTGCGGTCCGGATTCCGGTACCGGAAGACAGGTGAACCGATACGGGTGGTCCGCCGCGATGTCCCGCTGGACTGGCGGGAGATCGAAATCGGTCAGGAAGGCGCGCAAGAACGATTCGCCGAACTGACCGAGCAGGACTGGGCACGAGGCATCGACGTCGGCGGATCGTCGTTGATCCGGTTCACACTCATCCGGCACACCGCCCGCCGCCACCGGCTTCTCGTGACCGCCCACCACCTCGTGCTGGACGGGTGGTCCTTCGCCCTGCTGTTCCAGGAGCTGTTCGCGGTGTACTCCCGGGCAGGCGGCACCGCCGGCCTGCCGCCGGTGCGTCCGTACCGGGACTACCTGGCGTGGCTGGCGGAACAGGACCGGGCCGGAGCGGAGCGGCACTGGGCGGCGGCCCTGGAGGGGGTCGTCGAGCCCACCTTCGTCGCGTCCGCCGACTCCCGGACCGGTCCGCCGCCGGAGGAGGTGGCGGTGCTGTTGCCGTCGGAGACGACGGCGCTGCTGACCGCGCGCGCCCGGCGGGACCACGTCCTGCTCAGCACGGTGTGCCAAGGGGTCTGGGCCATCCTGGTCGGTTCGCTCACCGGGCGCGACGACGTGGTGTTCGGCTCGACGGTCAGTGGCCGTCCGGCGGAGCTGACCGGCGCGGACTCGATGATCGGGATGCTCATCAACACGGTTCCGGTGCGGGTGCGGCTGGACCGGGCGGCTTCGGTGAGCGCGCTGTTCGAGCAGATCCAGGCGGGACGCGCCGCATCGCTCGACCACGATCACCTCGGCTTGACGGAGATCCAGCGCCTGACCGGGTTTCCCACCGCGCTCTTCGACACCAACGTGGTCTTCGACAACTTCCCGATGCATGACTACAAGGTCGACTCGCCCGACGGCGAACTCGAGGTGGGCGTCACGTTCCGTGACAGCGCGCACTTTCCGCTGACCCTCGCCGTCGAACCGGGCGAGCGGCTCGCACTGCGCCTGCACTACCGCCCGGACCTGTTCACCGCCGCCCAGGCGGCCGAACTCGCCGAACGGCTGGTGCTGCTGCTGGAACAGGTGGCCGCGGATCCGGATCAGCCGCTCTCCGCTCTGACCATGCTGGCGCCCGATCAGCGCGACCGGGTTGTACGGGAGTGGAACGACACCGCGGTCGAGCTGCCTGAGGTGACGCTTGCCGAGCTGTGGTCGGAGCAGGTCCGGCGCACCCCGGACGCGTTGGCCCTGGTGGCGCCCGACGAGCGACTGAGCTACGCCGAGCTGGACGAGCGGGTGGACCGGCTGGCGTCGCAGCTCGCCCACAGAGGTGCGGGCCCGGACCGGGTCGTGGCCGTGGCACTGCCCCGTTCGGTGGATCTGGTGGTCGCGATCCTCGCTGTCGTCAAAGCGGGCGCGGCCTACCTTCCGCTGGATCTGGACCACCCCGCCGGGCGGATCGCCGCGATGGTCGCGGACGCCGGGCCGATACTCGTGCTGACCGACTGCAAGAGCGCCGGCGCCCTTCCCGGCTCCACACCGAGGCTGTTGCTCGACGAGCCGATCGCGTCCGTCTCCGCCCGGCCGGTACGGCCGCGTCCGGAGCACTCCGCCTATGTCATCTTCACCTCCGGATCCACCGGACGGCCCAAGGGGGTCGTGGTCCCGCACGCGGCCATCGTCAACCGTCTGCTGTGGATGCAAGGGCAGTATCGACTCACCGATGCCGACAGGGTCCTGCAGAAGACCCCGGCCGGTTTCGACGTATCGGTCTGGGAGTTCTTCTGGCCGCTGATCTCCGGGGCGACCCTGGTCCTGGCGAAGCCCGGCGGACACCGCGACCCCGCCTATCTGGCCGAGCTGATCCGGCGTGAATCGGTGACCGTCACGCACTTCGTGCCCTCCATGCTGCAGGCGTTCCTCCGGGAGCCCGGCGCGGCCGGCTGCACGGGCCTGCGCGAGATCATCTGCAGCGGTGAGGCCTTGCCCGCGGAAACACAACGCGAACTGTTCGCCACGCTCGGCTCCACCGAGCTGCACAACCTCTACGGGCCGACCGAAGCCGCTGTCGACGCGACCTACTGGCAGTGCCGCCGTGGCGATGAG
The DNA here is from genome assembly GCF_009377205.1 of Streptomyces phyllanthi. Taxonomy (GTDB): domain Bacteria; phylum Actinomycetota; class Actinomycetes; order Streptomycetales; family Streptomycetaceae; genus Streptomyces; species Streptomyces phyllanthi. The sequence continues at coordinate 22,017 of NZ_VJZE01000017.1, forward strand.
GGAAGTTCCGTGCCGATCGGCCGGCCGCTGGCCAATGTGTCGGCTTTCGTGCTGGACGGCAGGCTGCGGCCGGTGCCGCCGGGGGTCGTGGGCGAGCTGTACCTGAGCGGGGTCCAGCTCGCCAGGGGTTATACCGGGCGTCCCGCGCTGACCGCCGAGAGGTTCGTGGCCTGCCCGTTCTCGGCGGGGAAGCGCATGTACCGGTCGGGCGACCTGGCCCGGTGGACCGCCGACGGGGAGCTGGAGTTCGTCGGCCGCGCGGACGCGCAGGTGAAGATCCGTGGCTTCCGCGTGGAGCTCGGCGAGGTCGAAGCGGTGCTGGCCGGCCACCCGGAGGTGGTCCAGGCCGCGGTCGTCCTCCGGGAGGACCGGCCAGGTGACCAACGCCTGGTCGCGTATGTCGTGGCCCGGTCCCTAGGCCTCACGGCCCAGGAGCTTCGCCGGTTCGTGTCGGACAGCCTGCCCGACTACATGGTCCCCGCCGCGGTGGTCCTGGTCGAGACCATGCCGACGACGATGAACGGGAAACTCGACCGTGCCGCGCTGCCGGAGCCGGACCTGGCCGCGCACGCCGTGCGAGAGCCGCGGAGTCCGCGTGAGGAGATCCTGTGCGAACTCTTCGCCGAGGTGCTCGGGGTGCCCCGCGTGGGGATCGACGATCACTTCTTCGACCTGGGAGGGCACTCCCTGCTGGCGCTCCGGCTGCTCTCCCGGATCCGGTCGGTCCTGGGGGAGGGGTTCGAGATCCGGGACCTGTTCGCCGAACCCACGGTGGCCGGACTGGCCCGGCTGACCGGGGCCGCGCGTCCCGCGCTGACCGCCCGAGCAGGGGCGGAGCCCGTGCCGCTGTCGTTCGCCCAGCGACGGCTGTGGTTCCTGAACCGGATGGAACGCGGCGAAGGAACGTACAACGTGCCCGTCGCGGTCCGTCTCACCGGGCCGGTGGACCAGGACGCTTTGGCACAGGCGTTCGCCGACGTGGCGGAACGGCACGAAAGCCTGCGCACGATCTTTCCCGAGGACGGCGGTGAGCCGCACCCGGTGATTCTGGATGCGGTTCCCGGCATCGAGGTCGTCGAGGTGGCGCCGCCAGACCTCGCCGGCGCCATGGCGGAGCGGGTCCGTCACCGGTTCGACCTCACCGAGGACGCGCCGGTCCGGGCCACGTTGTTCCTGCTCGGCCATGAGCGGCAGGTACTGCTGATGGTCATCCAGCACATCGCGGCCGACGGGTGGTCCCTGTGTCCGCTGCTGAGGGACCTCGGCCTGGCTTACACCGCCCGATGCGCCGGGAACGCACCGGACTGGCCGCCGCAGCCGGTGCGCTACGCCGACTACACGCTGTGGCAGCGAGAGCTGCTCGGCAGCCCCGAGGACCCGGCAAGCCTGATGAGCCGTCAGTTGGACTACTGGCGAACGCAACTGGCCGATCTGCCGTCGGAGCTGACGTTGCCGGTGGACCGGCCGCGCCCCGCGGTGGCGGTGCAGTCCGGCGGGATCGTAGCCGTCCACTGGGAGCCGGAACTGCACAGCAGGCTGCTCGAACTCGCCAGGTCCGCCGACTGCACGCTGTTCATGGTGGTGCAGGCGGCTTTCGCGGCACTGCTGACCCGTATGGGCGCCGGCACCGACATCCCCTTCGGCACCCCGGTGGCAGGCCGGCCGGACAGTGCGCTCGACGATCTGGTCGGGTTCTTCGTCAACACCCTGGTGCTGCGCACCGACACCGCGGGCGATCCCGGGTTCGCCGAACTGCTGCGACGGGTCCGGCACACCGACCTGGAGGCATTCGCCCACCAGGACGTCCCGTTCGAGCGTCTCGTCGAGGACGTGCGGCCCGAACGATCGCTGTCCCAGAACCCCCTGTTCCAGATCATGATCCAGGTGCAGCACGCCGAGACCACCACCCCGGACTTCGCCGGACTGGAGGGCGAACGGGCCCCAGTGAGCTGGGACGTCGCGAAGTTCGACCTCAGTCTTGAACTGGTGGACGAGCGCGATGCCCAGGGCGCACCGGCCGGGCTGACCGGCTACCTCGAGTACGCCGAGGAGCTGTTCGACCGGTCCACCGCCGAACAGCTCGTGATGCGCCTGCGACGGCTGCTGGAACAGGTGCTCGCCGCCCCGGAACGACCGATCAGCGCTGTCGACGTGCTCTCGGACGGGGAACGGCGGCGCCTCCTCGCCGAGCGTCCGGTGCCCGCGCCGCCGACCGTGTTCCTGCCCGACGCGTTTCAGGAGCAGGTAGCCCGCACGCCGGACGCGACGGCGCTGGTCTTCGAGGACACCGCGATGACCTACGCCGAGCTCGACGCACGTGCCACCCGGCTCGCTCGCCACCTCGTCAGCCGGGGCGCGGGCCCGGACCAGGTGGTGGCCGTGGCCCTGCCCAGGTCCACGGACCTGGTCGTCGCGCTACTGGCGGTACTGAAGTCGGGCGCCGCATTCCTGTTCGTCGACACGGCGTACCCGGCTCGGCGGATCGCCCACCTGCTGGAGGACTCCGCCGCCGCCCTGGTCGTCACCGACAGCGCATTCGCCGAGTCGCTGCCCGCACGCGAACCGGTGCTCGTCGACGGCCCCGCGCTCGACGACGAATCGTCGGAAGAACTCGAGATCGCGATCTCCGCGGACCATCCGGCATACGTCGTGTACACCTCGGGGTCGACCGGCCTGCCCAAGGGCGTGATGGTGACCCACGGGGGGCTGGCCAACCTGCTCGCCTTCTACCGCGCGGAGGTCATCGCCACCGCCGAGCGGATCCGCGGCTCGCGACGCTGCCGGATGGCGCTGACCGCGTCCCTTTCCTTCGACACCTCGGTCGTCGGTCTGCTGTGGCAGGCCGTCGGCCACGAACTCCACCTGATCGGCGACGACACCCGCCGCGACCCCGCCGCCATGGCCCGGTACATGGACCGGTGCGGCATCGACGCTGTCGACGTGATGCCCAGCTACGCCGAAGAGCTGATCCAGCAGGGGATGCTCGACCCGGCCCGAACGCCGCCGGCGGTGGTGATGACCGGCGCGGAAACGGTGGGCGAGAAGCTGTGGGCACGGATCCGGGAAACCGAGGGGATCACGGTCTACAACATCTACGGACAGACCGAGACCACGGTGGACTCCCTCTTCTGGTCATCGGACGAGAGTGACCGACCCCTGGTCGGCCGTCCGATCGCCGGGGTGGACGTGTTCGTGCTCGACCCGGGACTGCGTCCCGTCCCGCCGAGGGTGGTCGGCGAACTGTACGTCGCGGGCGCCCAGCTGGCGCGAGGTTACGTGAACCGTCCCGGCCTGACCGCGGAACGGTTCGTGGCGAACCCGTTCAGGCCGGGCCGGCGCATGTATCGCACGGGTGACCTGGTCCGGTGGACCGACGACGGCGCGCTGGAGTTCCTCGGCCGGGCCGACGACCAGGTGAAGATCCGCGGTTTCCGGGTCGAACTCGGCGAGGTCGAGGCGGCACTGGCCCGCCACGAGGGCGTCGCGCACGCGGTGGCGGTCCTGCGCGAGGACCGGCCCGGGGACAAACGTCTCGTCGGATACGTTCTCGCGCGGAACACGGAACTCGACGTGAGACGACTGCGCGAGTTCGCACGGCAGAACCTGCCGGACTACATGGTGCCCGCCGCGATCGTCGTGATCGATGACCTGCCGTTGACACCGAACGGGAAACTCGACAGCGCCGCGCTGCCGAAACCGACGTACCCCACCGGCACCCGGCGCGCGCCGCGCAACCTCCGCGAGGAGCTCCTGTGCGGGCTGTTCGCGGAAGTGCTCGGCCGTGACGAGGTGGGGATCGACGACGGCTTCTTCGATCTCGGCGGCCACTCCTTGCTGGCTGTGCGGCTGAGCAGCAAGGCGCGCTCCGTTCTGGGCGTGGAACTGCCGGCCCGTCTGCTGTTCAGCACCCCGACCGTGGCCGGGCTGGCCGACAGCCTCGACGACATGCTCCCCGGCAGGCCGATGCTCCGGGCGGGGGAACGCCCGGACGTGCTGCCGCTGTCCTACGCCCAGCAGCGGCTGTGGTTCCTGAGCCAGTGGGAGGAGACCGGCACCAGCTACAACCTTCCTGTCGCTCTGCGCCTGTCCGGTCCGCTGGACCGGGAAGCTCTCGAACAGGCGTTGTCCGACATCACGGATCGACACGAGAGTCTGCGGACGGTCTTCGTCGAACGGGGCGACCGGCCGGTGCAGTCCGTGCTCGCGCCGGGAGCGGTTCGGCCGGGACTGGTGCACCGAGAGGTGTCCGAGGCCGAGGTCGAGGCGGCGATGCGCGCCGCCGCGGACCATCGGTTCGATCTGGCCGCACAGCCTCCCATGGTCGCCCACCTGTTCACGACGGGCCAGGAGGATCACGTCCTGCTGCTGGTGTTCCACCACATCATCTGCGACGGCTGGTCGCTCGGACCGCTCATGCGCGATCTCTCCGCCGCCTATGCCGCCCGCACGCGGAGCGAGGCTCCACAGTGGGACGAGCTGCCGGTGCAGTACGCCGACTACGCGCTGTGGCAACGGGATCTGCTGGGCAGTGAGGACGACCAGGACAGCGTGCTGTCCCGTCAGCTGAGCCACTGGCGCGCGCAACTGGCCGATCTCCCGGTGGAACTGACCTTGCCGACAGATCGGCCCCGGCCCGGGACCAGCGACTACGCGGGAGCATCGGCGACCGTCGAGTGGGGTCCTGAACTCCATCGAAGCCTGCTCGCGGTCGCCAAGGAGCACAACTGCACGTTGTTCATGGTGCTCCAGGCCGGATGTGCCGCCCTGCTCAGCAGGCTGGGCGCGGGGGCGGACATTCCGATCGGCACCCCGGTGGCCGGCCGGACGGACGACGCGGCCGACGACGTCGTCGGGTTCTTCGTCAACACGGTGGTCCTGCGGACCGACGTCTCGGCGAACCCGAGTTTCGCGGAGCTGCTCCGTCGCGTCCGGGCCACCGACCTGGCGGCCTACGAGCACCAGGACGTCCCGTTCGAGCGGCTGGTCGAAGAGGTGAATCCACCACGCTCGCCCAGCCGCCACCCGCTCTTCCAGATCATGGTCCAGCTCCAGCACGCGACCGCCGTTCCGCGATTCCCCGGTCTGCGGGCGACCGAATGGCCGGTCCCGTCGACCACCGCGAAATTCGACCTGGTCATCGACGTGGAGGAGCGGCTCGACGAGGACGGAGCACCGGCCGGGCTGGTCGGGGCCTTGATGTACTCGACCGCGCTGTTCGACGCCTCGACGGGTGAGCGGCTCGCCGACGGCCTGCGCCGGTTGCTCACGCAGGTGGCCGAAGACCCGGAACAACGGGTCGCCGACCTCGACGTACCACCCGTCCAGGACCGGCGGTCCGGTGATGTCACCGCATGCCCGGCTCCGTCGCGGGGCGCGGCGCCGGCCACCACCGGCCCGCGTACGGCGAACGAGGAGGTGCTCAGCGAGCTGTTCGCCAAGGTGCTCGGTCTGGACTCGGTCGGCATCGACGACAACTTCTTCGCCCTGGGCGGGCATTCGCTGCTGGCGACCCGGCTGATCTCCCGGGTGCGTTCGACCCTGGGGCTGGAGCTGCCGGTCCGCGAGTTCTTCCGAGCCCCGACCGTCGCCGGGGTCGCCGAATACCTCGCGAAGGCCCGGCCCGCCCGGCCCGCGCTGCGGCCCGCCACTTCCCGCTGACAGTGGGGCGTTCACCGACACACCTGGGAGACGGACCTCATGCTCACCATGTTCGGACTGGAACTGATGGAAGAAGCGGTGTACCGGGAGATGCGCGCATCACCCGCGCCGGCCGCCGAGGAGATCGCCGACCGGCTGGCCGTCGCGCTCGACCAGGTCCGTGCCTGCCTCGACCGGCTGGTCGAACTCGGCCTGCTGCGGCACTCCTTCGAGGTGCCGGGCCGATTCGCCGTGGTGGACCCGATCTTGAGCTTGCAGCAGTCGTTGGCCGGCCAGCATGAGGAGTTGATGCGTCGGCAGCGGCGGATCGCCGAAACCCACGCCGAGGTCGTCCGCCTGCTCATGTCCGGCGCCTCCGGCCTGTCGGGCAGGGTCGAACAGGTCGAGCGGCTCCTGGGGATGGACGAGGTGCAGTGCCGGGTGGACCGGCTGGCGGGGCAAGCCACCCGTGAGGTGCTGACGTTCCGGCCCGGTGGCGCGCAGTCGGCGCCGGAACTCATGGCCGCGCGCCGGAACGACGCGGCGTTGCTGAGCCGCGCGGTGTCGATCCGGACCGTCGGCACGGACACCGACTCCTACGACGCCGCGACGATGGCACACGTGCACTGGCTGAACAGCAACGGGGGCCAGTTCCGCAGCTCCGCGACCCCGCTGCCGAGAATGATCCTGGTCGACGGTTCGGTCGCACTGGTACCCGTCGACCCGGAGAACACGACCGCGGGCGCGCTCCATGTCACCGATCCCGGCCTCGTCGCCCCCATGGTCGTTCTGTTCGAACAGACCTGGTCGTTGGCCACACCGCTGGATGCCCAGCGGCCGGCGGCGGGCGACACCCTGAACGGCACGGAACGGGCGCTGCTCAGGCTGGTCGCCAACGGGTGTACCGATGCCGCCGCCGCAGGCCAGTTGCATGTTTCGCACCGGACCGCTCGACGCATGATGGCGGCGCTGATGGAGCGCCTCGGCGCTCGCAGCCGCTTCGAGGCCGGGGTCAAGGCCGCCCGGCTCGGCTGGCTCTGACCGCCGAACGGGCGGGTCGCATCGCGACTCTGACGTCACGTCACATCATCGGGCCGATCTCCACGGTCCGGCCTGATCACCACGGAAGGACAGTTCCATGAACAACCCGTTCGACGACGAGAACGGCTCCTATCTCGTTCTGGCCAATGCGGAGCGACAGCATTCCCTGTGGCCCGCGGACATCGACGTGCCCGCCGGATGGTCCACCGTGTTCGGAGTGGGAACGCGGACCGCCTGTCTGGAGTATGTCGAGGAGAACTGGACGGACATGCGGCCCGCCGGCCTGGCGGCCACGATGGGCGAGGCCTGATCGATGGCAGCGAGCGAGAGCGGTGCCGCCGGGTTCGAGACCGTGCCGGTGACCCGCGAACAGGACAGGCCCGCCGTGGCCGAACCGGGCCGGTTCCGCGACGCCGGCCACACCGGCGCCCGGCCGCGCGCGGGGCATCACCGGCACGCCGAGCCGATGCCCACCGGGGTGTCACAGTGAGCGGCGTACGGGACACCACGATGGTGCCCCTGCACCGGACGCCGGACGCCGGACGGACTCTGGTCGGCCTGAGCCTCTTCGGCGGCGGCACGGCCGCGTATCGGCCGTGGACGGCGGGCATGCCCGCCGGGACGGACCTGGTCGTGCTCTGTTACCCCGGCAGGGAGGGGCGGTTCACCGAGCCCTTCGCCCGCGACTGGGACGAACTGGCCACCGGCGTCACCGAATCGCTGCGCACGGCCGATCTCGGCCCGTATGTCCTCTTCGGGCACAGCATGAGCGGCTGGATGGCCTTCGACGTCGCCGCCCGGCTGGAGACGGACGAGGCGCGGAAGCCCGAAGCGCTCGTCCTGTCCTCCTGCAACGCCCCGGACCGCGGCCTGACCGACAGCGAACGTTTTCCCACACACCAGGACGACGACGAGCGGCTGCTGGAGTGGATGGGGACATACGGCCTGTTGCCCCCGCACGTCCGTGAGGACGACGACCTGACCGAGCTGGCGCTGGAGGTGATGCGGGCCGACATCGCTGTCCGGGACACCTTCGTCCATGCCGGCGCCAGGGTGAGCGTGCCGCTGCAGGTGTTCTCCGGTGCCGACGATCCGTTGATCAGCGCCGACGTGGGTTCCCGGTGGGGCGGACTGACCTCCGGCCCGTACCGGCACGACGTGCTCGGCGGCGGCCACTTCTACACCCCGGAGATCTGGCGGGCCCTCCCGAGCCGGATCGCTCCGATCCATTCCGTCGCGTCCGGCTCTGCCTCCTGAGGAGTGACCCGTGTCCCCCGTGTCCTACGCCCAGCGGAGGCTGTGGTTCCTGAATCGCGTGGACGGCCGGTCGGCGGTCTACAACTGCCCGCTCGTGATCCGGGCGAGAGGCGAACTGGACCGCACAGCCCTGGCAGCGGCGCTCACCGACCTGGTAGACCGGCACGAAGTGCTGCGCACGGTATACCCCGGGGTCGACGGCGAACCCGTACGGCGGGTGCTCGCCCGACGACCTGAGCTCGACGTGGTCGCATGCGAGGAGGCCGGGCTCGCCGACGCGCTCGCCTCCACCCTCGACCGCGGCTTCGACCTGACGACGGATCTCCCGATCCGAGCGACGGTGTTCGCGCCGGCGCCACGGGAACACGTGCTGGCGTTGGTGATCCACCACATCGCCTGCGACGAGTGGTCCTGGCAGCCGCTGCTCGCCGACCTGGCCACCGCTTATCAAGCCCGGGCCGCGGGTGAGTCCCCGCAGTGGACGCCACTGCCGGTGAGTTACCCGGACTACGCGGTATGGCAGCGGGAGCTGCTGGGTGACCAGGACGATCCGGCGAGCCTGCTCGCGACGCAGCTGGCCTTCTGGCGGGAGCAGCTGGCCGGGCTGCCCGCCGAGCTGGACCTGCCGTTCGACCGGCCGCGCCCCGCGGTGGCCGATCACCGCGGGGACGCGGTACCGCTGAAGCTCGATGGTGAGCTGCACCGCCGTCTGCTCGCGGTCGCCGCCGACCACGGGTGCACCACGTTCATGGTGCTGCAAGCCGGGCTGGCGGTACTGCTGTCCCGGCTGGGGGCCGGTACGGACATCCCGATCGGCACCGCGGTGGCGGGGCGGCTGGACGAGGCGCTGGAAGGCGTGGTCGGCTTCTTCGTGAACACCCTGGTGCTGCGCAGCGACGTGTCCGGTGATCCGACCTTCAGCGAGCTGCTGCACCGGGTGCGGGACGCGGATCTCGCCGCTTACGACCACCAGGACATTCCCTTCGAGCGGCTGGTCGAGGACCTGAACCCGGAACGGTCACTGGCACGGCATCCGCTCTTCCAGGTCATGCTGACCCTGTCCAGGGGGGAGGAGGCCACGCTCTCGTTGCCGGGCCTGACCTGCACCGAGGAGCGACTGGACTGGGAGGTCGCGAAGTTCGACCTGTCCGCCGACTTCCGGGAGCACTACACCCCGGACGGGAGCGCCGCGGGCATCGACGGCGCCCTCGAGTACGCCACCGGCCTGTTCGACCGGGCCACCGCCGACCACATCGCCGATGCCCTGCCCCGGTTGCTGCGGCAACTCGTGTCAGCGCCACAACGGCCCATCGGCGAAGCCGACCCGCTGTCCGCCGAGCACCGCCACCAGGTCCTCGTCGCGTGGAACGACACTGCCCGGCCCGCGTCGCCGGCCACCGTGCCGGAGGTGTTCGAGGCGCAGGCCGCGCGAACGCCGCGAGCGACCGCGGTGGTGTGCGGGAGCACGAGGCTCACTTTCGCCGAACTCAACGATCGCGCCAACCTGCTCGCGCGCCGACTGCGCGTTCAGGGAGCCGGGACGGAGCGGCTGGTCGCGCTGGCCCTGCCCCGGTCGGCCGAGTCCGTCGTGGCGATGCTGGCGGTACTCAAGACCGGTGCGGCCTATCTGCACGTCGATCTCGAATATCCACCGGACCGGATCGGGCACATGCTGCGGGACGCCGCGCCGGTCGCTGTCGTCACGGACACCGTGACCGCGGCCGCGCACAGCTTCGGTGAGTTGCCCGCGGTGTTCGCCGACCGGATCGAGACGCCGGCCGGTCCCGTGGCCAACCTGAACTGTCGCGTACTGCCGGAAAGCGCGGCGTACGTCATCTACACGTCCGGATCCACCGGCCGCCCCAAGGGCGTACTGACGCCGCATTCCGCTTTGAGCAACCTGTACGCCTTCCACCGCGCGGGTCTGCTCGCGCGCACCGAGGCCACCGCGCGCCGGCAGCTGAGGTCCGCCGTCACCGCTTCGCTGTCGTTCGACACGTCGTGGGAGGCACTGTTCTGGATGCTGGCCGGCCACGAACTGCACGTCGTCCGCGACGACATCCGACGGGACGCCGTCGCGTTGACCGCCTACGTCAGGGCCGCCGGGATCGACGTCCTCGACGTCACCCCCACCTACGCGGAACACCTGCTCGACGAGGGCCTGATGTCCGGACCGCACGCGCCGCTGGTGCTGCTGCTCGGCGGGGAAGCCGCCGGGCAGTCGCTGTGGACCCGCGTCCGGGAGGCGCCCGGGACGCTCTGTTACAACCTGTACGGTCCCACGGAATGCACCCTGGACGCGCTGTGGTGGGACGCCGCGGACAGCCCGCACCCGCTGATCGGCAAGCCGATCGGGAACACCAGGGTCTTCGTGCTCGACGAGCGGTTGCGCCCCGTCGCGCCCGGTGTCCCGGGCGAGTTGTACGTGACCGGACCCGGCGTGGCCCGCGGCTACGTGAACCGCCCGGCCACGACCGCCGAACGGTTCGTCGCCTGCCCCTACGTCCTGGACGGGGAGACGGGCAGCCGCATGTACCGCACCGGTGACCTGGTCCGGTGGGATCACCAGGGCAGGCTGGACTATCTGGGCCGCATCGACGACCAGGTCAAGGTGCGGGGCTTCCGGATCGAACTCGGCGAGGTGGAGGCCGCGCTGACCCGGTGCCCGGATGTGGCGCAGGCTGCCGTGGCCGTGCGCGAGGACGCCGGGGGCGACAAGCGGCTGGTGGCTTATGTGCAGCCGGCCGCGGACCACGAGCTCGACACGCGCGACCTGCGCAGACGGCTGTCCTCGATCCTGCCCGACCACATGATCCCGTCCTTCTTCCAGTCGGTGGTACGGCTACCGCTGACGCCGAACGGGAAACTCGACCGGGACGCGCTGCCGCCCCCGGACTTCGCGCACCGTCCGGCGTCGCGTGGCCCGCGCGGACCCTACGAGGAAGTCCTCTGCGGATTGTTCGCGGAGGTGCTGGGGCTGAGCCGGGTCGGCGCCGAGGAGAGCTTCTTCGAACTGGGCGGTCACTCCCTGCTCGCCACCAGGTTGCTCTCCCGGGTGCGGGCGGTGCTGGGCGGGCACCTCACCATCCTGGACCTGTTCCAGGCGCCCACCGTCGCGGACCTGGTGGACCGGCTGGCCGACGGCGCGCGACACGACCCGCTGTCGTCCCTGCTCCCGTTGCGGACGGGAGCCGATCGGCCCGCGGTCTTCTGCGTGCATCCGGCCGCCGGGATCAGCTGGGTCTACGCGGGGCTGCTCAGCCACATCGACGCCGGCTACCCCGTGTACGGCTTGCAGGCGAAGGGCCTCACCGATGCGACGGCGAACGGCCGGTCCTGGCGTGAGATGGTCAAGGACTACGTGGAGCAGATCCGGTCCGTCCAACCCGAAGGGCCCTACCGGCTGGTCGGATGGTCCTTCGGCGCCGTGCTCGCTCACCTGATGGCGACCGATCTGCAGGCCGGGGGAGCCGAGGTCGACCTGCTCGCACTGCTCGACGGCTACCCGCCCGACTCGGTACCCGGCTACCGGCCCCTCGTCGACGGCGGTTCGGAGACGTTCACCGAGCTGCTGGACTCCTTGGGGTACGACCTTTCCGCATTCGGCGGGGGACCACTGAGCTACGACGACTACGAGCGGACGGTCCGCCGGCCGGGCAGCACACTCGAATGGCTGACGCAGTCGGAGGCCGCCGCCCTGGCCCGGGTGTTCGTGGACAACGACCGGATCTACGAGGAACTCCGGCCCCGGACGTACCGGGGGGACATGGTGTTCTTCTCCGCCACGGAGGGGAAACCGGAGGATGCGCCCACGCCGGAATCCTGGCGCGACCACGTGACCGGACGGCTTGAGGTGCACGAGATCGCCTGTGGCCACGGTGAGATCACCCAGGCGAAGCACATCGCGCGGATCGGCGCCGTCCTCGCCGGGAAACTCGCCCTGCTGGACGGTTCGCGGCCCACGGCGGGAGAACGATGACCGGCAAGCCCTACCAGGGCTCGGTGGCCGGGCGCGAGTTCCGGTTGTTCTGGTTCGGGGAAACCACGAGCCTGCTCGGCAACGGGATCGCCGTGGTGGCGCTGCCCCTGGTCGCCGTCGTCACGCTGCACGCGGACACCTTCGTCATCGGACTGCTGACGTCGGTCGCCTATCTGCCCTGGCTGGTACTCGGTCTGCCCGCGGGGGCGTGGGTGGACCGCCTGCCCCGCCGCCCGGTGATGCTGTTCTGCGACGCCGTTTCCTTCGTCGCTTTCGGCAGTGTTCCGGTCGCCGCCTGGGCGGGCGTACTCACCATTCCCCACCTGCTCGTGGCCGCCTTCATCGGCGGTTGTGCCAATGTCTTCTTCACCACCGCGCACCGTGCGTATCTGCCGACACTGCTCTCCGACGCGGAGCTGCTGGCAGGCAACGCGCGGTTGCAGGGCAGTGAGTCGACAGCCGAGGTCATCGGCCCCGGCCTGGCCGGGCTGCTGGTGCAGGCCTTCGGCGCCGTCGCCGGACTGCTCGCCAACGCGCTGAGTTTCGCGGTGTCCTGGCTCTGTCTGCGGGCTGTCCGGACGACCGAGCCGCCGCCCCGGGCGGTCCGGCGGCGCCGGCTGCGCACCGAGGTCGGCGACGGCCTGAGATTCCTGTTCCAGGACCCCGTTCTGCGCACCCTCGCGGTTTTCAGCGCGGTGTCCAACATCGCGTTGACCGGAATGAGTTCGATCGAGGTGGCGTTCCTGGTCCGGACAGTCGGTGCCGGCGAGGCCGTGGTCGGCGCGGTGCTGACGTTGTGCGGTCTCGGCGGGGTCCTCGGAGTGCTGTTGTCCAACCGGGTGTCCCAGCGATTCGGCACCGCACGGGCCGCGCTGATCTGTCAGGTGGGTGCCGCGCCCTTCACCTTGCTCTTTCCGCTGACCGGCCCGGGTGCCGGCCTCGCGTTCTTCGTCGTCGGCGGTGTCGGTGGCGGCGCGGGTGTGGTCGCGGCGAGCATCATCACCGACACCTTCCGCCAGCGGTACTGCCCGCCGGACCTGATCGGGCGCATCAGTGCGAGCGCGGCCGTGATCAGCTTCGGCGCCATCGCTGTCGGCGGGTTGCTCGGCGGCGCGCTCGGCGAATTGTCCGGTGTCCGGGAAACGCTGTGGATGATGAGCGGCTTGCAAGTACTGTCGACGGTCATTCTGCTATTCAGCCCGATCCGAAAAATGCGTGACTTCCCCGAATCCGAGCGTGCGATTTTTGCAGCCGAGGCCGGAAAGGTCATGTCCTAAAGGGGCCTGGCCGCTTCCGCACGCTGTCAGACGCTTTTATCGGCGTGGCGCAGAAGTAAGATACCGATAGCAAAGCCAAAGCGAACAAGGCTCATTGAAGCGAGGTTTTCATGCAAGACGGCGGCTCATTGAGGAACCTTCCGGCCGCGGTGATGTTGCGGGACGACCTGGATATCGGCCGGCTGAACGCGGATCTCGCAGAGCTCAGCGGTTCCGAGTTCTGGGCATTGCAGCGGTCCTTCGAGGACGGCGTCGTCGGGGAAGAATCCGATGTGGACTGGAAGGTCCTTTCCCTGCGTGCGCCGGGCGGGGACCCCCAGCGAACCGACCCCGGCGGTCCGGGACGTGACCGGTTCGCCGACACCCCCTTGATGGCGAAGGCACCCTACCTCGGTCAGATCCTGTCCGAACTGGGTACAGAACTGCGCAGTGTCCGCCTGATGGCCCTGGCTCCCGGGGTGTCCGTCGCGGAACACTCGGACACCCCGATCGGCCTTCCCTACGGCTATGTACGGCTGCACATCCCGCTGGTCACCAATCCCGGGGCGGTGCTGGTGATGGACGGGGTCGAACAGCGGTGGCAGCCGGGAACGCTCTGGTACGCCGACTTCGACCGACCGCATTCCGTGCGCAACACCGGTGACCGGGCCCGGATCCACCTGGTCGCGGACTGCGCGACCAACGACAGGCTGCTGGCCCTGTTCCCGGAGAGCTTCCGGGCGGAGCTGCCGGCCAGCGACATCGCCTACTACCGGCCCGTTCTGCCGCTGACCGCGCCCGAACTCGCCGAGTTCAGCTGCCGCTTCGCCGTCCCGTTCTCCTTCATGGAGTGGGGACTCGCGGTGGTCGACGACCAGGACACCGACCTCGTCGCCGAAGTGACCGCCGAAGACGACGGGCTCGTCCTGCGCGTCGAAGGGCGCCCGCCGGTGGAGCTGCTGCACCTGGGCGCCGGCGAGTTCCGGCTGCTCGGCTGGAGCGAGGAACGGCTGCTCCGCCTCGACCTCTTCGACGACAGTCCGCGGGTGGAGTTCTCCACCAGGCGCGGACGCCGGCGTCAGGTGGTCGTCCGCCCGGCCCGCGGGCTCGCCACGGTCTGACGGCCCGAGCCGTCGCCCACCACAGTCCACCCAATTCGACTACTGCTTGGGACAGTCATGCAGACACTGACCGAATCGCCCGTCCTCGTTGAGCACGGATTCGCCCGCTACGACCTCGCCGAGGAATTCGGGATCGCCGAATCCGACGCCGCCTTCCAGAGCCTTCGCGCCGAGTTCGTCGACCTGCCACCGGACCCTTACGCGACGGAGGCGGGGCGCAACCGCCGCTTCGCCCGCGGTGTTTTCCACCCATGGTCGGGGGAGTTCAGCTGGATTCCGAACACGCACTTCGGCGAACAGGGCTGGATGAACGGCTACTACCAGGCCGACCACAATCCCGAGTATGTCGGCGTGGTCCGCAAACTGCCCGCCATGAGCGAATCCGCGCGGAACAACCCGATCATCCACAAGATCCTTTCCTTCGACTTCGCGCAGACGCGATGGTCGCAGAACGACGCGGCGTTCCCGTTGCACGTCGGGGTGCATCTGATCAAGCTGGCGGTGGACGACCCGGGACGCGAGGCCATTTCCTCGCCCAACGAACTCCATCAGGACGGCGAACCGTTCGTCTTCGCGCATCTGGTCTATCGCCGGAACGTCGTCGGCGGCGTGAACGTGATCGCGCCACCGAAATACCGGGGCAAGCTGCCCTCGGACGTGCCCGACGGCGAGGCTCTGGCGGAGTTCGAACTGACCAAGCCGCTGGAGTCCTACGCCGTCACCGACGAGAAGGTCAGTCACTACGTGTCCCCCATCAGGCGCGGGGCCGGAGCGGAGACGGGCGAGCGTGCGGTGATCCTCGTGGACTTCACCCCGATGCGGCAGCACATCTGAGAACGGCCGCACCCGATCCGTCGTGAGTGGCAACTCGGGCTCTCCTGGGGGTGAGGCAGAGGAGAGCTCCGCGCCATCTGTTTGTCCGTGTGTATGTCCGTGCTGAGCCGAGAAGGGCGAAGGCCTATGAAAGACAGCCGATCCCGGGCGATGTCCGAGATGGAACTGCTCGACTGCACCTTGCGTGACGGTGCCTACGCCGTTGATTTCGAGTTCGACGAGAAATTCGTGGTCGAACTTCTCGCCAGACTCAACGAGACCCCCGTTTCCAAGGTCGAGATCGGTCACGGGATCGGGTTGGAGGCCGAGCGCACCGGCATAAAAGCCGGAAACATCGATCATTTCACCTGGTGTGAGCTCGCCCGGTCGACGCTGACCACGAAACCATGGGGAATGTTCGCGCAGCCCGAGTTCACTCGGCCGGCGACGATCCGGCAGATGTGTGACCGCGGAATGTCATTCATCCGGGTCGGTGTCGAACCGGATCGCGTCCAGGATCACCTGCCCTACCTCCAGCAGGTCGCGGACGCGTGCGGAGAGGTCTACGTCAACTTGATGAAGTCCAGTGCCACGCCGGTCGACCGGTTGCTCGACATGCTCGACGGGGTCGGGCCGGAGATCGCGGGCGTCTACGTGGTCGACTCCTACGGCGCGATGACTCCCGAGACCGTCGAAAGGTATGTGAGCGCGGTCGCCGAACGGTACCCGGTCGTCGGCTTCCACGGACACGACAATCTAGGCCTGGCCAATATCAACACCGTCACCGCTTTCCGGGCGGGCGCCACCATTGTCGACGGGACGCTCTACGGAATCGGGCGTGGCTCGGGCAACGCCGCCACCGAATCCCTCGCCGCGATCATCAACGTCATGGAAGGCAGGGACCGGTTCGACTACCAGGAACTGGCCGAACTCGCCGAATTCTGCCGGGTCAACATGAAGGTGATCGGGGCGGAGCGCAAGATGCAGGTCCTCGGCGCGGTGATCGGCATCCACTCGGGTTTCTTCGGCCTGGTCGAGGAACTCGCCGCCAAGTACCACACCGATCCGGCCCAGCTCATGGAGACCGCGGTCGGGATGGCGGCGGAAAGCCCGCGAGCGGCCGACTTCCACGCGGCGGCGGCCCGAATCGCTGACAGCGACAGCCCGCGTTCCTTGCAGCTGGCGAACTGAGGGGACGACGCGATGAAGCTCGCCAAGAGCGGCAACGGGCAGGACGTCTTCGTGGGAATCGACGACCGTTGGTTCCCGCTGCGGGAGATCAGCGGTTACGAAAGCCTCACCCGCGTCGGGGACCTGGTCGGGGACCGGCGCTTCGGCGACCTGGAGGCACAGGTCAGGAGGCAGGCGGCCGGTTCCGACGGCCTCGGTGTCGACCTGTCCAACGCGGCGACCATCGTCGACAGCGACGCCGGCATCTGGGGCGCCGGGCTCAACTACCGGCGGCACTCGGAGGACCTGGACACCGAACAGCCCGGCTACGGCCCCGGATCGTACCTGCGGCCCACGTCGTGCCTCATCGGCAACGGCGGAACCATCCGGCTGCCGGCACAGTCGCGACGGGTGACCGCGGAGGCGGAGCTGGGACTGGTCGTGGGCACCCGCTGCAAGGATGTTCCCCGCGACGGGTGGCGGTCCGTCATCGCCGGAGTGACGGCCGTCCTCGACATGACCGCGGAAGACGCCATCCGCCGGAACCCGCGCTACATCCCGTGGGCGAAGGGGTTCGACACGTTCTGCAGTATCGGCCCGGCCCTGGTGACCCTGGACGAGTTCCCCGGCGACAGCCTGGACGGGATCCGGATCTCCACCGTCAGGAACGGAGAGGTGATCGCGGCGGCGACGCCGCGGGACATGAAATACGACCTGGGCTACCTCGTGGAGTACTTCACCATGGGCCGGACTCTCGTACCGGGAACGGTGATCTGCACCGGAACCCCTGGTGCCGTCCAGATCAGCCCAGGGGACACGGTGCGGGCCGCGGTCGAAGGCGTCGGCACGCTCACCCACCCCGTCGGCTGACCCGGAGGTGGGCATGCCCGCCGCGGGTCGCCGAAAACGCCCCGTACGACGTCGTACTGCTGACCGCCGGACAGGTGGAACAGGCCCTGCGGTCGATGCTCCTCGCGAGCGATCGCGCCGCCTGCACCACGGGTACCGGGATCCGCTGCGACGGCTGCTGTCTCAAGCCCGCTCGACCCTGCGAGTCGGCGGCGAGTGGAACTGGAGTCACATGTCCCTCATACACGCGTTCGAACGCGCTCTGCGGGAGAATCCCGACGGTGCCGCCGTGCGGACGGCGGACCGGACGGTCTGCTATCGCGAGTTCGACAAGCTGAGCCAGGTGTTCGCGGAGGACCTGCGCGCGGAGGTCGCACCCGGCGGGTTCGTCGGGATCGAGGCAAGCAAGGGGCTCGGTGCGATCACGGCGATGATCGGAGCACTCCGGGCGCGGCGCCCGTTCGTGTTCCTCGACAGCCGCGACAGTGTGGCGTCGAACTCCGAGAAGGTCAGACTGCTCGGCGTCCGACGGCTGGCCCGGTCGCGGGACGACGGCGATGTGTACCTCACCGACGTCCCGGAGGCCTGGCGTGCCGACGAATCCGATCTCGCGCGTGGCGTCTTGGACGTCGAGGGCGAGCTCTGCTACGCCATCCACACCTCGGGCTCGACCGGCGAGCCGAAATGCGTTCTGGTGCGCCCGGCCCCGCTTGCCGCGGTGGTCCGGGATCACGTCGAGCGGCTGTCCGTGGGGCCGGACTCGCGGACACTGCAGTTCGCCCGCCTGACCTTCGACGGGTGCATGACCGAGATCCTGTGGACCCTGACGGCCGGCGCCTGCCTCGTGGTGCTGGACGAGGCACGCCTGGCGCCCGGCACCGAGCTGCGGGACACGTTGGAGCGCTTCGGCATCACTCACCTCAAGACCACTCCGTTCGCGCTGACCGCGACCGAGCCCAGCGGCGCGATGCGGCTGCGCCACGTGATCAACGGCGGCGGGGCGTGCCGGTCGGCGGTGGTCGCCAAATGGTCCGAGGTGGCCGCGCTGCACAACGCCTACGGTGCCACGGAGACCACGGTGTGCAATCTGCTGACGGGCCCGCTGGACCCGGCGAGTTGCCGTGACGGGGTGCCTCTCGGCGACGTGGTGGGTGACTGCGCCTACCACTTGCGCGACATCGACGAAGGGTCCGCGCCTGCTCGGACCGACGGCTCGGTGCGCCGGGGCGAGATCGTCATCACGGGCCCCGCCGTCGCCGCCGGATACCTGACCGAGCACGAGGTGCGGCCGTTCGGGCCGGCGGGCGACGGTACGGAATACCGGACTGGCGACATCGCGGAGCTCCGCGACGGCAATCTGTATTTCGTGGAGCGGCTGGACCATCAGGTGAAGCTCCGCGGCTACCGGCTGGACCTCGGCGAGATCGAGAACACCGTGTGTCAGGCGGAATCGGTCGTCGAGGCGGTGGTGACCGTGGAGTCGCACGACGGTTCGGAAGCCGCCGGGGGCGACGCGTTGGTCTGTTACTACCTGGGCGGCGCCGACCCGAGGGAACTCCGGCGCCATCTCGAAGGGGTCCTGGACCCGTACAAGATTCCCTCGGTGCTGGAGCGCGTCGAAGCGCTGCCGTACACCCTGAACGGAAAAATCGACCGCGATTCCCTGCGGGGAAATCGGATCCTCGGCGAAGACGCCGTGTCGACCCCCGTTCAGCAGGTGCTCGCCCTCGTGGGCCACCTCACCGGGATCGGTGACGCCGTGCTGGACGACAACTTCTACGCGCTGGGCGGTGATTCGGCGTCGACGCTGTTACTGGTCGCGAAGCTGCGCGAGCTGGGGTGGCTGGACGCCGGGGTGCGCGACGTGCTGCGCGCGAAGGACCTGCGCGCGCTCACGGACCAGCTGCGACAGCGGAGCGTGTAGCGCGATGTGCGGCCTTTGCGGGACCTTCGCGCCGGACGGCGGCCTTGACCGCACTGTCACGGCGACCATGCACTCCCGGCTCATCCACCGCGGACCCGACGAAACCTACTCGCTGAGCACACCCGTGCTGACGGCGAAACTCGCCCGCCTCGGCATGACCGCGCTCAAGGACGGCTGGCAGCCCGCCGAGGACAGCGGCGGGCGGTTCGTCGCCGTCACGAACGGTGAGATCTACAACGCCGACGCGCTGCGAAGCCGGCTCGGCGTGGCGCGGACCGCCAATCGTGTCGACGTGGCGGTCATCCCCGAGCTGTTCGCACGCCACGGGCCCGCCGGGCTCAGCCTGATCGACGGGCAGTTCGCCACCGCGATCCACGATCGCGCCGAGAACACCCTCCACTTGGGCAGGGACCGCTTCGGCATCAGCCCGCTCTACTACACCGAGTCGGACGGGCAGGTGCACTTCTGCTCGGAACTCGGACCATTGGTGCGGTCGGTGCCGGGCACCTGGCGGCTGGACCTCGGCGCCGTCGATCAGTATCTCCAGCTCGGCAACATCGTGGCGCCTCGTACCTTGGTGCGTGACGTCCATGCCGTGCCGCCCGGAAGTGTGGTGCGGTTCGGCGGGCGCGGACGTGAGACGGTCCGCTACTGGC
This sequence comes from Streptomyces phyllanthi, assembly GCF_009377205.1. Taxonomy (GTDB): domain Bacteria; phylum Actinomycetota; class Actinomycetes; order Streptomycetales; family Streptomycetaceae; genus Streptomyces; species Streptomyces phyllanthi. Next base: position 41,720 of record NZ_VJZE01000017.1, read on the forward strand.
GGTACGGCGAGTTCGAGACGGACGGGCACCCGGTGACCGCGGAGGAGATCCGGCACGGGGTCCGGCAGGCGGTACGCGATCGTTTGCGCGGGGACGTCGAGATCGGGGCCTTTCTCAGTGGCGGTTTCGATTCCTCCACGCTGGTCATGGAGGCCGCCGCGGCCGTGGAGAAACCGCTTCGCACGTACTCGGTGGTGTTCGGCGACGTCCTGCTGGACGAACACCGCTTCCAGCGTGAGGTGGCTGACGCGGTGGGCAGCGAGCACCTTGAGATCTCCTGTCTCGGCGAGGACATCACCGCCGAGTTCGAGCAGATGGTGCGCCGCTGTTGTTATCCGCAGCGTGAGACCTACAACGTGGCGGCCTTGATGCTCTCGCGTGAGGTCCGGTCGAGCGGGCTCAAGGGCGTGCTGTCGGGGGAGGGAGCCGACGAGCTGTTCTTCGGCTACGACTCGTACGCGTTCGACGGGCACGGCCGGGGGCCACGTCAGAGCCGGGAGGAGAACGAGAGTGCGTGGGGGCGGGCCGATTTCTCCTGGGAAGTCGACTGGCGGCAGGTGGACCACCGGCGGTCGGACGGTCTGACCCCGGAAAGCATCGAAGCGCTCGGCGGTCAGGAGTTCTGGAGAGACAGGCTGATTCCGTTCTCCGACGGTGAAACCGCGCTGCTCACTCCGATGCAGATGCGGTCGGTGGCCGATACTTCCGTCCAACTGGGGAGTCATCTGCTCGGCGACCACGGCGACGCGATGTTGATGGCGAATTCCGTGGAGGGCCGGTACCCGTTCCTCGGCAATCCCGTGGTCGAATTGGCGCTGCGCGTCGGCGACGACGAGAAGGTCACCGATTTCGAGGGAAAGGCCTGCCTCAAATCGGCCTACGCCGGCATCGTCCCGGAAACCGTGCTGCGACGCGCGAAGCAGGGATTCACCGCGCACGGTCTGTCCGCGCTCGCACACGACCACCTCATGACCAGGTGGCGCGATCTGGTCGCGGCCAGCGGTGTCTTCCGTACGGACGCGCTCGAACGGATCGCGGCCCGCGGCGTCGAGGGCAAATGGGATACGCGGCTGAGTGTGATCAGCATCAGTATGGTGATCGACGAATTGGGGCTGCGGCTGTAATGCCACGGCGGCACCCTGTCGCAAAGCGTCCTGGCCTGTTCCGCCCGGACAAAACCCTTTCTTTCCGTACCAGACCTACGTAACGATTTTCATCGCTCCGCAGAAATCAGGCAGAGAGGTCATCGCACTATGCTCACCGAAAGTCAGATATCGGAATACTGGTCCGAAGGATTCCTGCTCCTCGAAGACGTCTTCGACGTCGGCGAGATCGCCGCTCTGCGACGTGAGGTGGCCGATCTCTACGCGACCGAGCACCCTGGGCGGATCTTCGAGGAGGACGGGACCACGGTGCGGGGCATCCACGGGTGCCACACCACGGGCGCGCTGTTCTCCAGGCTGGTGCGGCTGCCCGAGCTGCTTTCCGCGGCGGAGGAACTGCTGGAGAGCAAGCTGCATGTGTTCCAGTGCAAGGTCAACGCCAAGCAGGCGCTTCGCGGAGAAGTGTGGCAATGGCATCAGGACTACAGCGTCTGGGGGCCCAAGGACGGTATGCCGGAGCCGCGGGCGGTCAATGTCGCGCTGCTGCTGGACGACGCGACCGAGCACAACGGCCCGCTGCTCGTCGTGCCCGGTTCGCATCGAAACGGCGTGCTAGCCCCGTGGAGTCCCGAGTCCGAGGGTTCGTCGCAGTGGGAGGCCGACCTGTCGGCGAAGCTGAAGTTCGCGCTGGACGCCGAACAGATGGCCAAGGTGACCGCGGAGGCGGAGATCCGGTCCGTTGTCGGACGTGCTGGAAGCCTGCTGTTCTTCCACCCCTGCATCGCGCACGGCTCCGGTGCGAACATGTCGCCGACCGACCGGACCATGGCGTTCGTCACCTACAACAGTGTCGACAACGAATTGCGCGAAGTGCCCAGCCCGCGTCCGGAGTTCGTGGCGTCGCGTGACTACCGGCCGCTGGGACTCGTCGAGGGCGGTCTGATCGCATGAGCGACCTCGATGTCTCACTGATCCGGACGCTGGTCGACGCCATCGCCCGGCACCGGGACGCGGTGGCGGTCGTCGACGACGGCGTCGCCCATACCTACGCCGAACTCGCCGAGTTGTCGGCCGAGATCGCCGGCGGCCTCGCTGAACACGGCATCGGTCCCGGTGACGTCGTCGACGTGCATGCGACTCGTTCGTGGTCCCGTTGCGCGGCGGTGCTCGGTGTGTGGCGCGTCGGAGCCGGCGTGCTGTCCATCGACCCGGCCATGCCGCCCGCCTGGACCGGCAAACTGGTGAGCAGCGCCGGCTGCGCCATGATCCTGCGGGCCGACGAGTGCGCACCGGTCGAGTCGGGTGTCGCGGAACACACCTTCCGATCGATTCGGGGAACGAGGCGGGAGGAGCTCGCGACCGGACCGGTCTGCTACGTCATCCCCACCTCCGGGTCCACGGGCGAACCCAAGGCTGTCACGGTGCCGCCGGTGGTCCTGGCGGATCTGGGGAACTGGCACGTCCAGCGGTGGAGCCATGACCGGCCCCCGAACACCCTGCACATGTCGTCCATCGGATTCGACATGGTGTACGAGGACATGGTGGCGACCTGGCTGGCCGGTGCGACCCTGATCGTGGTGAACGACCAGGACAGGCTGGATCCCTTCACGTTGCTCGACATCATGCGCGAGCATGACGTCGCCCGGCTCTTCCAGCCAGTGGTCGGATTGCACGGACTGGCCACCGCCGCGTGTGCCGCGGGCGGAAGGACACCGAGTCTGCGGGAGATCTCGGTGGCAGGCGAACAGTTGGTGATCAACGACGAGGTGCGGAAGTTCTGTGCCGAGGGTGGCCTGACGCTGGTGAACCAGTACGGGCCGAGCGAAACCCATGTGGTCACTCAGTACCGGCTGAGGGGCGACGTCACCCACTGGCCCGACCGGCCGCCCATCGGCACCGCGGTCGTCGACGCGGAGCTGCTGTGCCATGTGGACGGACGGCTGCGCCCGTTCGAGGCCGGCGAGACACGGGAGCTGGTGATCGCCGGTAACTGCGTCGGGATCGGGTACGCCGGTGACGACGCGCTCACCGCGAAGAGATTCCGGGAGGTCGAACATCGAGACGGCGGCATGCGCCGCTGCTATTTCAGCGGAGACCTGGTCACGTTCGACGGCACCGACTTCCACTTCGTCTCCAGGCTCGACGACCAGCTCAAGGTGAACGGCTATCGAGTCGAGCCGGGTGAGGTGGAGTCCGTGATCGCCGGGGTCGCCGGTGTGCGTCGAGCCGCCGTCGTCGGGGTCAAGGTCGCCCGCTCCACACAGCTGGCGGCGTTCTACACCCGCGTGACCGGCGCGGAGGTCGGTCAGGACGACCTGATCGGTGCCTGTGCCTCCCGTCTGCCCCGGTTCATGGTCCCCAGACACTTCACCGAACTGGATGCGCTCCCGTCGACGCGGAACGGAAAGATCGACCGGGCGAAGCTCCGGGAGATGTGTCAAGAGCCTTCGGTGAGCCGGAGCTGACGAGTTGCGTTGACCGTAGGCAACCGCAACGACGCCACCGGAAGCCAATCCGTCCGTATTGACCTTGATTGAGATCCTGCGGGTGTTTCGTTCACCCCCCGCTTTAGTGCCAGAGAACTTGGTGAATGGTTCCGTCGGTGGATTACGGGACGGGCGCCCACCATCATGGAAGAGCGGAAGGGAAACGGCCGGACAACACCGGCCGGGACTTTTCAAGCATTCCTCACTCTGAAATCCGGGAGAAGTCATGAAGTCTGTCCGCGCGTTCGTGGTCACCGTTCTCTGCATGATGGTGGTCGGCGCCGTTGCCGGGACTGCTGCCGCCGACACCGGCCGCGCCGACACCTCGGCGACGTCCTCCGTCGTGCCCGGCGACAGCGGTTGGGGTCGTCTCCCGGGATGACCTGCGTGTGCGTACGGGGAAACCGGCCCGTGGTGTGTTCCGGAGCCTGGCATCCACAGGGCCCGGAACGCAGGAATGACACAGAGAAAGGGCGCCCGGATCCGTGAGCGGTAAACTACGGGAAGCTGTCCGCCGGATCAGCGACCGGGAAAGAGAAGTACTCGGACACGTCGCGCGCGGGGACACCTACGGGGAGACCGCCCGGCGCATGAACGTCAGTCCGCATACCGTCGACACCTGTATACGCCGGATACGCGCGAAAACCGGAGCCCGGAACCGAATGCATCTGTTGCTGCCGGCTCTGTCGGCCGCGGGCTCCCTTACAGATGCGATCGAGGACACAGGCCTGGTGGCGGCGCCGAAGCTTCCCGACCGGCCTGACCGGACCCAGGTCTGACCGACGGTCCCGTGCACGGCTCCGCCACGGAGGTTCGCCCCCCCTCGCGGCGGGCCCGCTGGGCCTTGTCGCGCAGCAGTCGTGAGGGGTCCGTGCTCATCCCGCCCAGCCCAAGGTGTTCCCGCAGACGGGCGGCCGGCAGCTCGGACTCCTCCGGCAGCACGACGACCGCGGCCGGGGCGCTCGACTCGGCGCTGAACTTCCCGACCAGTCGGCCATCCGCTCGAGGGCCGAGTCGTCGTCGCGAGGTCGGCCTCCCGCGGGGTCCGGAGCGGCGGCTGCGGCGGTCGCGCGTGTGCGGGCAGGGCGTCGGCGACGGCCTCGTCGAGCAGGAGGTTCGACGGGTGTCCGGCCCGGGGCCGCCGTGGTGCCGGTCGAACCCGAACTGGACGACATACGGCGCGGGAGGGGGCGTGGGAGCTCCGGGTG
>NZ_VJZE01000180.1 GCF_009377205.1 Streptomyces phyllanthi
CTATTTTATTAAAAGCAGAATACAACATACGAGTTTCATCTACGTCTCGTAGGCTCGGAGATGGATTTAAGAGACATGCGTCTAGCGGCCCGAGGTCCAGATTCAGGTCCTCGGGCCGCAGCCCGTAGCGTTCACGCAGCTCGGTCATGCGGTCGTCGAGCAGCATCAGGGTGAGCCCGATGCGCTCCTCCTGCTCCTCCGTCAGATCGCCCGTGTCGAACCGGCGCACCGCCTGCCGCTCCATGAGCTGGCGGAGCAGTTCGACGACGGTCAGGACGAGTTTGACGAGATCGCGCTCCACCGTGTCGGGTTCGAACTCAAGACGCTTCCTGGCGGTCACTTCACTCCAACTCCCCAAAGGGCGAGGGAACCTGCGCGTTCACCGAGCTGATGAGCGCGTTCAGGTCGATACGGACGAGGTCGACGTCAGCGATCCGCAGGGTGATGTCACCGGTGATGACGACCCCGCCCGCGAGCAGCCGGTCGAGCAGGTCGACGAGGGCGACCTCACGGCGTTCGACGACGGTCACGCGCCCTCCTCGTTCCCCTGCCGCTCCTCCGTGAAGGAGTAGGCCGCCCAGGGGCCGGTGAGCTCGACGCGCAGTCCGGGGTTGTCGTCCTTGGTACGGTCCACCACCTCCACGAATTCCTCGGATTCCCGGCGCGGCACCAGATAGGCGGCGTTGAGTACATTCCGTCCGGCGGCTCCGGAAAGCGCGGAATTCTGGGGTGCGTGCAGCCGGAAATCCTCGGCTCGCCCGGAAAGGGTTTCGTGCAGCCGGCGGGCGAATGTCTCCGCCTGCTGCCACATTTCCTCGTGGGACTTGGTACGCATACGCCGCTGCCGCAGATAGTCGCGCCCCGAGGCGGCTTTCGCAGGGGGCCGTTCGTCGGCGTCGGCGGCCGACTCCGGGTCGACGTACACCTTCACGCCCCACTCCACCCGGCCCTCCAGCCTGTCGAGTGTCCGCCGGAAGACGTCCTCACGGGCCTCCATCATCACGCGGACACCGCTGTCGTCCCGGAACACGGTGCCGAGCCGCAGCGGCAGCGGCGTCGTGACGGCGGTGAGCGCGTCGATCACGCCCTGGTGGGCGCGGGCGGTCGCGGTCAGCCAGTCGAGGTCCTCCAGATGGGCCTTGAGCGGCTCCTCGGAGAAGTCGCGCTCCGGCACCTCACTGAGGACGGCGATCAGACCGTGGTGGGACAGGAGCTTCGGGGGCGCGCCCGCGACCCCGGTCAGCTGGGCCTGGAGTGCGGCGCCGAAGGGGCGGCAGACGGCGTAGACGTACCGCAGTCCGGTCATGACGACTCCTCCTGCTGTGTGCGGCCCCGCTCCAGTGACGCCTCGTCCCGGGAGCGCCCGCGGTCCACGGACGACGAGCCCGCGGGGCGGCCCTCCTCCAGTTCGGTGAGTCGGGCGCGCAACTCCGCGTTCTCACGGGTGAGTTCGTCGCGGCGTGCGCGCGAGGACAGCGCCGGGTCGCTCTCCCACCAGTCGATGCCCATCTCCTTCGCCTTGTCCACGGAGGCGACGATGAGACGCAGCTTGATGGTGAGCAGCTCGATGTCCAGGAGGTTGATGCGGATGTCTCCCGCGATCACGATCCCCTTATCGAGTACACGTTCGAGTATATCGGCCAGGTTGGCGCTGCTCCCGCTCTGACCGTACGGTTCGGGGACTCGGCTGGGATACGTCATCGGCGGCTCCCGCTCGCGGCGACCTGCTCCTCGTCCTCGTACTCTTCCCCGGCCTCCTCGCCGGCGTCGCCTTCGGGGGCCTCACCCTCCTCGTACTCGTCGCCTTCCTCGTACTCGTCGCCCTCCTCGTACTCGCCGGGCTCCTCGTACTCGTCGCCTTCTTCGATCTCGTCGCCCTCTTCGTAGTCCTCGGGCTCCGTTCCCTCCTCCTCTTCGGACTCCTCCTCCGCCACGGCATCCTCGTGGCTGCGGACGACCTCGCCGTCGTGGATCTCGCCGCGCCAGCGGTCGTCCGCCTCGCCACGCAGCGTGATGTACCGGGCGAAGTGCTTGAGGTCGAGCCGGGCCCGGCGGCCCTGGGCGCGCCAGATGTTGCCGGTCTTCTCGAAGAACCCCGACGGGTAGTACTCGATCAGCAGCAGCACGCGGGTGAGGTTCTCACCGAGGCTGTGGAAGGAGACCACGCCCTTCGTGGTGCCCTTCGCGCCCTCCGACGTCCATGAGATCCGGTCGTCGGGCACCTGCTCGGTGGTGTGGGCCTTCCAGCTGCGGCTGGACCACCAGACCTTGAGCTGCCAGTCGGAGTGCGTGTCGTCGTCGCGTTGCGCGGCCTTCACTCCCTTGGCGAAGGTGCTGAAGGTCTGGTACTGCGTCCACTGGTCGTAGGCGGTGCGCAGCGGCACGCCGACGTCGATGGACTCGATGATGACCGTGGGCTTGTTCCCCGCCCGGCCCTTGCCCTTGCCGCCCTTTCCCTTGTCGCCGCCCAGGTTCTTCAGAGCGCCGAACACGGTGTCCTTGGCCCGGCCGGCACCGACCTCCAGGGCGGAGCGCAGCGGGCCCTTGCCCTCGGCGAGCTTGCGGCCGCCGTCGAGGGCGAGCTTGGCGAAGCCGGGGCTCCTGCCCTCGGCGATGTCGTTCAGCTTGACGGTCGTCTGCCCGAGCTTGCGGCCGGCCCCGACGAGCATGCGCTGGGCCTGAGCGGCCAGATAGTCGCGGGCCTCCGCCTTGAGGTGATCGACCGCGGCGCTCTGGGCCAGACCCGTGAGCGGAGATTCCTTCGCCCCGCTGGCAGCGGATCCGGCGGCCTTCTTGGCCCCGCCGGCAGCCGATCCGAGAGTGTCCTTCGCCCGGCCGGTCGCCGAGCCGACAGTGTCAGTCATCGCCCCCGCCTCCCTTCCCGGCCCACGCCCGGGGACCCCCGCGCGCAGCCGTGCTGGCGGCAAAACCCGAACCGGCGAGCAAAGCGTTCGTCGCTCCGCTCGCGGCCGATCCGGGTACGTCATGTACTTGATGGGCCTGGTGGGTCCGGTGGACCCGGTGGGTCCGACGAACCGGGTCGGCGGGACCGACCCGGCCGGTCGCCGGGCCGAGGTCCCGCCGGCTCGCCCCATGGCCCCGGTGGACCCGAAGTCTCTGGCCGGTCGCCGAACCGGCGGTGTCGGTCATGACCCCGCCTCCCTTCCCGGCCCACGCCCGGGAACACCCCGCACGCAACCGCCCCGGCAGTTCACCCGGTCGGCCCAAGGGCCCCGATGGCAAACCCGACCGGCCGCCGAACCGGCGGTGTCGGTCATCGCTCCCGCCTCGCTTCCCCGGTCCGTGCCCGGCTGTCCTTGCGGGAAGCCGTCTTCTTGGCGGGCGCCTTCTTCGCGGGTGCCTTCTTCCCGGGGCCGGCCGCCTTCTTGGCCGCAGGCTTCTTCGCCGGGGCCTTCTTCGCGGCCGCCTTCTTGGCCGCGGGCTTCTCCGCCCGGTCGTCACCGCCCCTGCCCGACGGCTCCGGCTCCTCCTCGGACTCTTCGCCGACGGCCTCGCCTTCCTCGTCGTACTCGTCACCGGCCTCGTCGGCCTCGTCGTACCGCTCCTCACGGTCGCGAGGCTCCTCGCCCTCCTCCGCCGGCTCCTCCTCGTCCTCGCCACGGGACGCGTCCGGCGTCACCCCGGCGAGCTGGTCGCGCACCTGGGCCGTCCGTCCGTGCAACCGGTCGGCGAGCCCTTCGAGTCGCCTCTCGACCAGTGCGCCGCCGGCCGCCTTGCCGACACCGCGCAGGTCCTGTCGGAGCTGGTCCCCGACCTCCTTGAGCTGCGGGTTGTTCTGCAGCTGCTGGGAGGCCAGGTCCGCGAGTGCCTTCGGGTTCAGGTGCATCCGCTTGCCGGCCACCGCGGTGCCGACCGCGAGCGCGAGCTTCATCTTCTTCGTACGTCCGAGGACGTAACCGGCCCCTATGGCGAGGCCCAGTCCCACGCGGTTCATCCTGTCGTCCCCTCGCCAGTTCCCATGCCCCTCTGCAGGGCGATCTCCAGCCGGTCCAGGAGCTCGTCCTCAAGACGGTCGAACTCCTCGTCACTGATCTCGCCCGCCTCGAGCCGCTGCTCGAGCCGGGCGAGATCGGCGCGGACGGCGGCCGGGTCGTAGTAGATACGCTCGGCCTCGGCGAGAACCTGTCTCACCGCCCAGAGGCTGCCGCGCACCGGTGCGAACGGCAGCAGCAGCACCTCACCGATCAGTCCCATGAGTGCACCTCACCCGGCCTCCAGCCGCTGCCCCGTCTCCGCGGGCTCCGACGGGCCCGGCTCGACGAAGCTGTACGGCGGCAGCGGGCCGTTCACCCGCAGCTCCAGCTCCGGATGCCCCGTACGGACCTCCTCCACGGCGGCGAGGAACGCCTCGGCCGTACCGCGGTCCACGAGGAACGACACGTTGGCGATCCAGCCCGTGGACTCGGGGCCCACGGTCGCCGCCTCGGCGGCCGGCTCCAGCTCGCGCCGCACCACCGCCGCGTCCTCGGCCTCCAGGTTCTGCACCGCGGCCGCCACCATCTCGCCGAGCCGCAGCCGGTCCTCGTAAGTGCCGCCGCCCGCCTGCCGGTTGGCCTCGGTGAAGGCCCGGATCTCGGGGCTCTCGGCCATCACGCGGTGCAGTACCGCTTCCTCGTTGTGGGTGGCCTTGATGTTGTACTCGACCCTGCCGTCCAGGGCCTTGAGCCGCTCCAGATAGTGGTCGGCCCGTTCCGCGAGGACCCCGGTGACGGCCTCGTCGTCCGGGGCGACGCTGCCGAAGCGCATGGGCAGCACGGCGCCGCCCGCACCCGCCTCGCTCAGCACGTTCTGGTGGGCGAGCAGGTCGTTGCGCTTGGGGCGCAGCCCTTCGGGGGCGTCACTGACGATGGCCGCCAGACCGCCCTCCTTCAGGACGCGCACCTGTCGCGCCGGGTCGCCGACTCCGCCCATGTCCTCGGGAAGGGCGGGATGCGAGCTCGCGGCGATGCCGTAGACGTAGGTGCTCACTCCTCCTCCTTCCTGCGCGAGGCCGTGGTCTTGCGGGCGCGCCGCGGTTCGGCCTCACCCTCCTCGCGGGCCTGCTTGAACGCGTCGGATATCGTGTCGGCGGCACCGGACAGCGCCCCCTTGGACTTGCCGCGCGCACCGGACTCGGTGATCTCGCCCACGATGTCGGGCAGGCCGGGGCTCTTGCGCGGCCCGGCCTCCAGGTCGAGCCGGTTGCACGCCTCGGCGAAGCGCAGATACGTGTCGACGCTCGCGACGACGACCCGTACATCGATCTTGAGGATCTCGATACCGACCAGGGACACCCGCACGAACGCGTCGATGACGAGCCCCCTGTCGAGAACGAGCTCCAGTACGTCATAGAGACCGCTGCTGCCGCCTCCACCGCCGGACTGCTGTGCCGGGACTACGGTCATACCGGCCGATCCTCCTTGTCTGTCTGAAAACCTGCCTGAGGTTGCGGGTCTGTCTGAGGTTGCGCGGGACGGCGGCCTAGCGGCCGCCCTGACGATGTGGGTCGGCCCGTCCGCGTTCGTAGCGGCGAACCTTGCGGTAGCCGGTGAGTTCGCCCTCCGGATCAAGCTCCACCTGGTAGCTCGCCATCAGGCTCATCGTGTCCGGGACCCGGGCGAGCTCCATGACCTCGATCTCGAGCGTCCAGCCGTCCTCGGTCTGCTCGAAGGAGGACACGGACTCGGGCTGCATGCCGGTCAGCTCCGCGAGCTGGCCGCGCGCATGGCGCAGGACTTCCATGGGCTTGGGCCGACGGTTCGCCGTGTCGTCCTCCTGGTCGCTGTCCCGCTGGTTCTCGCGTCGGCTCTCCCGCGTCTGCGACGACTTGCCCGCTCTGGGAGAGCTCCGTGGCTTCTGTGCGTTCTGTGTCCTGGATGTGTTCGATGTGTTCGACATGGGCACCTCGGTGTCCGAGTGGCCCGGCATGCCTTGGCCAAACCTCAGCCGCGCAGTGCGTCAAGCCGGCGCCGGGCCGGGCCGAGGGCGCGGCCCCGGCGCATCAGGTCCCCCCAGGGATCGGTGCGGGCCTGGTCGACGGCGTCGGCGATGGTCCAGCGGCGGGCGTCGAGGTCCTGGTCGTCGAGCTGGTCCCAGGAGATCGGGGTGGCCACGGGTGCGCCCGGTTTGGCACGTACGGAGAAGGGGGCGACCGCGGTCTGCGCATACGCGTTGCGCTGTACGTCGAGGTAGAGCCGGTCGCCGCGGTCCTTCTTGCGGGCGGCCGTGGTGAGCTCGTCGGGATGCTCCCGGGCAAGCAGCTCGGCGAGATCGCGGGCGAAGGAACGGACCTCGTCGAAGTCGTGCCGGCCGCCCACCGGCACCACCACGTGCAGTCCGCGCGAGCCGGTCGTCATCAGTCCCGCCGGGAGCCCCAGCTCGTCGAGCAGCTCGCCGGCCCACCGGGCGGCCTGCCGTACCCGGCCGAAATCGTCCCCCGCCGGGTCGAGGTCGAGGACCATGCGGTCGGGCCGGTCGACGCGGCCCACCCGGGACAGCCAGCGGTGCAGGGTGAGGCACGCCTGGTCGGCGAGGTACACCAGGGTGGCCGTGGTGTCGCAGACCGTGTGGCAGACGGTGCCGCCCTCCTTGGACAGCTCGACCCGCCCGACCCACTCCGGGTAGTGCTCCGGAGTGTTCTTCTGCATGAACCGCTGGCCGTTGATGCCGTCGGGATGCCGCTCCAGCATCAGGGGGCGACCGCGCAGATGCGGCAGCATGAACGGGGCGACGGCCCGGTGGTATTCGACGAGGTCGCCCTTCGTGTACTCCTTGGCGTTCTCGTCGCCGGGGAAGAGCACCTTGTCGGGCCGGTGGACTTCCACGGTGCGGCGGCCGACCCGCACCGTGCGCGCGCTGGCCATGGCGGCCTCCTTCTCAGCGATCGTCGGCCTTCTGCTCCCGGTCGCCCCCGGTCAGGGGACCACCGCGTGTTCCACCAGCAGCCGGGCGGCCGCCGCGACGGACTCGGCGTCGATGCCCGCGGCGTGCAGTTGCTCGGCGGGCGTGGCCGACCCCGGCATGGTCCGTACGGCGAGGCGTACGAGGCGCGGCATCGGACGCCCGTCGAGGAACGCGTCGAGCACCGCGTCGCCGAGGCCGCCCTCCTCGCGGTGGTCCTCCACGGTGAGCAGGCAGCCGGTGCGGTCCGCGGCCTCGCGCAGGGTGCGCCGGTCGACGGGCTTGACCGAGTACAGGTCGATCACCCGGACCCTGATGCCCTCGCGCTCCAGTGCGTCGGCCGCGGCGAGCGCCTCGTGGACGGTGACCCCGGCGGCGACGATCGTGAGCCGGTCCTCGTCACCGGCGCGCAGCACCTTGCTGCCGCCGACGGGGAACTCCTCGGTCGGGCTGTAGATCACGGGGCTCTTCCCCCGGGACGTCCGCAGGTAGCGGATGCCCTCCAGACCGGCCATGGCGCCAGTCAGCTTGGCCGTCTGGTTGGCGTCGCACGGGTACAGCACGGTCGAGTCGTGCAGCGCGCGGAACATCGCCAGGTCCTCCAGGCCCATCTGCGACGGCCCGTCCTGGCCGATGGCTACACCGGCGTGCGAGCCGACGAGGTTGAGCCCGGAACCGCTGACCGAGGCCATGCGCACGAAGTCGTGGGCGCGGGTGAAGAACGCGGCGAACGTGGACGCGTACGGCACCCAGCCGCGCGCCGCCATCCCGACCGCGGAGGCGACCATCAGCTGCTCGGCGATGTAGCACTCGAAGAAGCGGTCGGGGTGTTCCTTGGCGAAGAACTCGGACCGGGTGGAGTCGCTGACCTCGCCGTCGAGGGCGACGATGTCGCCGCGGGCCGTGCCGAGGGCGGCGAGGGCCTTGCCGTAGGCGTCACGGGTGGCGACCTCGTCGCCGATCTCGTAGCGCGGCAGGTCGAGGTGGCCCGTCCGTACGGCGTGCAGCATCCGTGCGGCGGGCGGCGGCTGGACCTCGATGTGCAGTTCACGGACACCGCCGAGCTCCGCGATCGCCTCGTCGGCGTCCGGGAGCGGCTTGCCGTGCAGTCCCTCGCGGTCCTGAACCGACTCGACGCCCTTGCCCTTGAGCGTGCGTGCCAGGATCACGGTGGGCTGGCCGCTGGTGGAGAGGGCCTCGCCGTACGCCCGGTCGATGGCGTCCACGTCATGGCCGTCGACCTCGATGACGTGCCAGTCGAAGGCCCGGAAGCGGCGGGCGTAGGAGTCGAGGTCGTGTCCGTGCCGGGTGGGCCCGCGCTGGCCGAGCCGGTTGACGTCCATGATGGCGACGAGGTTGTCGAGGTGCTCGTACCCGGCGTGCTCGGCGGCCTCCCAGACGGAGCCCTCGGCGAGCTCGCTGTCGCCGCACAGCACCCACACGCGGTAACCGGTGCGGTCGAGCCGCTTGCCGGCCAGCGCGATCCCGACGCCGACCGGCAGCCCCTGGCCGAGCGAGCCCGTGGCGGTCTCGACCCACGGCAGGCGCCGCGGCGTCGGGTGCCCCTCCAGGCGGCTGCCGAACTTGCGGTAGGTCAGCAGCTCGGTCTCGCTGATGGCGCCGACCGCCTTGTAGGCGGCGTACAGCAGCGGGGTGGCATGGCCCTTGGAGAGGACGAAGCGGTCGCCCGCGGGGTGCTGGGGCCGTTCGAAGTCGTAGCGGAAGTGGTGGGCGAGCAGGACCGCCATCAGATCGGCCGCCGACATGGAGGAGGTGGGGTGCCCGGAGCCCGCGGCAGCCGAGGCGCGGACGCTGTCGACACGCAGCTGCTGGGCGATCTCGGTGAGCTGACGGGACTTCATGAATCCTCCTCCGTACCTGCTTGCTCGTCGGGCCGGGCCGGCCGGGGCTCCGCCTTCTTCACCGGTCCCGGCTTGCCCGGCGCGGCTCCGGGCTCCTCCTCGGCCCCTGGTGGGCCCGGCGTTGCGGAGTCCCTCGCCGGCCGGGGGTCCGCGGCCTTCACCGGTCCCGGCTTGTTCGCGCTCTCCCGCGCCTGAGCCGGCCTCGGCTTCTCCGGCGCACCGGGCACCGCCGTGGGCCCGGGCTTCACCGATGCCTCCTGCGGCTGTGCCGGGCCGGTCGGGCCGGGCTTCCCGGGTGCCTCCCGGCCCTGTTCCCGTCCGGAGGGCTCCGGCGCTCCCGGGACCCGCGCCAGCTCCGGTGAGGCCGTGTCCAGGGGAACCGACCAGGACCGTACGAGCCCCAACTGGACGGCTTGGCGCGGCAGTACGGCATCCAGGAGCCAGTCGGCGGCGACCCGGACGCGGTTGCCCGGCAGGGCGGCGAGGTGGTAGCCGCGGGTGACGGCTCCGGCGACCGGCCCGGACAGCGGCACGCCGAGGGGGTTCGCCGCGGCCTTGGCACCGCCGAGGTCGACGGTGAAGCCCAGGTCGCGGTGGCGGTAGGCGCGCCGTTCCCCCCTGCCGAAGGAGGCGGCGACGTTGTGGGCGGCGACCTTGCCCTGCCGCCAGGCGTGCTGGGCCGTCATCGGCGTGTACTGCCCCGGCTTCTCCAGGTCCGGCACGGCCGCCGCGTCCCCGCACGCGAACACCTCGGGATGGCCCGGCACCCGGAGATACGGGTCGACGAGCAGCCGCCCGCGCTCCAGGGGCCGTCCAAGGCCCTCGACGAGCGGATCGGGCCGGACGCCGACGCACCACACGAGGGTGCGCGTGTCGACGAACTCCCCGTCGCTGAGCCGCACTCCGGTGGGCGTGGCCTCCTGCACGGACGTCTCGGTGCGCACGTCCACGCCCCGCTCCCGCAGTACGCGGTCGGCCGTGCGGGACAGCCGCTGGTCCAGCTCGGGCAGCACGCGCGGCGCGATGTCGAGCAGCATCCAGCGCGGCCGCATGCCCACCCGCAGGGGCTGCTTGCGCACCAGCGAGTCGGTGAACAACTGACCCTGCGCGGCGACCTCCGTACCCGTGTAGCCGGCACCGACGACCACGAAGGTGCAGCGCGAGGCACAGGCCTTGGGGTCGTCGGACGCGGCGGCGAGCTCCACCTGCCGCGTCACGTGGTCGCGCAGGTACAGCGCCTCGGGCAGCCCCCGGAAGCCGTGCGCGTGTTCGGCCACACCGGGGACGGGCAGCAGCTTGTTGACGCTGCCGACGGCGAGCACCAGCCGGTCGTACCGCAGCGTGCCCCCGTCGCCCTCGGGGTCGGCGTAGTGCACGGTGCGCGCCTCGAGGTCGATGCCGTCGGCCTCGCCGAGCACCAGCCGTACCTGGGGCAGGGTGCCGGAGAGGGAGACGGTGACGCGGCGCGGTTCCAGGATTCCGGCGGCGACCTGGGGCAGCAGGGGCAGATACAGGAAGTAGTCCGTCGGGTTGAGCAGGGTGATGTCGGCTTTGCCCCGGGCCAGCCGCGCCAGGGTGCGGGCTGTCCGGTAGCCGGCGAAGCCGGCACCGACGATCACGATGCGGGGTCGACTCACGGTTCGCCTCCGGCGGGGTCGCTCGTACGGGGCCTCTGGTCTCCGTACGGGCGCACTGGCCGCTCGTACGGACGTCGTGTACCGCGTACGGCGGAGCTGCCACCCGTACGGGCCACTTCCGCGTCCCCCTGGCCGGAGCGCCCAAACGTCCGGGGGTTGCCACCGTGGCCCCCGGGTACCCGGGCCGCGACCCGACCCGGCACGACCCGCTTCGTCGCGGGGGTACGCGGAGGTACACCCCCTATGCCCGAGTACGGCTACTTCCTGTCGACCGAGGAGTTCGGTCCGGCGGATCTGATCGAGCAGGCACGGATGGCCGAGCAGGCGGGGTTCCGGTGTCTGTGGATCTCCGACCACTTCCACCCGTGGAACGACGCGCAGGGCCAGAGCCCGTTCGTGTGGTCGGTGATCGGCGCGCTGTCCGAGGCCGTGTCACTGCCCGTGGAGACGGCGGTGACCTGCCCGACCGTGCGGATCCATCCGGCGGTGGTGGCCCAGGCCGCGGCGACGAGCGCGGTGATGACGGAGGGCCGGTTCCGGCTCGGTGTGGGGTCGGGCGAGGCGCTGAACGAGCACGTCCTGGGTGACCGCTGGCCGCCGGCACACATACGTCTGGAGATGCTGGAGGAGGCCATCCAGGTGATGCGGCGTCTGTTCACGGGCGAGGAGGTCAACCACCGCGGCACCCACTACACCGTCGAGAACGCCCGCCTGTACACGGTCCCCGACGAGCCCGTGCCCATCGACATCTCCGGCTTCGGCCCCAAGGCCACCGGCCTCGCGGCCCGGATCGGCGACGGCTACATCACGATGGCCCCCGAGGAGCCGATGGTGGAGCAGTTCCGCAAGGGCGGCGGGGGCGGAAAGCTCGTCAGCGGCGGGACGAAGGTGTGCTACGGCCAGGACCGCGACGCCGCCGTGGGCACGGTGCGCAGGCTGTGGTCGAACCAGCTGCTGCCCGGTGAGATGGGCCAGGTGCTGCCCTCACCCCGCCACTTCGAGCAGCTGCAGCCGCTGGTCACCGAGGACATGGTGCGGCGGAACACGGTGTGCGGGGACGACGCCGACGAGCACGTCTCGGCTCTGAACGCCTTCGCGGAGGCGGGCTTCGACCGTGTGTACGTGAACCAGATCGGCCCCGACCAGCGCGGCTTCTTCGACTTCTACCGGACGAAGGTGCTGCCGCAGCTGAAGCAGGGAGCGGGCAGCTGATGCCGGCCGGCCGATTCCCGGTCCGGACGGTGTTCCCTCTCCTCGCCGTCCGGACCGGGCGCAGCGCCGACCGGGGTGGGCGCATCGGCCTTTGGCCCGAGGAGACTGGTACCGCGAGGGCGGCTCGCACCGGGAGAGGCACACGATGAGGATCCACCAACCCGTTGTCTCCGTGTACACCGTTCCGACGGACGCACCCGAGGCGGACGGCACGCTCGCGTGGGACACGACGACGATCGTCATCGCCGAGGTGACGGCGGGCGGTACGACGGGCACGGGCTGGACGTACGGGCCGGCGGCGGTCGGGGACCTGCTGCACGAGCAGCTCGCCCCGGCCGTCACGGGCCTCGACGCGTTCGACATCCCGGCGGCCCACGAGGCGATGTGCCGGACGGTACGGAACGCGGGCCGCCCCGGCGTGGCCTCCTGTGCGATCTCGGCGGTGGACGTGGCCCTCTGGGACCTCAAGGCCCGGCTCCTCGAACTCCCGCTGGCCCGGCTCCTCGGCACGGTCCGCGACACGGTGCCCGTCTACGGCAGCGGCGGCTTCACGACGTACCACGACACGCATCTGGCCGCGCAGCTCAACGGCTGGGTGCACGGGCAGAGCATCCCCCGCGTCAAGATCAAGATCGGTGAGTCCCGGGGCCGGGCCGCCTCCCGCGACCTGTCGCGCGTGCGGTCGGCGCGCCAGGTCATCGGCCCGCAGGCGGAGTTGTACGTCGACGCCAACGGCGCGTACACCCGCAAGCAGGCGATACGGGTGGGCCGTGCCCTCGCCGAACACGGCGTGGGCTGGTTCGAGGAGCCGGTCCCCTCGGACGACCTGACGGGTCTTCGCCTGGCCCGCGACACGCTGGTGTGCGATGTGGCGGCGGGCGAGTACGGCTACGACCTGCCGTACTTCGCCCGCATGGTGGTCTCAGGGGCGGTCGACTGCCTCCAGGTGGACGCCACCCGGTGCGGGGGCCTCACGGAGTTCCTGCGGGCCGCCGCCCTCGCCCAGGCCCACGGTCTGGAGATCTCCGCCCACTGCGCGCCGCACGTCCACGCCGACGTGGCCGCCGCCGTGCCCAACCTCCGCCATATCGAGTGGTTCCACGACCACGTACGCGTCGAGTCGATGTTCTTCGACGGCGCCCTGGACCCCGCGGGAGGCACGATCCGCCCCGGGGCGGGAGTGGGCCACGGCTTGACGTTGCGGACGGAGGAGGTGGAGGAGTACCGGGTGGCGTGAGTCGTGAGTACCGGGTGGCCGTGAAGCGTCGTGAGTACCGGGTGGCGCGTGAAGCGTCGTGAGTACCGGGTGGCGCGTGAAGCGTTACGTTCAGCCGGTCCTGTGCCTCAGCCTCAGGGCCAGCGCCGTCGCTCCCCCGAGCAGGATCCCGGCTCCCAGCCGCCCCCGGTTCCGCGAGAACCACTCCTCGGGGCCGGCCGCCACCGCCTCGTCGTCGAACCGTCCGTGGGCCCCGAAGTCCCGGCCGTGAGGGCCGTCGGCGGGGCTCCACAGATTGCCCTTGCCGGGCCCGACCCACTCGCCCGCCATCCGCTCCGGCTCCTGCTCCTGCTCCTGCTCCTGTTTGTGCTCATGCTCCTGCCCGTGCTCATGCTCCGGTTCCTGCTGCGCGTCGAACCCCGTCCGAGCCAGATACCGGTCCAGCAGCCCGGGAGCGATCGCGTTGGCCACCAGCGTCGCGGCCGTGGAGCCGCCCACCCAGTACTCGCGCCGCCGTGCGTGGCCCGCCGCGTGCACGACGGCCCGGGCGGCCACCTCCGGCTGGTGGATCGGCGCGACCGGACGGGCCCGTCCCGGCATACGGCTGAGCACCCAGTCGAACTGCGGGGTGTTGACGGCCGGCAGCTGCACCATCGTCGTCCGTACCCCAGAGCGCGCGTGCAGCAGCTCGCACCGCAGCGACTCGTTGAATCCCTGGATGGCGTGCTTGGCCCCGCAATACGCGGACTGCAGCGGAATCCCCCGGTACGCGAGCGCCGACCCCACCTGCACGATCGTCCCGCGGTCGCGCGGCAGCATGTGCCGCAGCGCCGCCCGGGTGCCGAACACACAGCCCAGGTAGGTCACTTCGGTGACCCGGCGGTACTCGTCGGGGGTGACCTCCGTGAAGGGCGCGAAGACACCGGCGAAGGCGTTGTTCACCCACACGTCGATCCGCCCGAACTCATCCACGACCTGCTGGGCCGCGTCCGCGACCGCCTTGGGGTCGGCCATGTCGACGGTGACGACGAGCGCCTCGCCTCCGGCGCGCTGCACCTCGTCCGCGGCCGCCGCGAGCCCTTCACGGCCCCGGGCGAGCAGGGCGACCCGGTCGCCACGGGCCGCGAAGGCCCGGGCCGTGGCCCGGCCCACGCCACCGCTGGCCCCGGTCACCACGACGACCCGGCGCCGCCGCAACGGGGCTCTGCCCAGCGGCCTGTGCCCCCAGGGAGTGCGCACCGCTCACCGGTCCCGGTAGTGCGGCGTCTGCGGCGGTACGGGAGGCGCGGGCGGCACGGGAGGCACGGGAGGCTGGGCCTGACCGGGACCGCCGGTGGGCGCCCCGGGAGCCGTGACGCCGCTGAACCCGGGTGCGGTACCACCGTCGAAGCGGTCACGGCCACCGGCGGGTTCGCCCCGGTGCGCGGAACCGTGCGCGGGACGGGACCGTGCTCCGGACGACGAGTGGGCCGCGCTCCGCAGGGCGTACGCCACGGCGCCCAGCACCACGGCCGTGATCAGCGCGGCGGCCCAGCCGGGAAGGCCGAGTGCGAGCGCCAGACCGAGGGTGACCGCGAGCGCGCCGCCCGCGTACAGGGCGACGGTGCCGGACGCTGCGTACAGCACGGCCGTACGGCGCTGCTTGCGGGTCTGCTCCCGCAGTTCGTCGCGTACGGTCTCGCGGGCCACCTGTGCCAGCTCCTCGACCAGGTGCTTGTCCAGATGTTCGAGATGATCCAAACGCTCCATGGCCGCCGGGTACCCGTGCCCCGTCGCGCGTAACGCCGTCCTGCCACGGGGCGGCTGGGGGGCCGGAGGAGAGGTTGCGGGGAGATCCGGAGGATCCACCGGAAACGATCTCCTCCCCGGCCGACCGCAACTAGGCTCGTCCGCATGGAAATTCTGGGAGCCACGCTGCGTATCTGCGTCGACGACCTGGAGACCACGGTCCCCTTCTACGAACGGCTCGCGGGCGGCCCGGCCCTGCGCTTCGAGCGCGGCGGTGTCCAAGTGGCCGCCGTCGGCTGCTTCTTGCTGATGAGCGGCCCCGAGGCCGAGCTCGAGGTGCTCCGCAAGGTCTCCGCCACCATCGCCGTCAAGGATGTCGAGGAGGCCCATCAGGTGCTGACCGACTCCGGCGCCCATGTCCTCGCGGGGCCGGTGGCGACGCCCGTGGGCCGCAATCTGATCGCGATGCACCCGGACGGCTCGGTCTACGAGTACGTGGACCGCCGCGCGTCGGAGTGACGCGCCCGGCCTCCGGTCAGGTCGGCCCGCCGTCCCCGAAGTCCTCCTCGCCCCGTATCCGCATCGCGGCCTCCTCCGCCGACAGCCCGCTGGTGGACCCTTCCTGGGAGTGGACGTCCTGGTCGCGCGGCAGATCGGGGTCCGGTTCGTCGTACAGCAGTCCGGCCGGCTCGTCGGGCGGGCCCGGCGGGGCGCCGGGGTCGGGCTCCGGTTCCTCGCTCGCCAGCCGCTCGTCCAGCGACTCGCGTTCGATCGCCTCGTTCACGGTGGTGTCCCGCTCCTCGGCGATCGTCGGCTCGTCCCCGGCCACGGGCAACTGCTGCGGATCGCTCGACCACTGCTGCTCCGGTGTCCCGTCCTGCAGATCCGGCATGCCCTCGTCCTCGGGATCGGCCCCGGGGTCGTGCGGCCTGCGGCTCATGGTCTCCGCCTCCTTCCGTACATACGGTCGGGCCGGGTTCCCAGCGGCGGGCGGCTCAGTCGCCGGCTTGCCCGTCGGCGCCGGAGAAGGCCGACACGACGATGTCGGTGAGCAGGGCGCCCGCCGTGCCGTCCGGGTCGAGGTCGGGATCGTAGATGGTGACGTCGAGGCCGGCGCACCGCGGTGAACCGACCAACGGGCGCAGCAGTGCGACGAGTTCGCCGGGCAGCAGCCCTCCGGGGTCGGGGCTGTCGACGGCGGGCATCACGGACGGGTCGAGGACATCGGCGTCGAGGTGCACCCAGAAACCGTTCAGCCCGGGTGCCTCGAAGCTCAGCGCGGTGGCCCGGCCGAGGTCCTCCGCACCCCACTCGCGCAGACCGCCCACGGTCACCGTGGGGATCTTCAGGGCGGCCAGCTCGGCCAAGTCGTCCTCGAACTCGTCACGGATGCCGAACAGCCGACCGTCCTCGTCGCGCAGATACGGCCGGAGTCCCTCCAGGTTCGTCAGGTCCTCCTGCCCGCGTCCGGTGCCGAGGGCGAGTTCCTCACCTCCGGCGGCGCCGATCCGGTCGGAGTTCCCGGGGTGCCTGAAGTCGGCGGAGGCTCCCCCACTGCCTCAAGGGCGTGGGAGGTACCCCCAACCGCCGCGATCCCGTACCGCCCGATGCGCCGCAGCCCGAGCGAGGCGCCGAGCTGGATCGAGCAGTCGCGCCGAGGACCACGGGCAGGTCACCCGCGCGGACATGGTGCTCGATCCGGTCGGCGAGCTTCGGTGTGTACGAGGCGATGGCCGCCGCGTTGAACACACCGTCGCCCTCCTGCCAGTCCCCCCGGTCGTAGCGCGGCGGTACGACGACCCCGCCCTCCAGGGCTCCCAGCCGCTGTACGATCCGCTGCTCGCGCAGGGCACCGGCCAGCTTGTGGCAGCCGGGCACGGTGCCGGGGG
>NZ_VJZE01000181.1 GCF_009377205.1 Streptomyces phyllanthi
CCGCCCAGACCCCCGAGACCGGCACCGCCCGCGTCAAGCGCGGCATGGCCGAGCAGCTCAAGGGCGGCGTGATCATGGACGTCGTCACGCCGGAGCAGGCGAAGATCGCCGAGGACGCGGGCGCCGTCGCGGTCATGGCGCTGGAGCGCGTCCCGGCCGACATCCGCAAGGACGGCGGCGTGGCCCGCATGTCCGACCCGGACATGATCGAGGGCATCATCAACGCGGTCTCCATCCCCGTGATGGCCAAGTCGCGGATCGGCCACTTCGTCGAGGCCCAGGTCCTCCAGGCCCTCGGCGTGGACTACATCGACGAGTCCGAGGTCCTCACCCCCGCCGACGAGGTCAACCACTCCGACAAGTGGGCCTTCACGACCCCGTTCGTCTGCGGCGCCACCAACCTCGGCGAAGCCCTCCGCCGTATAGCCGAGGGCGCCGCCATGATCCGCTCCAAGGGCGAGGCCGGCACCGGCAACGTCGTCGAGGCCGTTCGCCACCTGCGCCAGATCAAGAACGAGATCGCCCGCCTCAGGGGCTTCGACAACCACGAGCTGTACGCAGCCGCCAAGGAACTGCGCGCCCCGTACGAGCTCGTGAAGGAGGTCGCCGAGCTGGGCAAGCTGCCGGTGGTCCTCTTCTCGGCCGGCGGTGTCGCGACCCCCGCCGACGCCGCGCTGATGCGCCAGCTCGGCGCCGAGGGCGTCTTCGTCGGCTCCGGCATCTTCAAGTCCGGCGACCCGGCCAAGCGCGCCGCCGCCATCGTGAAGGCCACCACCTTCTTCGACGACCCGAAGATCATCGCCGATGCCTCCCGCAACCTCGGCGAGGCCATGGTCGGCATCAACTGCGACACCCTCCCCGAGACCGAGCGCTACGCCAACCGCGGCTGGTAAAGGCACTGCATCCCATGAGCAACACCCCCGTCATAGGCGTCCTGGCCCTCCAGGGCGACGTACGGGAGCACCTCATCGCCCTGGCCGCGGCCGACGCCGTGGCCAGGGCGGTGCGGCGCCCCGAAGAGCTCGCCGAGGTGGACGGCCTCGTGATCCCCGGAGGCGAGTCCACCACCATCTCCAAACTGGCCGTCCTCTTCGGCCTGATGGACCCCCTCCGCGCGCGCGTGCGTGAGGGCATGCCGGTCTACGGCACCTGCGCCGGCCTGATCATGCTCGCTGACAAGATCCTCGACCCGCGTTCGGGCCAGGAGACCATCGGCGGAATCGACATGATCGTGCGCCGCAACGCCTTCGGCCGGCAGAACGAGTCGTTCGAGGCGGCGGTCGACGTGAAGGGCGTCGCGGGCGACCCTGTGGAGGGCGTCTTCATCCGCGCCCCCTGGGTCGAGTCCGTGGGCGCGGAGGCAGAGGTGCTCGCCGAGCACGACGGCCACATCGTCGCCGTACGCCAGGGCAACGCGCTCGCCACGTCGTTCCACCCGGAACTGACCGGCGACCACAGGCTGCACGCCCTGTTCGTCGACATGGTGCGCGCCTACCGGACAGCGGAGTCCTTGTAGGATCTCCGGGGGTCCCCCCGGGCCCCTGCGGTCCGGGGAGTTCAAACAGGATGGGTTACGCGAAGGAGACAGGCAGATGTCCGGCCACTCTAAATGGGCCACGACGAAGCACAAGAAGGCCGTCATCGATGCCAAGCGCGGCAAGCTCTTCGCGAAGCTGATCAAGAACATCGAGGTCGCGGCGCGCATGGGCGGCGTGGACCTGGACGGTAATCCGACGCTGTACGACGCCGTGCAGAAGGCGAAGAAGCAGTCGGTGCCGAACAAGAACATCGACTCCGCGATCAAGCGCGGTGGCGGTCTCGAGGCCGGTGGCGCCGACTACGAGACGATCATGTACGAGGGCTACGGCCCGAACGGCGTCGCGGTGCTCATCGAGTGCCTCACCGACAACCGCAACCGCGCCGCCTCCGACGTCCGCGTCGCCATGACCCGCAACGGCGGCTCCATGGCCGACCCGGGTTCCGTGTCGTACCTCTTCAACCGCAAGGGCGTCGTCATCGTACCCAAGGGCGAGCTGTCCGAGGACGACGTCCTGGGCGCCGTGCTCGACGCGGGAGCCGAGGAGGTCAACGACCTGGGCGAGTCCTTCGAGGTGCTCAGCGAGGCCACCGACCTGGTCGCGGTCCGCACCGCCCTCCAGGACGCCGGGATCGACTACGACTCCGCCGAGGCCAACTTCGTCCCGACCATGCAGGTCGAGCTGGACGAGGAGGGCGCCAAGAAGATCTTCAAGCTGATCGACGCCCTCGAGGACAGCGACGACGTGCAGAACGTCTTCGCCAACTTCGACGTGAGCGACGACGTCATGGCCAAGGTCGACGCGTAGCGCTGCCGCGAACTCAGCGGTATCGGCGGGCCGGTGGGACACGTCCTACCGGCCCGCCGTCGTTGTCGGTGGCAGCCGATAGCCTGGCGGGACGTCAAAGATCACCGTCCACGGACCGCGACCGATCATTGCGGGACCCCCGACGGTGCCAGGCCAGATCCGCGAGAGCGGCGGCGGTTCAGCCGCAAAGAGGGGAGGGGCAGGTGCGCGTCCTCGGTGTGGACCCAGGACTGACCCGATGCGGTGTCGGAGTCGTCGAAGGCGTCGCGGGGCGCCCGTTGACCATGCTCGGCGTCGGTGTCGTACGGACGCCCGCGGACGCCGAGTTGGGACACCGCCTCGTCGCCGTCGAGCAGGGCATCGAGCAGTGGCTGGACGAGTACCGGCCCGAATTCGTCGCCGTGGAGCGGGTGTTCAGCCAGCACAACGTACGGACCGTCATGGGCACCGCCCAGGCCAGCGCCGTCGCCACGCTCTGCGCCGCCCGCCGCGGCATCCCCGTCGCGCTGCACACACCCAGCGAGGTCAAGGCCGCCGTCACCGGCAGCGGCCGCGCCGAGAAGGCCCAGATCGGCGCCATGGTCACCCGCCTGCTGAGGCTCGACGCGCCCCCGAAGCCCGCCGACGCAGCCGACGCCCTCGCGCTCGCCATCTGCCACATCTGGCGCGCCCCCGCCGTCAACCGCCTCCAGCAGGCACACGCCGCCCACCGACAAGCCCAGACCCTTGCCCGAAAGGCCACCCGATGATCGCCTTCGTCAGCGGCCCCGTCGCCGCGCTCGCCCCCGACTCCGCGGTGGTCGAGGTGGGCGGCATCGGCATCGCCGTCCAGTGCACGCCGGGCACGCTGTCGGGGCTGCGCATGGGCCGGCCGACCAAGCTGGCCACTTCCCTCGTCGTCCGCGAGGACTTGCTCACCCTGTACGGCTTCGCCGACGACGACGAGCGCCAGGTCTTCGAGCTGCTGCAGACCGCGAGCGGAGTCGGTCCCCGGCTGGCTCAGGCGATGCTCGCCGTGCACAGCCCCGACGCCCTGCGCCGAGCAGTCTCCACCGGTGACGAGAAGGCGCTGATCGCCGTCCCCGGCATCGGCAAGAAGGGCGCCCAGAAGCTGCTCCTGGAGCTCAAGGACCGCTTGGGCGAGCCGATCGGTGCCCCCGCGATCGGTGCTCCGGTCACGCAGGGCTGGCGCGATCAACTGCACGCCGCGTTGATCGGCCTGGGGTACGCGACCCGCGAGGCCGACGAGGCCGTGTCCGCCGTGGCACCCCAGGCGGAAGCAGCAAACGGCACGCCCCAGGTCGGCCAGTTGCTGAAGGCGGCCCTCCAGACCCTGAACCGAGCCCGCTGACCCACCACACACCGAGGCACGACACATATGAACTGGGACGACACGACCGACGCCACCGCCCCCGAGCGGCTCGTCGGTGCGTCCGCCGACCGTGAGGACCAGGCCGTCGAGGCCGCCCTGCGCCCCAAGGACCTGGACGAGTTCATCGGCCAGGAGAAGGTCCGCGAGCAGCTCGACCTGGTGCTGCGGGCGGCACGCGCGCGTGGGGCGACCGCCGACCATGTGCTGCTCTCCGGCGCCCCCGGCCTCGGCAAGACCACCCTGTCGATGATCATCGCGGCCGAGATGGGCGCCCCCATCCGTATCACCAGCGGCCCCGCCATCCAGCACGCCGGCGACCTCGCGGCGATCCTCTCCTCACTCCAGGAGGGCGAGGTCCTCTTCCTCGACGAGATCCACCGCATGTCCCGGCCCGCCGAGGAGATGCTCTACATGGCGATGGAGGACTTCCGCGTCGACGTCATCGTCGGCAAGGGCCCCGGGGCCACCGCCATCCCTCTCGAACTGCCCCCGTTCACACTGGTCGGCGCCACCACGCGCGCGGGCCTGCTGCCGCCCCCGCTGCGCGACCGCTTCGGCTTCACCGCGCACATGGAGTTCTACGAGCCCGCCGAGCTGGAGCGCGTCATCCACCGCTCCGCGCATCTGCTCGACCTGGAGATCGGGACCGAGGGCGCCGCCGAGATCGCCGGCCGCTCCCGTGGCACCCCCCGTATCGCCAACCGCCTGCTGCGCCGCGTACGGGACTATGCGCAGGTCAAGGCCGACGGTGTCATCACCAGGGACATCGCCGCGGCCGCCCTCGCCGTCTACGAGGTCGACGCCCGAGGCCTCGACCGCCTCGACCGCGCCGTACTGGAGGCACTGCTGAAGCTGTTCGGCGGCGGCCCCGTCGGTCTGTCCACGCTCGCCGTCGCGGTGGGGGAGGAGCGTGAGACGGTCGAGGAGGTCGCCGAGCCGTTCCTCGTCCGCGAGGGCCTGCTCGCCCGTACCCCGCGCGGCCGTGTCGCGACCCCCGCGGCATGGGCGCACCTCGGCCTCACCCCGCCCCGGGGGGCGGCCGGGGGAGGCGGACAGCAGGACCTGTTCGGGGCGTGACGGCAGCGTGACGGCGGGGGACTCGCCCGCTCTGGAACCCCGGTGTCATGCTGTGCGTTGTTCCTGGCGTGCGGACTCGCTTAGACTCCGCCGATGCCGCCCTTGTCGGCGGCACACATACCCCCAACCATCAGGCCGCTCACCATCGCGGTCGTGTGAAGGAAGTTCCCACCCGTGAGTCTCCTGACCCTCCTCCCGTTCATCGTGCTCATCGGGGCCATGTTCCTTATGACCCGCTCCGCCAAGAAGAAGCAGCAGCAGGCCGCTGACATGCGGAATTCGATGCAGCCAGGCAGCGGCGTCCGCACGATCGGGGGCATGTACGCGACGGTCAAGGAGGTCAACGAGGACACGGTCCTCGTTGACGCCGGTCCGGGCGTGGAACTGCTCTTCGCCAAGAACGCGATCGGTGCCGTCCTCACCGACGACGAGTACAACCGCATCGTCCACGGCATCGAGCACGACCTGAAGTCCGACGTCGTGCCGGACGACGCCTCCTCCCTCACCGAGACCGACGAGCCCGCCGCCGACGCTTCCACCGCCTCCGACGACAAGCCCATCGACCTCGGCAAGAAGGACGCGGCGGACGACGCCGACGAGCCCGTCGAGGCGAAGGCCGACGAATCGGAGCAGAAGAAGACCGACGGCGAGTCCGACGCGAAGTAGTCACGCTCCCGGGTGGCGCGAGCACGACCAGCTCGCGCCACCCGGGACGTGTCGTTCTCGCACGAAGTCCCGACACCATGTCATGGCCGCCCGAACGCCCACCGGGCGCTGAGGCGGCCCGAGAGGGAGTTACGAGAAGGTGGCAGCACCGAAGAAGGGCCGGAGCGCGAGCGCCCAGGGCAAACCAGGCCGCGCACTGGCCCTCATCCTGATCGCCATCGCGGCGCTCACCGGGGGAATGTTCGCCTCCGGACACACGACTCCGCGTCTCGGCATCGACCTGGCCGGCGGTACGAGCATCACGCTGGAGGCCGAGAGCGGCCAGGAATCAGCGATCAACAAAACCAATATGGACACCGCGGTCGAGATCATGGAGCGCCGTGTCAACGGACTGGGCGTCTCCGAGGCGGAGGTCCAGACCCAGGGCGACAAGAACATCATCGTCAACATCCCCAAGGGCACCGACTCCAAGCAGGCCCGGGAACAGGTCGGCACCACGGCCAAGCTCTACTTCCGCCCGGTCCTGACCACCGAGGTGTCCGGCGCCGACGCGGCGGCCAGCCCCAGCACCAGCCCCAGCTCCAGCGCCTCCCCGAGCGCGTCCAGCTCCGGCGCGGCCTCGGACAAGGACAAGGAAGAGAAGGCGGAGTCTCCCTCCGGCTCCGCGACGCCGTCGTCCACGGCCACCTCGCAGGGCCGCGCGGTCACCGACGCGCTGAAGGCCGACCCGACGCCGAGTGACTCGGCCTCCGCGAGCTCCAGCGCCTCCCCGTCCGCGAGCGCGAGCGCCGGCGCCGACGACGCGACGGCCAAGCTCCAGGCCCAGTACGCCAAGCTCGACTGCACCAAGCCGGCCCAGCGCGCCGAGGCCGGCAAGAACGTCAAGGCCGGTGACCCGACGCTCGCCTGCGGCCAGAACTCCCAGCAGCAGTGGCAGAAGTACATCCTCGGCCCGGCCGCGGTCGCCGGTACGGACGTCGACGAGGCCCAGGCGGTCTTCGACACCCAGAGCGCCGCGGGCTGGAAAGTCACCATGAAGTTCACGTCCGGCGGTGCCAAGAAGTTCGCCGACATCACCGGCCAGCTCTCCGCGAACCAGCCCCCGCAGAACCAGTTCGCGATCGTCCTCGACGGCGACGTCGTCTCCGACCCGTCCGTCAGCCAGTCGATCGCCGGTGGCAACGCCGAGATCTCCGG
This sequence comes from Streptomyces phyllanthi, assembly GCF_009377205.1. Taxonomy (GTDB): domain Bacteria; phylum Actinomycetota; class Actinomycetes; order Streptomycetales; family Streptomycetaceae; genus Streptomyces; species Streptomyces phyllanthi. Next base: position 6,658 of record NZ_VJZE01000181.1, read on the forward strand.
CAGCTTCACGCAGGAAGAGGCCCAGGGCCTCGCCAACATGCTGAAGTACGGCGCCCTCCCGCTCACCTTCAAGGAGGCGAGCGTCACCACCGTCTCGCCCGCTCTCGGCGGCGAGCAGCTGCAGGCCGGTCTGATCGCCGGTGCGATCGGCCTCGCCCTGGTCGTGCTCTACCTGGTCGTCTACTACCGCGGCCTGTCGCTCATCGCCATCGCCTCGCTGCTGATCTCCGCGGTCATGACCTACGTGATCATGTCGCTGCTCGGCCCGGCCATCGGCTTCGCGCTGAACCTTCCGGCGGTCTGCGGTGCGATCGTCGCGATCGGTATCACGGCCGACTCGTTCATCGTGTACTTCGAACGCGTCCGGGACGAGATCCGCGAGGGCCGCTCGCTGCGCCCGGCTGTCGAGCGGGCCTGGCCGCGCGCCCGGCGCACCATCCTGGTCTCCGACTTCGTGTCGTTCCTCGCCGCCGCGGTGCTGTTCGTCGTCACCGTCGGCAAGGTCCAGGGCTTCGCGTTCACGCTCGGCCTGACCACCGTGCTCGACGTGGTCGTCGTGTTCTTCTTCACCAAGCCGCTGCTGACGCTGCTCGCCCGCAGGAAGTTCTTCGCGAACGGCCACAGCTGGTCCGGCCTCGACCCGAAGCGACTGGGTGCCCGGCCGCCGCTGCGCCGCACCCGCCGTCCCGCCGTCCCCGTCGACCCGAAGGAGGCCTGAGATGTCGAAACTCGGCGACCTCGGCGCCCGACTCCACCGCGGCGAGGTCGGTTACGACTTCGTCGGCAACCGCAAGCTCTGGTACGGCGTCTCCATCCTGATCACCGTCCTGGCCGTCGTCGGCCTGGTGGTGCGGGGCCTGAACATGGGCATCGAGTTCCAGGGCGGTGCCGTCTTCACCACCGAGAAGACCAGCGTCTCGGTCGCCCAGGCCGAGGAGTACGCGGAAGAGGCCGCAGGGCACGACGCGATCGTGCAGGAACTCGGCAACGGCAGCCTGCGCATCCAGATCTCCAGCGTCGACACCGGCAAGTCCGACGAGATCAAGGAAGAGCTGGCCAAGGACTTCAAGGTCGACTCGGAGACGATCAACGCCGAACTGGTCGGGCCCAGCTGGGGCGACCAGATCGCCAACAAGGCCTGGCAGGGCCTCGGGATCTTCCTGGTCCTCGTGGTGATCTATCTGGCCATCGCGTTCGAGTGGCGGATGGCGGTGGCCGCGTTCGTCGCCCTGATCCACGACATCACCATCACGGTCGGCATCTACGCCCTCGTCGGCTTCGAGGTGACACCGGGTACGGTCATCGGTCTGCTGACGATCCTCGGTTACTCGCTCTACGACACGGTCGTCGTCTTCGACAGCCTCAAGGAGCAGACGAAGGACATCACCAAGCAGACCCGCTGGACGTACCGCGACGTCGCCAACCGCTCGATCAACAGCACCCTGGTGCGCTCCGTCAACACCACGGTGGTCGCGCTGCTCCCGGTCGCCGGCCTGCTGTTCATCGGTGGCGGTGTCCTCGGCGCGGGCATGCTCAACGACATCTCGCTGTCGCTGTTCGTCGGTCTCGCCGCGGGCGCGTACTCCTCGATCTTCATCGCCACGCCGCTCGTCGCCGACCTCAAGGAGCGCGAGCCGCAGATGAAGGCCCTGAGGAAGCGCGTACTGGCCAAGCGGGCCCAGGCCGACCAGGGCGACTCCGCCGAGGAGCAGACCGACGAGGAGTCGTACGGCGACGAGCCGGAGGACGCGACCCCCGCGGTCGTCGGCCCGCGCCACCAGCCCGCGTCCCGCAACCGGGGCCGCGGCCGCCCCTCGGGGAAGCGCCGATGACCGAGCTGGTGGACATCCCGACGCTGCTGCTCAGCCGTATTCGCGACGTCCCGGACCATCCCGAGCCGGGCGTGATGTTCAAGGACATCACCCCGCTGCTGGCCGACCCGGCGGCGTTCACCGCGCTCACCGACGCGCTGGCGGAGCTCGTCGTCCGGCACGGGGCCACGAAGATCGTCGGCCTGGAGGCCCGCGGCTTCATCCTCGGGGCGCCCGCCGCGGTCCGCGCCGGTGTCGGCTTCATCCCCGTGCGCAAGGCGGGCAAGCTCCCCGGAGCGACCCTCGGCCAGGCGTACGACCTGGAGTACGGCTCCGCGGAGATCGAGGTGCACGCCGAGGACCTGTCGGCGGGCGACCGTGTCATGGTCATCGACGACGTCCTCGCCACCGGCGGCACCGCCGAGGCATCCGTCCAGCTCATACGCCGGGCGGGCGCCGAGATCGCGGGCGTCTCCGTGCTGATGGAGCTCGGCTTCCTGGGCGGCCGCGCCCGCCTGGAACCGGCCCTCGCGGGTGCCCCGCTGGAGGCCCTGCTCCAGCTCTGAGGACCGGCACGACAGACGTACGAACGGCACGGGCCACCCGTACGACACCGCGCAGGCGGGCACCGGAGGAACGCGGTGCCCGCCTCTCGCGTTGCTCGGGTAGCAGCCCGTCTCACCAGCCGAAGGCGAGCCGAGAGCCGAGGATCGCTACCATGGGGTCTCCGGAGCCTGATCGGGGGACCCGGATCGCGCACGAGGAGTCCTCTTGGCAGACGAGGCCCAGCCACTGACCGCCGCCAAGCCCGAGCCCGCCTCGGGAGCGGCCACGCCCGCGCCGAGCGCGAAGAGCGCCGCGCAGGGTCCGGTCGAGCACGCCCAGTCCGCGCCCGTCGACAGGGCCGTCGAGCAGCCGCGGCCCAAGCCGGCCCCTCCCGAGCGCCCCCAGGGGCCCGCTACCAGCTCCGGTCCAGGGGGGACCCCCACCGCGCCCCCGGCCCGCCCGGCCTCGGGTCAGCCCGCGCGCTCCGGCTCCTCCAACCGGGTACGCGCCCGCCTGGCCCGCCTCGGAGTCCAGCGCTCGAACCCGTACAACCCGGTCCTGGAGCCACTGCTGCGGATAGTGCGCAGCAACGACCCGAAGATCGAGACATCGACGCTCCGTCAGATCGAGCGCGCCTACCAGGTCGCCGAGCGCTGGCACCGCGGCCAGAAGCGCAAGAGCGGCGACCCGTACATCACACACCCGCTCGCCGTGACCACCATCCTCGCCGAGCTGGGCATGGACCCGGCCACGCTGATGGCGGGACTCCTGCACGACACCGTCGAGGACACCGAGTACGGCCTCGACCAGCTCCGCCGCGACTTCGGCGACCAGGTGGCGCTCCTCGTCGACGGCGTCACCAAGCTGGACAAGGTCAAGTTCGGCGAGGCCGCCCAGGCCGAGACCGTGCGCAAGATGGTCGTCGCCATGGCCAAGGACCCGCGCGTCCTGGTCATCAAGCTCGCCGACCGCCTGCACAACATGCGCACCATGCGCTACCTCAAGCGCGAGAAGCAGGAGAAGAAGGCGCGCGAGACCCTCGAGATCTACGCGCCGCTGGCCCACCGCCTAGGCATGAACACCATCAAGTGGGAGCTGGAGGACCTCGCCTTCGCGATCCTCTACCCCAAGATGTACGACGAGATCGTGCGTCTCGTCGCCGAGCGAGCCCCCAAGCGCGACGAGTACCTCGCCATAGTGACCGACGAGGTGCAGTCCGATCTGCGCGCGGCCCGTATCAAGGCGACCGTCACCGGCCGCCCGAAGCACTACTACAGCGTCTACCAGAAGATGATCGTCCGCGGCCGTGACTTCGCGGAGATCTACGACCTGGTGGGCATCCGCGTCCTGGTCGACACGGTCAGGGACTGCTACGCCGCTCTCGGCACCGTGCACGCGCGATGGAATCCGGTCCCCGGCCGGTTCAAGGACTACATCGCGATGCCCAAGTTCAACATGTACCAGTCGCTCCACACGACGGTCATCGGGCCCAACGGCAAGCCGGTCGAACTCCAGATCCGAACGTTCGACATGCACCGCCGCGCCGAGTACGGCATCGCCGCGCACTGGAAGTACAAGCAGGAGGCCGTCGCGGGCGCCTCCAAGGTCCGTACGGACGTTCCCAGGACATCCGGCAAGGACAAGGACGCCATCAACGACATGGCGTGGCTGCGGCAGCTGCTCGACTGGCAGAAGGAGACCGAGGACCCCAGCGAGTTCCTCGAGTCGCTGCGCTTCGACCTCTCCCGCAACGAGGTCTTCGTCTTCACGCCGAAGGGCGACGTGATCGCGCTCCCGGCCGGAGCGACCCCCGTCGACTTCGCCTACGCGGTCCACACCGAGGTCGGCCACCGCACGATAGGCGCCCGCGTCAACGGACGCCTCGTCCCGCTCGAGTCCACCCTCGACAACGGCGACCTGGTCGAGGTCTTCACCTCCAAGGCGACCGGCGCCGGCCCGTCCCGCGACTGGCTCGGCTTCGTGAAGTCGCCGCGCGCCCGCAACAAGATCCGGGCCTGGTTCTCCAAGGAGCGCCGCGACGAGGCGATCGAGCAGGGCAAGGACGCCATCGCGCGCGCGATGCGCAAGCAGAACCTGCCGATCCAGCGCATCCTCACGGGCGACTCGCTCGTCACCCTCGCCCACGAGATGCGCTACCCCGACATCTCGTCCCTGTACGCGGCGATCGGCGAGGGCCATGTGGCCGCGCAGAACGTCGTACAGAAGCTGGTGCAGGCCCTCGGCGGCGAGGAGGCGGCCACCGAGGAGATCGACGAGGCGGTGCCGTCGCCGCGCGGCCGCAGCCGCAAGCGCCGCAGCAGCAACGATCCCGGTGTGGTGGTGAAGGGCGTCGAGGACGTCTGGGTGAAGCTCGCCCGCTGCTGTACGCCCGTCCCCGGCGACCCGATCATCGGCTTCGTGACCCGTGGCAGTGGCGTATCGGTTCACCGCAGCGACTGCGTCAACGTCGAGTCCCTCTCCCGCGAGCCGGAGCGCATCCTCGACGTCGAGTGGGCGCCCACCCAGTCCTCGGTGTTCCTGGTCGCCATCCAGGTCGAGGCCCTGGACCGGTCGCGCCTCCTCTCGGACGTGACCCGCGTCCTGTCCGACCAGCACGTGAACATCCTGTCGGCGGCCGTCCAGACCTCCCGCGACCGGGTGGCCACGTCCCGCTTCACCTTCGAGATGGGCGACCCCAAGCACCTGGGCCACGTCCTGAAGGCCGTACGAGGCGTGGAGGGCGTGTACGACGTGTACCGGGTGACATCGGCGCGCAGGCCGTAGCCTCGCGGCACAGCGGCGCATACGAAGGGGGCTCCCGTACACGATGTACGGGAGCCCCCTTCGTACGCGTGGGCGGGTCGTCTCAGCCGCCGAACTCCTGCAGACCCTTCAGCGCCTGGTCCAGCAGCGCCTGGCGGCCCTCCAGCTCCCTCTCGAGCTTGTCGGCCTTGGCGTTGTTGCCCTGGGCGCGCGCCTGCTCGATCTGGCCCTTCAGCTTGTCCACGGCCGCCTGGAGCTGGCCCGTCAGCCCCGCGGCCCGGGCACGGGCCTCCGGGTTCGTACGGCGCCACTCGGCATCCTCGGACTCCTGCATGGCCCGCTCGACCGCGTGCATACGGCCCTCCACCTTCGGGCGGGCGTCCCGCGGCACATGGCCGATGGCCTCCCAGCGCTCGTTGATGGAGCGGAACGCGGCACGCGCCGCCTTCAGGTCCGTGATCGGCAGCAGCTTCTCCGCCTCTTCGGCCAGCTCCTCCTTGAGCTTGAGGTTCTCCGCCTGCTCGGCGTCACGCTCGGCGAACACCGAGCTGCGTGCCGCGAAGAAGATGTCCTGGGCACCGCGGAAGCGGTTCCACAGGTCGTCCTCGTGCTCGCGCTGGGCGCGGCCCGCGGCCTTCCACTCGGCCATCAGCTCGCGGTAGCGGGCCGCCGTCGGCCCCCAATCGGTCGAGCCGGAGAGGGACTCGGCCTCGGCGACCAGCCGCTCCTTGGCCTTGCGGGCATCCTCGCGCTGCGCGTCCAGCTGCGCGAAGTGGGCCTTGCGGCGCTTGGAGAACGCCGAGCGGGCGTGCGAGAAGCGGTGCCACAGCTCGTCGTCCGACTTGCGGTCGAGCCGCGGCAGCCCCTTCCAGGTGTCCACCAGCGCCCGCAGCCGCTCACCGGCGGCCCGCCACTGGTCGGACTGCGCCAGCTCCTCCGCCTCGGCGACCAGGGCCTCCTTGGAGTGCCGTGCCTCGTCGGACTGCTTCGCCCGCTGCGCCCTGCGCTCCTCACGGCGCGCCTCGACGGCCTCGACCAGCTTGTCCAACCGTGTTCGCAGGGCGTCCAGGTCACCCACCACGTGGTGCGCGTCGACCTGCTCGCGGATGTGGTCGATCGCGGCCTGCGCGTCCTTCGCCGACAGATCGGTGGTCTGCACTCGCTTTTCGAGGAGGCCGATCTCGACAACCAGGCCCTCGTACTTGCGCTCGAAGTAGGCCAACGCCTCCTCGGGAGAGCCGGCCTGCCAGGAACCGACGACCTGCTCGCCGTCGGCCGTACGCACGTACACGGTCCCCGTCTCGTCGACGCGGCCCCACGGGTCGCTGCTCACAGCGCCTCCTCCACATGATGCCTGCGAAGGGCTCATGCACCCCCGGGCATCGTCCACAGTTTCGTCACGGCCAACATAGGCGACCGGCGGGGCGGCTGTCCGCATCCCGCGCGACCGAAATTCCGCAGTTGGCGGTCAGGATTCCTTGACAGTCGCCTTGTTGATCACCACGGTCGCGTTGGGCGCGCCATCGCCCTGTCCCGTGCTGTCACCGGCGTCGGCGATCTTCTTCAGGACCTTCATGCCCGATTCGGAAATCGTCCCGAACGGTGTGTAGTCGGCCGGCAGCTGACTGTCCTGGTAGACGAGGAAGAACTGGCTGCCGCCGGTGTTGCGGCCCTCCTTCGTCTGGGCGTTGTACTGGTTCGCCATGGCCACGGTGCCCGCCGGGTACACCCCGCCCTTGAGGCGCGTGTCCTTCAGGTTCTCGTCCGGGATCGTGTAGCCCGGTCCGCCCATGCCGGTGCCCTGCGGGTCGCCGCACTGGAGCACGTAGATGCCCATCGTGGTGAGCCGGTGGCACTTCGTGTGGTCCAGGTAGCCCTTGTTCACCAGGAAGTCGAACGAGTTCACCGTGCGCGGGGTCTTCGCCGCGTCCATGCTGATGGAGATGTCACCGCAGGTGGTCTGCAGGTCCATCGTGTACTTCGCGGTCTTGTCGATGGTGACCGCTGGCTCCTTCTTGTACGTGAGCTCCTTGACCTTGCCCTCGGCCGGCTTCTCGCACGGGTCGGGAGCCTTGCTCGGGGAGGCGCTCGGGGTCACCTCCGCGCTCGCGTTGTCCTTCTTGCCGTCGTCCTTGAGCACCCCGGTGGTGTACAGCGCCACACTGCCTATCAGGATCACGCCGAGGACCGACGCGATCACGGCATTGCGGGCATGCGCCTTGCGCCGCGCGACGGTGCGTCGCTGCTGCTGCCGCAAGAACTTCTCCCGGGCGAGCTGACGCCGCCGCTGTTCCTGGCTGACCACCGGGTTCTCTCCTCATGCGTCTCGTACGTCGACCGGTACGTGTGCGACCTGTGAGCCGACCGCTTGTGTGTGCCCCGTACCGTATATGGGTTCGCTGAGGAAACGGCAGCGCCGGTAGGCTCTGACGCGCAGCAACACACCTCGTACGACTGCTCGTACGACCCCGTACCGCCACAATCCGAAGGACGATCGTGCTCATTGCCGGGTTCCCCGCCGGGGCCTGGGGGACCAACTGTTACCTGGTCGCCCCCGCCGCGGGCGAGGAGTGCGTGATCATCGACCCCGGCCACCAGGCCGCCCAGGGAGTCGAGGAGGCGCTGAAGAAGCATCGGCTCAAGCCCGTCGCCGTCGTCCTCACCCACGGTCACATCGACCACGTCGCCTCGGTCGTCCCGGTGTGCGGCGCTCATGACGTACCGGCGTGGATCCACCCCGAGGACCGGTACATGATGAGCGACCCCGAGAAGGCGCTCGGCCGTTCCATAGGGATGCCGCTGATGGGCGAGCTGACCGTGGGCGAGCCCGACGACGTCAAGGAGCTGGCCGACGGTTCGAGGCTCGAACTGGCCGGTCTCGAACTGTCCGTCGCGCACGCGCCCGGCCATACCAAGGGGTCGGTGACCTTCCGGATGCCCGAGACGGCCGACATACCGTCGGTCTTCTTCTCGGGCGACCTGCTGTTCGCCGGCTCCATCGGACGCACCGACCTGCCCGGCGGTGACATGGCCGAGATGCTCGACTCGCTGGCCCGCGTGTGCCTGCCGCTCGACGACTCGACCGTGGTGCTGTCCGGCCACGGCCCCCAGACGACCATCGGCCAGGAGCGCGCCACCAACCCGTACCTGCGGCAGGTGGCCGCCGGCGGCCAGGGAGCGGGTACGAGCACCCCTCCCCGACGAGGAATGTGACGAGAGACCTTCCGTGAGCACCTTTCAGGCCCCCAAGGGCACGTACGACCTCATCCCGCCCCGTTCCGCGACGTTCCTCGCGGTGCGCGAGGCGATCGCCGCGCCGCTGCGCAACTCCGGCTACGGCTACATCGAGACGCCCGGCTTCGAGAACGTGGAGCTCTTCGCCCGCGGTGTCGGTGAGTCGACCGACATCGTGACGAAGGAGATGTACGCCTTCGAGACGAAGGGCGGCGACAGGCTGGCGCTTCGCCCCGAGGGCACGGCCTCCGTGCTGCGCGCCGCGCTGGAGGCGAACCTGCACAAGGCGGGCAACCTCCCGGTCAAGCTCTGGTACTCGGGCTCGTACTACCGCTACGAGAAGCCGCAGGCGGGCCGGTACCGCCACTTCTCGCAGGTCGGCGCCGAGGCGATCGGCGCCGAGGACCCGGCGCTGGACGCGGAGCTGATCATCCTGGCGGACCAGGCGTACCGCTCGCTGGGTCTCAGGAACTTCCGCATCCTCCTCAACTCCCTGGGCGACAAGGAGTGCCGCCCGGTCTACCGGGCCGCGCTCCAGGACTTCCTCCGGGGCCTGGACCTGGACGAGGACACCCTTCGCCGGGCGGAGATCAACCCGCTCCGGGTCCTCGACGACAAGCGCGACACGGTCCAGAAGCAGCTGGTGGGCGCTCCGCTCCTGCGTGACTACCTGTGCGACGCGTGCAAGGCGTACCACGAGGAGGTCCGCGAGCTGATCACGGCGGCGGGAGTGTCCTTCGAGGACGACCCGAAGCTGGTGCGCGGCCTGGACTACTACACGCGGACGACCTTCGAGTTCGTCCACGACGGTCTGGGTTCCCAGTCCGCGGTGGGCGGCGGCGGCCGCTACGACGGCCTGTCCGAGATGATCGGCGGACCGGCGCTGCCGTCGGTGGGCTGGGCGCTCGGCGTCGACCGCACGGTGCTGGCACTGGAGGCGGAAGGCGTGGAGCTGCCCGTCCCCGCCGCCACGAGCGTGTTCGCCGTCCCGCTCGGCGAGGAGGCCCGGCGGATCCTGTTCGCCAAGGTCACCGAGTTGCGCAAGGTCGGTATCGCGGCGGACTTCTCGTACGGCGGGAAGGGCCTGAAGGGCGCGATGAAGAACGCCAACCGCAGTGGGGCGCGGTACGCGATCGTCGCCGGTGAGCGGGATCTCACCCAGGGCGTGGTCCAGCTGAAGGACATGGAGTCCGGCGAGCAGACGGCGATCGCGGTGAACGAGGTCGTGGCGGAACTGGAGTCGAGGCTGGGCTGAGCGGGGCCCTGCCGGGGTGCGCTGGGTCTTCGCCTCGGCAGGGCTCAGCTTCTCGCCCGAGGCCGGGCAGGCATATCCAGTCCGTCCGGCGTTCGAGGACGAGGCCCGTTCAGGGCCGAAGCGGGGGTCTGGGG
>NZ_VJZE01000182.1 GCF_009377205.1 Streptomyces phyllanthi
CCTGAGGGGTGTCTGTCGTTGCCGGGGCTCGAGGCGGGGACCGAGAGGTACGACGAGGCCGTGGTCGAGGGGGTGACGGTGACCGGGGAGCCGGTCACCGTCCGCGGTACGGGGTTCTTCGCGCGGTGTCTGCAGCACGAGTGTGATCACTTGGACGGGCGCGTGTATGTGGATCGGCTCGTGGGGTGGCGTAAGCGGAGGGTTGTGCGGCAGATCGCGCGAGCGCCGTGGGGGCGTTGACGGCTTGACGGCTTGGCGGCTGCGGGTTGTGTGTGGCTGGTCGCGCCCGCGCGGCGGAGCCGCATATTGGGCACAGCCCCGCGCCCCTGAGAACCCCAGGCGCACCCATCAGAAGCCTGGTCCTCCGACCTTGTCACCCGCCGCCGCCAGCCTGCCCCACAGCAGGTCCGCCAGGCTGCGTACCAACTCCCTGCGGGAGCAGGGGCGTTCACCCAGCCACCAGTCGCCGGCCGCGTGCATCATGCCGACGATGCCGTGGCCCCACACCCGCGCGAGGCGCTCGCCGTCGGGGCCGAGGTCGAGTCGTTCCTCGATGACCTGGGCGAGTTCCTCGCCCATGCGACGGAGCAGGGGAGCGGAGTGCTTGCCCACGTCGAAGCCCTCGCCCTGATGGCCGCCCTCCGCAGGGTGCATCAGGAAGCGGTACACCTGAGGACGTGCCTCGATCGCGGTCAGATAGGTGTCGAGCGTCTGCTCGACCCGTTCACGGCGCTCCGCCGGGGCGTCCAGCGCCGCCCGCAGTGAGTCGAGGAGCGCGTCCGTGTGGCGCTTGGCGAGGGCCGCGTAGAGTCCGCCCTTGTCGCCGAAGTGGCGGTAGAGGATCGGCTTGGTGATCCCCGCCTCGGCGGCGATGGCGTTCATGGAGGCTCCGGGGCCGTCGCGGAGCACCACTCGGTCGGCGGCTTCGAGCAGTTCGCGACGGCGGCGGTCGGCGGACCGTTCCTGGTCGGTCCGCTGCGTGGTGTCCATGTGTTTCTCCCCACCCCGTGCTGATTTGGTGACGCCTGCGCAAACTAACACTCATTGCCGCGTTCCCATCGAACGGGCTGCCGAGCTCGTTTCGGGAGTTGACTTTTCCTACCGGTCGGTAACAGACTGCTGTTACCTTAGGTAACACGTTAGTGCAGTGCTGGAGGGGTCATGGCCGAGTTCACCATGGAGCTCAACGAGGAACAGAAGGAGGTCCGCGACTGGCTCCACGGTTTCGCCGCCGATGTGATCCGCCCCGCGGCCGCCGAATGGGACGAGCGCGAGGAGACTCCCTGGCCGGTCATCCAGGAGGCCGCCAAGGTCGGTATCTACTCGCTGGACTTCTACGCCCAGCAGTACTTCGATCCCACCGGCCTCGGCATCCCCATGGCCATGGAGGAGCTGTTCTGGGGTGACGCGGGTATCGCCCTGTCCATCGTAGGCACCGGTCTCGCCGCCGTGGGAGTCCTCGCCAACGGTACCGAGGAGCAGATCGGCACCTGGATCCCCCAGATGTACGGCGATGCGGGCGACGTCAAGGTCGCCGCGTTCTGCTCCTCCGAGCCCGACGCCGGCTCCGACGTGGCCTCCATGCGCACCCGCGCCGTCTACGACGAGGCCAAGGACGAGTGGGTGCTGAGCGGCACCAAGACCTGGGCGACCAACGGCGGCATCGCCAACGTCCACGTCGTGGTCGCGGTCGTCGACCCCGAGCTGGGCTCCAAGGGCCACGCCTCCTTCATCGTCCCGCCGAACACGCCGGGCCTGTCCCAGGGGCAGAAGTTCAAGAAGCACGGCATCCGCGCCTCGCACACCGCCGAGGTCGTCCTGGAGGACGTCCGCGTCCCCGGCTCCTGCCTCCTCGGCGGCAAGGAGAAGCTCGACGAGCGCCTCGCCCGTGCCCGTGAGAGGGCCAAGGCGGGCGGTGAGCGCGTGAAGAACGCCGCGATGGCGACGTTCGAGGCGTCCCGGCCCGCCGTGGGTGCGATGGCCGTGGGCACGGCCCGCGCCGCGTACGAGGTCGCCCTCGACTACGCCAGGACGCGTGAGCAGTTCGGGCGGCCGATCATCGACAACCAGGGCGTCGCCTTCCAGCTCGCGGATATGCGGACGTCCATCGACGCGGCACGGCTGCTGGTGTGGCGGGCGTCCTGGATGGCGATCAACGGGAAGCCGTTCACCGCGGCCGAGGGGTCGATGTCCAAGCTGTTCGCGAGCGAGACCGCGAAGAAGGTGACCGGGCAGGCGATCCAGATCCTGGGCGGCAACGGGTACACGCGGGAGTACCCGGTGGAGCGGATGCACCGGGACGCTGCCATCTACACCATCTTCGAGGGGACCAGCGAGATCCAGCGTCTGGTGATCGCGCGGACCTTGTCCGGGATGCCGATCCGGTAGCGCCGTGGGGGCGCGGCACAGCGCCGTGCCCCTTTCAGCCGCGCGCCCTCAGCGGTGTCAGCTGCTCGATGTCGTATCGGCGCCGCAACTCCTCGATCGCCTCGTGGTCCGGTGGGCCCCCCGCCGCCAGGATCTCCAGCAGCTCCTCGAAGTACCGCTCGTGATCGGGTGGCGGCGACGCCTGGAAGAACATCTTCGCCGGGGCGTCGGTGGGGTTGGCGAACGCGTGGGGGCAGCCCGGTGGTACGACGACGACCGTGCCCGGGGTCGCCCGCACGGCCCGGTTGCCCGTGCTCGACTCCCAGTGGCGCCAGCTGTCGGGGGTGCGTACGCGGGGCTCGAAGGCGAGGACGTCCAGCTCGCCTTCGAGCACGTAGAAGAGCTCCTCGCTGCGGGTGTGCACATGGGCGCCCACGTCGAAGCCGGGCGGGACGACGACCTCGAAGCTGGACGCCGCGCGGGAGTGCGAGCCGGTCACCTTGAACGTCACGGAGTGCGCGGGTGTGCGCACCGTGCGGCCGTGGCCCGGTGGTACGAGGAGCCCCTCGGACGGGGTGAGTGCGGTCACCAGGCGACGGGCAGGGACTCGGGCCCGCGGATCAGCGCGCCGCGCCGCCACGGGACCTCGGCGGCCGGGACGGCGAGGCGCAGCGTGGGCACCCTGTCCAGGAGCGCGTCCACGATCAGCTCCGTCTCCAGCCCGGCCACCAGGGCGCCCGCGCAGGAGTGCGTACCGTTCCCGAACGCCAGCTGCGGGTTCGGGTCGCGGCCGAAGTCGACCCAGTCGGGGTCGGGGAAGACGTCGGGGTCGCGGTTGGCGGCCACGTAGGAGACGTACACCGGGTCGCCCTCCCGGATCCGCACCCCATGGATCACCACGTCCTCCGTGGCGACGCGCGGCAGGCCGACGGCGCTGCGGTGCGGGATGTAGCGCAGCAGTTCGGCGAGGGCCCGGGGGCGCACTTCGGGTTCGGCGCGCAGTTGCTCGAACAGGGCGGGCCGGGTGAGCAGGAGGTAGAACATCTGCCCGGTGCTGTGGGTGACCGCCTCGCCGCCGAGCTGGATCGGCACCGCGAGCGCCGTCGCCTCCTCCTCGGTGAGGTCCCCTCGGCCCACCGCCGCGCCGAGCAGCGAGACGACGTCCTCGCCGTCGGAGTCCCGGCGCTCGGCGATCAGCTTCGAGAAGTACGCCGCCATGTCCCGCCCGGCCCGTTCGGCGGTCTCGGCGCCGTGCTCGGCGGAGAGGACCAGCCGGGACCAGGCGCGCAGGGTACGGCCGTCGGTGGCGGGGACGCCCATCAGCTCGCAGACGACGGCGGCGGGGAAGGGGGCCAGGACCCGTTCGACCAGGTCGGCCGGGGGCCCGGCCCGCAGCATCTCGTCGACCATCCCGTCGAGCGTCCGGCGGGCGTTCTCACGCAGCCGTTCGACACCCGGCGCGGTGAGGGCGGGCGCCACCGACGCGTACAGCCGGGCGTGGTCGGGGTCGTCGGCGAGGTTCAGCGCGCCGGGCTGCGGAACCATGTGCGGCGCCGGCCGGGTGATCCGGCGGCCGGCCACCTCCGCGCGGCTGAACCGAGGGTCGCTCGTCACCCACCGTACGTCGTCGTGGCGTGTCACCAGCCAGGCCCAGCCCTCGCCGTGCGGCAGCTCGATCCGGGTGAGGGGGCCCTCGCGCATCAGCTCGGCCAGTACGGGGTCGAAGTCCACCCCGGTCAGGTTCAGGGCGGGCCAGTGCCGTACCGGAGGCGCCGGCATCGTCTCTTCGCTCGGGGTCATGTCACGCCCTCTCCTTCGAGTGCCGCCAGCGGCCCAGGGCCATCTCCGCGGTGATACCGGGCCCGAACCCGGCGAGCAGCCCGCGCGCCTTGGGCTCGGCGCCGCCCGCCTCGAAGAGCCGGCGCAGCGCGTCCAGCACGACGGCGCTCGCGATGTTGCCGTACTCGGTGAGCGTCGCCCGGCTGAACCGGAACGCCTCCGGCGGGACGTCCAGAAACCTGCTGAGGTCGTCCAGAATGCGCGGACCGCCCGCGTGGACGATGTAGAAGTCCAGGTCGGAGGCGTTCCAGCCGTGCTCCGAGGCAAGGTTGCGAAGCGCCGGGGCGAGCGGTTCCATCGTGGCCGGCACCCGCTTGTCCAGCACGAAGTGGAAGCCGGTGGCACGCACGTCGTACGCGATCCAGTCCTCGGTCTTGGGGATGAGGTACGAGCCGTTGCGCTCCAGCCTGATGCCGGTGCCGCCCCTGCCGCGGACCACGGCGGCCGCGACACCGTCCCCGAAGAGGCCGTTGGACAGCAGCGAACCGACACCGAGGTCGGTCGGCTGGTAGCACAGCGAGCAGAACTCGCAGGCCACGATGAGGGCGTTGGCGTCGGGGTACGCCGTGCAGAAGTCATGGGCCCGGTTGATCGCGGCACCCCCGGCCGCGCAGCCCAGCTGGGCGATCGGTGTCTGCCGGGTGTCGCTGCGGAAGTCCATCGCGTTGATCAGCCAGGCCGTCAGCGACGGCATCATGAACCCCGTGCACGAGACGTAGATGATCACGTCGATGTCCGTGGTGAGCATCTCCGCGTCGTCGAGGGCCCGCTGCACGACCGCCGGCACCCGGGCCTTCGCCTCGGCCTCGTAGAGCTTGTTGCGCTCCTCGAAACCCGGGTGCCGGAGCGTCTCCTCGATGGGCTGCACGATGTGCCGGGTACGGACTCCGGTGTTCTCGATCAGCCGGAGCGCCAGCGGCAGTTGCGGATGGTCCGCGTGGAGCGTGCGCGCCAGCTCCAGCGTCTCCTCCAGCGTGATCACATGCTCCGGAACGGAGACCGCCGGCCTGCACAGAGTCGCCATGGGGCACGCCCGCTTTCGCCGCCCGGGGGATGTCCGCGTTCCCCGATGGATGGTGTTTCTTCCACGATCACCCGGCGGCGGGGGGAACTCGCGCCGGACTACTCCGGAGCAGTGATCCGGATCAGGGGGAGGAGAGGCAAAGGAGCGGCGCGCGTGGCGCTAGCCCGTCGTGCCACTGCTGTGCGCGATGCACGCCACGTCGATGCGGTCGGCCAGCTTGGCCAGTTCGATCGTGAGGGTCGCCACCGTTTCCTCGTCGAGCCCGCCCTGGCCGGCCTCCACCAGGTACAGCCAACGGCCGCCCACCGTGCGCAGCAGCTTGCTGACGTCGGCGGCCGCCACCTGCAACGTGCCGCGGTCGTCGACGATCAGAGGGAGAGTCACTTCGCGGTTCACAGGGGGGATCGTAACCGCGGAGAGCTCACGCTCCGTGCCATACGGTGGTGATGTTGCAGAACTCGCGAATTCCGTGCCCCGACAGCTCACGTCCGTAGCCGGACCGCTTGGCCCCGCCGAACGGGAGCGCCGGGTGGGAGGCCGTCATCCCGTTGATGTACACGCCGCCCGCCTCCAGGTCGCGGACGAACCGGTCGACCTCGGCCCCGTCGCGTGTCCACACGTTCGAGCTCAGTCCGAACGGTGTGTCGTTGGCGATCGCGACCGCCTCGTTCAGATCGGCGACCCGGTACAGCGTGGCGACCGGCCCGAAGGCCTCCTCATGGTGGATGCGCATCCCGGGGGTCACGTCGGCGAGGACGGTCGGCGGGTAGTACCAGCCGGGCCCGTCGGGGCGCTCGCCGCCGCACAGGACCGTGGCGCCGCTCTCCACCGCGTCGCCGACCAGAGCCTCCAGGTCCTCGCGTCCCCGCTCACTGGAGAGCGGCCCGACGTCGGTGTCCTCCTCCAGGGGGTCGCCGACCTTCAGCGTCTTCATGCCCTCGGTGAAGCGCTCGGCGAAGGCGTCGAACACGTCCGTGTGCACGATGAACCGCTTGGCGGCGATGCACGACTGCCCGGTGTTCTGCACGCGCGCCGTCACCGCCGTCTTCGCGGCCCGGTCGACGTCCGCCGACGGCATCACGACATACGGGTCGCTGCCGCCCAGCTCCAGGACCGTCTTCTTGACCTCGTCCCCGGCGACCGAGGCGACCGCGCGGCCCGCGGGCTCGCTGCCGGTGAGCGTGGCGGCCTTCACCCGCGGGTCGCGCAGGATGTCCTCGACCGCGCCGGAGCCGATGAGCAGGGTCTGGAAGCAGCCCTCGGGGAAGCCCGCCCGGTGGAACAGGTCCTCCAGGTACAGGGCCGTCTGCGGCACGTTCGACGCGTGCTTGAGCAGGCCCACGTTGCCCGCCATCAGCGCGGGCGCCGCGAACCGGACCACCTGCCAGAACGGGAAGTTCCACGGCATCACCGCGAGCACCGGGCCGAGCGGCCGGTAGCGGACCAGGACACGGGAGGCGCCGGAGTCCTCCACATCGGACTCGGCGGGCTCCTCGTCGGCGAGGAGCCTCGCGGCGTGATCGGCGTACCAGCGCATCGCCTTGGCACACTTGGCGGCCTCGGCGCGGGCCTGCCTGATCGGCTTGCCCATCTCCGTCGTCATCACGTAGGCGATGTCCTCGGCGTCCTCGTCGAGGAGTTCGGCGGCCCGGCGCAGCAGGCGGGCGCGCTCGTCGAAGGAGGTGGTCCGGTAGGTGCGGAACGCGCTGTCGGCGGTGGCGAGCCTGCGCTCGATCTCCTCCTCGCCCAGGGCGTCGTACGTCTTGATCGTCTCGCCGTTCGCGGGGTTCACCGTCGCGATGGCCATGACCGGCCTCCTGAGGACACGCTGTGCTTCGACCTTCCCGCGCGGCGGCGGGGGCCGCGACCGCGGGTTCAGTCCGGGCTGGGGCTGTCCGAGTGCTCCGCCAGCCGGTCCAGAAACGCCGCCTGTGCCGTGACGATCACCTCACGCGCACGGTCGAGGCCGAACCACTCCACGCGGTCCAGTTCGGGGAACTCCTGGACCCGGCCCGACTTCGGCGGCCACTCCATGCGGAAGGTCCCCGGGACCACGGTCGCCGGGTCGAGGTCGGCCTCGACCGCCCAGGCGGTGACGATCTTGCCGCCCGTCTGCCGTACCTCGCCCAGCGGCAGGGCCTCGCCGTCGGGCGGCGGGAGGCCCAGCTCCTCCTGGAACTCACGGCGCGCCGCGTCCCATGAGGGTTCGTCGGGCTCGTACTCGCCCTTCGGCACGGTCCACGCCCCGGCGTTCCGCCGCGCGAAGAACGGACCGCCCATGTGCCCGAGCAGTACCTCCAGACCGTTGCCGGCGCGCCGGAACAGCAGCAGGCCAGCGCTTCGCCTCGGCGTCGTCACCGGGTCACCTCCGGGTGGGCGTCCAGCAGTGCCTCGACCGTGTCGGCCTCGGCGGGGGACTTGTCCTCGCGGTAGCGCACGACGCGGGCGAAGCGGAGGGTGACGCCGGCCGGGTAGCGGGTGGAGCGCTGGAGACCGTCGTACGCGATCTCCACGACGAGTTCGGGCCGCACGGTGACGCCCCAGCGGGTCTCCTCGACGACCAGCTCACTCAGCCGCTCGGTCTGCCAGGTGAGCATCGCGTCGGTCATGCCCTTGAAGGTCTTGCCGAGCATCGCGAAGGACCCGTCCGGGTTCCGCGCGCCCAGATGGAGGTTGGAGAGCTTGCCGGTGCGGCGTCCGTGGCCCCACTCGGCGGCGAGGACGACCAGGTCGAGCGTGTGGACGGGTTTCACCTTCAGCCAGGAGGCGCCGCGCCGGCCCGCGGTGTAGGGGGCGTCGAGGGCCTTGAGGACGACGCCCTCGTGGCCGCGGCGCAGCGTCCCGGCGAGGAACTCCTCGGCCGTGGCGAGGTCGTCCCGTCCGTGCGCGAGCGTGCGCCGTACCCGCATCGGCTCGGGCACCAGCCGGGCCAGCACGTCGTGCCGCTCGGCGAACGGCAGGTCGAGCAGGTCCCGGCCGTCGACGGACAGCGCGTCGAAGAAGACGGGGGAGACGGGGACCTCGTGTGCGGCCGTCGCCACGTCCACCCGCGAGCCCACCCGGCCCGCGGTCTCCTGGAAGGACCGCGGGCGCCCGTTCTCGTCCAGCGCGATGACCTCACCGTCGAGGATGAACCGCTCACCCTTCAGCTCCAGGGCCGCGGAGGTGAGCTCGGGCAGCCGGTCGGTGATGTCGTCGAGGGTGCGGGTGTAGAGCCGTACGTCGTCGCCGTCGCGGTGGACCTGGACGCGGATGCCGTCCAGCTTCTCCTCGACCGCGCACAGGCCGAGCTTCTCGACGGCCTCCGCCACCGAGGACGCGGAGTGCGCCAGCATCGGCAGGACCGGACGGCCGACGGTGAGCCGGAAACGGTCGAGGGCAGACGGGCCGTCCGCGAGCAGCGCCCGCGCCACGGCCCGCAGCGACCCCGCGAGCATCACGGCACGGCGTACGTCGGCCGCGGGCGCCCCCGTCGCCTCCGCGAGCCCCTCGACGGCCAGCGCGTCCAGGGCGCCCTGCCGCACCTCCCCGGTGAGCAGCCCGAACAGGAACCGCTGTTCGTCGGCGGTGGCCGCGGCCAGCAACTCGCCTACCAGACGTCCGCGTTCGGCCTGGGAGCCGCTGCCGCTGACGGCACCGACCGCCGTCAGCCGGGCGTCCACCTCCCGGACCGTCAGCGTGGGGTCGGTGGCGGGTGCGACGGGCCGGCTCAGGAGCTTCCAGCCGATGCCGAGCCGCCCCTGCGGCAGTCGGCCGGCCAGATACGGGATGACGATCGGTACGTCGTCCGCCTCCGCGTCCCGGAACAGCTCGGCGAGCAGAGCCGTCTTCCGGGAGCGCGCCGAGGTGGCGGCGACCTCCTGGGACACACGGGCGAGCCGGGCGAACAGCATGCCCTCCATGGTGCAACGGAGGCAGGCGGTCCGCGCCCGGTCGGCCGCGGTGCCCCTCGCACCGCCCTGCACGGCGGAGTCGAGATCGGCCATGGTTCTACTCGTTGTGCTCCTGCGCGGTGGCGTCCAGGTCGGTCATGAGCAGTTCCCCGTTGATCGCCGCCGCTGCCCGGTACCCGCCGCTCGCCGCGTGGACGACCTGTTCCGCGAAACCGATGGCGTTGCCCGCCGCCCAGACGCCGGGCACGGTCGTCCGGCCCGTTTCGTCGACGACGGGATACGCGCCGAAGGGGGTTTCGCGCAGTTCGGCGCCCAGTTGCTCCAGGAGACCCGTGCGCGGAACGGCGCGGGGCACGACGAACACCACCGAGCGGTCGTGTGTCGTGCCGTCCGTGAGCCGGACGCCTGCGAGCCGGTCGTCGGTGATCTCGAGGCCCGCCACCTCGCCGGGGACGACCTTCACGCCGGCCGCGGCGAGCCTGCGCAGGTCCTCGTCCGCGAGCTCCTTCTCGGCGACCGTGTGCAGGAACAGGGTCACGTCCTTCGACCACTGGGACACCATCAGCGCCTGGTGCACGCTCATCGGGGCCGAGGCCAGCACCCCGAACGCCTGGTCGCGCACCTCCCAGCCGTGGCAGTACGGGCAGTGCAGCACGTCCCGGCCGAAGCGCTCGGCGACGCCCGGCACCGCGGGCAGCTCGTCCGCCAGGCCGGTGGCGACCACCAGCCGGCGCGCGTACACGGTCCGCCCGCTCGCGAGCGCCACGGCGAAGTCCTCACCACGGGACACGTCCACCGCCAGGTCGCGCACGAGCTCGACGCCGTACCGGGTGATCTCCTCGCGTCCCAGGGCGAGGAACTCCGTCGGCGGCATACCGTCCCGCGACAGATAGCCCTGCATGTGCGCGGCGGGTGCGTTGCGCGGCTCGCCCGCGTCGACGACGAGGGTGCGGCGCCGGGCCCGGCCCAGGACCAGCGCGGCCGAGAGCCCGGCAGCTCCGCCGCCGATGACGACCACCTCGTACTTCTCGGTCCCGTGCGCCTCGGTCTCGTACGCCTCGGTCCCGTGCGCCTCGGTCTCGTTCCTGTCGGTCTCGTTCTTGTCGGTCATGGTGACCACCTCCACTCGAGAAGGTCCCCCGAGTGCTGCCGTATTGACAAACATCTTTGCCGAAACTGCAATAGCCCTATGAGTGACGACACGGACGAGGTGCTTGCGGAAGTCGGCCCCCGGCTGCGGCGGATCCGCAAGGAGCGGGGTGCGACGCTCGCCGGACTGTCGGAGGCCACCGGTATTTCCGTGAGTACCCTCTCGCGGCTGGAGTCCGGGCTGCGCAAGCCCAGCCTGGAGCTGCTGCTGCCCATCGCCCGGGCCCATCAGGTGCCGCTGGACGAGCTGGTCGGCGCCCCGCCGGTGGGGGACCCCCGGATCCGCGCCAAGCCGATCGTGAGGAACGGCCGCACCCACTGGCCGCTGACCCGCCAACCGGGCGGGCTCCAGGCGTTCAAGGTGCTGGAGCCGCAGCGCAGACCGGAGCCGGATCCGAGGGTCCACGAGGGCTACGAGTGGCTGTACGTGCTGTCCGGTCGGCTGCGTCTCGTACTGGGCGACCATGACGTGGTGCTCGTGGCGGGGGAGGCCGCCGAGTTCGACACGAGGGTGCCGCACTGGTTCGGGTCGACGGGGGAGGGGCCGGTGGAGTTCCTCAGTCTGTTCGGTCCGCAGGGGGAGCGGATGCACGTACGGGCGCACCCCAGGAGGTCGTGAGGTGCCTGACTGTTCCCTGATGGGCAAGCAACCGCTTAGTATGCGGACGACCCCGGTCAGGCGGACAGAACGAGCGCGGTAGTCCCGTGGAGGCCCCCATGCAGGCATGGCAAGTGCACGAGAACGGCGAGCCGGGCGAGGTGATGCGGCTCGAGGACGTCGAGCCCCCCACGCCCGGCGACGGCCAGGTCCTGCTGAGGGTCCGCGCGGCGAACATCAACTTCCCGGACGCGCTGCTGTGCCGTGGCCAGTACCAGGTCAGGCCCCCGCTGCCGTTCACGCCCGGCGTGGAGATCTGCGGCGAGACCGAGGACGGGCGCCGGGTGATCGCGAACCCGGCGCTGCCGTACGGCGGGTTCGCCGAGTACGCCGTCGCGGACGGCGCCGCCGTACTGCCCGCGCCCGGCGCGCTGGACGACGCCGAGGCCGCCGCCCTGCACATCGGCTACCAGACGGGCTGGTTCGGACTGCACCGGCGGGCCGGTCTGGAGGCCGGGGAGACGCTGCTCGTGCACGCCGCCGCGGGAGGGGTCGGCAGCGCGGCCGTGCAGCTCGGCAAGGCCGCGGGCGCCACCGTCATCGGTGTCGTCGGCGGCGCCGACAAGGCCGCCGTGGCCCGGGAGCTCGGCTGCGACGTCGTGGTCGACCGGCGTGCCGAGGACGTCATCGCCGCCGTGAAGGAGGCCACCGGCGGCCGGGGCGCCGACGTGATCTACGACCCGGTCGGCGGCCAGGCCTACGCCCAGTCCGCCAAGGTCGTCGCCTTCGAGGGCCGGATCGTGGTCGTCGGCTTCGCCAGCGGCTCCATCCCCAGCCCGGGGCTGAACCATGCCCTCGTGAAGAACTACTCGATCCTGGGCCTGCACTGGGGTCTCTACAACACCAAGAACCCCAAGCTGGTCCAGCACTGCCACGAGCAGCTCACCGAGCTCGCGGCCAGGGGCGCGATCAAGCCGCTGGTGAGCGAGCGGGTGCCGCTGGAGGGCGCCGCGGCCGCCGTGCAGCGCGTCGCCGACGGGGTGACCACCGGCCGGGTCGCCGTAGTGCCCTCGCTGGAGAACGGAGCCGCCGCATGACCGACGCAGCCGACCTCAAGCGCCGTACGGCCGAGTTGCTGGCCGCACACCCGCCCGCCACCACCGACCGCCTCGATTTCCTGCGCGCCCGCTTCGACGCCGGGCTCGCCTGGGTGCACTACCCCGAGGGCCTCGGCGGCCTCGGTGCCCCGCGCTCCCTCCAGGTGGTCGTGGACGCGGAGTTGGAGGCCGCCGCTGCCCCCGACAACGACCCGCGGCGCATCGGCATCGGCCTCGGTATGGCCGCTCCGACGATCCTCGCCTTCGGCACGGAGGAGCAGAAGCGGCGGTACCTGCGGCCGCTGTGGACCGGGGAGGAGGTCTGGTGCCAGCTCTTCAGTGAGCCCGGCGCCGGATCCGACCTCGCCGCGCTCGGTACGCGGGCCGTCCGTAACGGCGAGGACTGGGTGGTCAACGGGCAGAAGGTGTGGACGTCGAGCGCGCACCTCGCCCGCTGGGCCATCCTCATCGCCCGTACCGACCCGGACGTGCCCAAGCACCGGGGCATCACGTACTTCATCTGCGACATGACCGATCCGGGCGTCGAGGTCCGGCCGCTCAGGCAGGTCACCGGCGAGGCCGAGTTCAACGAGGTGTTCATCACCGATGTGCGCATCCCGGACTCGCGTCGCCTCGGCGAGGCCGGCGACGGCTGGACGGTCGCGCAGACCACGCTGAACAACGAACGCGTCGCCATCGGAGGCATGCGGCTGCCCCGCGAGGGCGGCATGATCGGGCCGGTCGCGAAGACCTGGCGAGAGCGCCCCGAACTGCGCACGCACGACCTGCACCAGAGGCTGCTGAAGCTGTGGGTGGAGGCCGAGGTCGCCCGCCTGACCGGTGAGCGCCTGCGCCAGCAGCTCGTCGCGGGACAGCCCGGCCCCGAGGGCGCCGGCATGAAGCTCGCCTTCGCCCGCCTCAACCAGGAGATCAGCGGCCTGGAGGTCGAACTCCGGGGCGAGGAGGGCCTGTTGTACGACGACTGGACGATGCGCCGCCCGGAACTCGTGGACTTCACCGGCCGCGACGCCGGCTACCGCTACCTCCGCTCCAAGGGCAACAGCATCGAGGGCGGGACCACCGAGGTCCTGCTGAACATCGTCGCCGAGCGCGTCCTGGGCCTGCCCGCCGAGCCGCGCACCGACAAGGACGTCGCGTGGAAGGACCTGGCCCGATGACAACGCAGCGCGCACAGCCCGACCTGCTGTACTCGGAGGAGGAAGAGGCCCTCCGCGCGGCCGTCCGCGACCTGCTGACCGACCACTGCGACGCGGCGAGCGTGATCGCGCGCATCGAGTCCGACACCCCGCACGACCTCTCGCTGTGGAAGGCCCTCACCGAAGGAATGGGCCTCGCGGGCCTGCTCGTACCGGAGGAACTGGACGGCCAGGGCGCCACTCACCGGGAGGCCGCCGTCGTGCTGGAGGAGTTGGGGCGGGCTGTCGCGCCCGTCCCGTACCTGACCAGTGCCGTCGTCGCCACCGAGGCTCTGTTGGAGTGCGGTGCCGACGACCTGCTGTCCCAGTTGGCGTCCGCGACGGTGATCGGCGCCCTCGCCGTCTCGCTGAGCGTTCCCGCCGGGAGCGCCTACAAGGTCGTACGGTTCGAAAACGGTGCCCTGCACGGTGAGCTGACCGGTATCGCGGACGCGGCCGTCGCCGATCTGCTGCTGGTGCCCGCCGACGACGGGGGCCTGTACGCGGTCGACGCCTCGGCCGCGGTCATCACCCCGCAGGTGTCCCTGGACCTGACCCGCCCGCTGGCGAAGGTCGTCCTCGACGGGGCGCCGGGACGTCTGCTGGGGGACGCGGAACCCGCCGTGCAACGCGCCCTGCGCGCCGGTGCCGGGCTGCTGACCTCCGAGCAACTCGGACTGGCCGACTGGACGTTGACCGAGACGGTCCGCTATCTGAAGGAGCGCAAGCAGTTCAACCGGCCGGTCGGCGGCTTCCAGGCGCTCAAGCACCGGCTCGCCCAGCTGTGGCTGGAGGTCGTCAACCTGCGCGCCGCGGCCCGCAACGCGGCCGACGCCCTCTCCACCGGCAGCCACGACAGCGACGTGGCGGTCGCCGTCGCCCAGGCCTACGCCGCGCCCGTCGCGGTCCACGCGGCCGAGGAGGCCGTCCAACTGCACGGCGGCATCGGCATGACGTGGGAGCACCCGGCGCATCTGTACCTCAAGCGCGCCAAGGCCGACTCGATCGCCTACGGCACGGCGGGCCGCCACCGGGAGACGCTGGCCGGACTCGTGGACCTGCGGACCCCCTGACGTACACCCGTGTGAAGCCCGCCCCACCTGGGGCGGGCTTCTCCGTGTGCGCCCGCGGACGACATGAACGGACAGTGGCGGTCCGGCCAACTCCCCGCACAGTACTGCTCTTCGGCGCACACGGGCTCGCATACTCCCTGGAGGCCCCGTACGGCACATCCAGGGAGGCAGAGCATGGCCGTCACCACCCGCCGCAGAGCCCTCACCACCCTCGGCGCCGCCCTCGCGGGCACGGTCGCCCTGCCCGCCGCGAACGCGTGGGCGGGCGAACGCAAGCACAGCCCGCGCCCCTTGTGGCGCGCCCACGCCCACAACGACTACGAGCATCCGCGCCCCCTCCTCGACGCGCTCGACCACCGCTTCGGCAGCGCCGAGGCCGACATCTTCCTCGTCGGGGACCAGCTCCTGGTGGCCCACGACCCCGTCGACCTCGACCCCGCACGCACCCTCGAATCCCTCTACCTCGACCCGCTCGCGGCCCGGGTGAGGGCCAACCACGGCTCGGTGTACCGGGGTTACCGCAAGCCGCTCCAGCTCCTCATCGACATCAAGACCGAGGGCGCGTCGACCTACCTCGAACTCGACCGCCATCTGCGGCGCTACCGGCACCTGTTCACGACGTACGCCCACGGCCGCGTCCGTCCCGGCCCGGTCACGGCCGTGATCTCCGGCGACCGCGCCGCCCGGGTCCCCATGGAGGCGCAGACCGTCCGCCGCGCTTTCTACGACGGCCGTCTCGCCGATCTCGAAGGTCCCGCCCCCGCCTCCTTCGCCCCGCTGATCAGCGACAACTGGACGCTCAACTTCACCTGGCAGGGCGTGGGCGCCTTCCCGGACGCCGAGCGGCAGAAGCTGCGGGGCATCGTCCGGACGGCGCACGCGCGCGGGCAGAGGGTGCGGTTCTGGGCCACGCCCGATCTCGCGGGCCCCGCCCGGGACGCGGTGTGGACCGAACTCCTCGCCGCCGGTGTCGATCACCTCAACACCGACGACCTCGCAGGTCTGGAGGCCTTCCTCGACGCCCACCGGAAGGCGTAGGAGCCGTCTGACACCACACGTTCGGCGGACACGTCAGCCACACCGGCAAACCCTCCGCTACGCCACACTTGCGGCCGAACGCCGCGAAGCGGACGTGGCGGAGGAGGTTGACGATGGCTGTTTCCATCTCGGTGGTGCTGCTGCTCCTGATCCTGGCGGTGGTGTTCCTGCGCAACGGCGCTCTGAAGATCACGCACGCCCTGGTCTGCGTTCTGCTCGGTTTCTGTCTGGCCGGTACGAGCATGGCCCCGACCATCCACAGCGGGCTCTCGGCGACCGCGAACCTGGTGAGCGGCCTCAGGCCGTGATGTCACTTGCGTGAGAAGACGCCGACCCCGTTGGGGACGGGCCGCTCGGCGCCGCCGCTCGGATGGTTCCGCACGGAGACCGCGGCCGCGCCCGGCTCGCGCGCGACCAGTGTGCTCGAACCGCCGCCGTCGAGGCTGAACGCGTCCGTCGACCCCAACTCCCGCATGACATCGGCCACTTCCGCGATGGTCAGCCCCGTGCGGTACTCCGGCGCGCCGTCCAGGGCGAGCAGCAGCAGCCGGCGACCGCCGTTCGCGATGCCCGCGGCGGTCCGCACGGCCGACGTCGTGGCGTCGAGGCCCGGCAGCGGACGGCCGTGGGCGAGGACCGGATAGCCGCCGACCGCGAAGTCGTACGGGACGCGGGTCCCCGCCGCCACGAGCCGGTGCCGTATCCGGACCGGTTCGCCCATCGACAGCTTGCGCAACTGCTGCGCGCCCGCCTCCCGGCCGACCAGGACCGTGGTGCCGGAGGGGATCGCGCCCCTGCCCGGTGTGCCGGCCGCCGAGACGACCCGGCCGTCGGTGACCGTCACCTCGTGGGTGTCCGTGCTGCACGGCGCCGCACGGTCCGTGTCCGTACCGCAGACGGCCCGCATCCGGGAGACACTGCCCCAGCCCGGGGTGAACGCGCCGATGGAACCCTCCGGCAGCGCGTACTGGTCGAGGCCGCGCAGGTCGAGCACCGAGTCGTCCGTCCTTACCGAACCGTGGAGGGCGAGCCGGTCCAGCCGGGCTCTGCGGTCGGTGCCGACACCGAGCACGTCCTCGGTGCTCGTACCGGGCGGGAGGGCC
>NZ_VJZE01000183.1 GCF_009377205.1 Streptomyces phyllanthi
GGGGACATGCAGGGAATGGGGATTCGGGGCGCAGGCCGCTGTGACCCGGCGCCGAACCGGGGGATTTCCGGTGGGCTCGTTCCGCTGCTCCGTCGCAGGGCGGAACGTCGGCCTCGGACGTTGTCCGGACCGGCTCCTCAGACGAGTGCCGGGTAGCTGCCGCCGTCGAGACGGATGTTCTGGCCGGAGATGTAGCCCGCCAGGGGGCTGCACAGGAATGCGCACGTGGCGCCGAACTCACGGGGGTCGCCCAGCCGTCCCGCGACGATGGACCGGACCTGTCGTGCCCGCGCCTCGTCGTAGGTGATGCCGTCGCGTACGGTGGCGACTTCCGCCATGTACCGCTGGCGTTCCGTGTCGAAGCGTTCCGGCAGCAGATTGTTGACGGTGACGTTGAACCGCGCCACGTCGAGGGACAGCCCCTTCACGGCCGCGGTCAGGGCGGCACGAGCCGCGGAGGATACCGCCATGGTCGGCCGGGGAGTCGTGACCATCGCCGACGTGATGTTGACGATTCTTCCGAAGCGGCGGTCGCACATGCCGCCGACAACCAGGTTGATCAGCTCGACGTGACCGAGCAGGTTCGCGTCCAGCCCGTGCTCCCAGTCGGCGCGGACCGACTTCTGGAAAGGCCCGGGTGGCGGGCCACCGTTGTTCGTGACCAGGATGTCCGGCGCGGGGCAGGCATCCAGCAGGCGTTCGTGGGTGCCTGGGGCCGCGATGTCGCCCGGCACCACGACTATGCCGCTCACGCCGTCACCGACGGAGCGCAGTTCCGCGGCGGCGCGTTCGAGAGCCTCCGGGGTGCGTCCGTTGATCACCACGTTGACGCCCTCGGCGTGCAGGGCTTTCGCGCAGGCGAGCCCCAAGCCGCCGGACGATGCGCCGATGATCGCCCAGCGCCCCGCGAGTTCAAGATCCATGTTCGCTCCTCAGCCGGTGGCGCCTCATGTCTGGGCGGCGCCCCATGCGTCGAGGCATGACCGGCGGGTCCTTTCGATATGTGCGTGCAGCAACTGAACGGCCCTGTCGGCCTGTCGTGCGACAACCGCCTCGGCGATCTCCGCGTGCTCGCCGGCGACGTCCCGCTGCTTGCCCCGGCGTAGTTTGGCCATCTGCCGGATGACCTCGGACTGGTCGTAGAGCTGGGTGCGGAACGCCAGCAGCCTGGGGGAGCCGCACGCGGCGGCGCACGCCTCGTGGAAGGCCCGGTGCGCACTCGTCCACAACTCGTTCGCCTCGGGGTCCTCGTCGAGAGCGGCGTTCGGCGTCACCGACAGCTGATGATGGGCGGCGACCACGTGTGCCTCCCACTCGATCCCGCCTTTCTCGATCGACCGGCGTACGGCAAGCGACTCGACCTCCTTGCGTACGAAGGCGACGTCGTCGATCTCGGCATCGGTGAAGGTCGGTACGGAGAAACCCTTGTTGGGTTCCAAGGCCACCAGCCCCTGCTCCGCGAGGCGTGTGAGCGCTTCTCGCGCCACGCTCACGCTCACGCCCAGTTCGGCGCAGAGCGCGCTCAGCTTGAACCGGTGGCCGGCAGGGAAGGACCCGCGGAGGAGATTGCGCCTGATCTCCAGATACAGATCTTGGTTGCGGGTCTGCGCGCCATCGGTACGGGCCACTAGTGATCTCCTGGGACGCTCGCGGCTTCTTGTGGGGTGACGTAGAGACGGTCCAACTGCGCACGGGGCCGGCCGCCGCGCATGGGCGTACAAGCCTCGGGAAACTCCTGGACGATCTCGATTCCCATGCTATTGACCGTGTCGAGGAAGCGGGGCAGTTCGTCCATGGCACCGGTCGGCAGGTCGTGGACGACCAGGACGTGCCACTCGCTCTCGGGCAGGCGCCGCAGGGCGCGGTCCG
The DNA here is from genome assembly GCF_009377205.1 of Streptomyces phyllanthi. Taxonomy (GTDB): domain Bacteria; phylum Actinomycetota; class Actinomycetes; order Streptomycetales; family Streptomycetaceae; genus Streptomyces; species Streptomyces phyllanthi. Next base: position 1,870 of record NZ_VJZE01000183.1, read on the forward strand.
CCCATCCCTCCGGCATCTTCGAGTCCCGGACGAACAGGCTCCACAGGACCATCGTGTAGCCGCCCGACGTCAGCACGTCGGCAGCCGTCGGGCTCAACAGGTGAGGACCCACCGAGCCGTGTCCTGTCGGCCGGAAGTACCGTGCCGGTTCGGCGAGTTCGCCCAGTGCGGCCTGTGCTTCGGTGATCTCCGCGGCTTCGCGGCGGGGATCTCGCAGGAGACCGAGGGGCTCACCGTGGGTCATGGTGTGGTTGCCGAGCCAGTGCCCCTCGGCACGCGTCCGCTCGGCCAGTTCACGGCCGGTGTCGGACGCCAGCTTCTGGCCGATCACGAAGAACGTCGCCTTCAGCCCGCGGGCCGCGAGCGTGTCGAGCACCTGCTCGGTGACGCCGGGCGTGGGCCCGTTGTCGAAGGTCAGGGTCAGCTTCGCCATCTGCGGGCCCCTAATGTTCCGGGTAGTGCGTGACGGAGTGCGTCTCCGGGCGCCAGTCGTTGTTCGTCCGATGATCGCCGGCCAGCCAGCGGGCCAGTTCGCTGTGGGCGTCCGCCCGCCGCTTCTGCCTGATCTCCGCGACATTGGGCGGGTCGACGGCGATCTCGAGTTCCAGTTTGTCCGGCGACGTCACATACAGCGACTTCACATAGCCGTGGTCCTGGACGAGGTGCGGATAGTCCTCGGCCAGCAGGCGCTGATGGACGGCCTCCTGCGTCGCGGCGTCCGCGTGCAGAGCGACGTGGTTGTAGCGGTTGGTCGTCCCCAGCAGGAACTCCTTGTCGTGCGGCTGCGACATCTGGAAGAAGGCCAGCGCGCTGCCGTCGTCGAGCTCGTAGAAGGTATGGCAGAACGTCATGCCGGGAGTGGTGACCGATTCCTCGCACCAGGTGGCGGTGAGGGGCAGACCGATCAGCTCCTCGATGAAGTGACGGTTGACCTCCTGATCGGCCACGGGTGTCGCCGCGTGGTGCAGGCGGCCCAGGCCGGTTGCCGTGGCGGGACGGGTGGATGTCGGTGAGCCGTTCATTCCCGGACCTCCTGGTTCTCCAAGGCGTCATTCCGCCGCACGCGCACCGCCTGGCCGGGATCACCGTCCCGATGCCCACGTCGGCGCTACCTCGAGCCCGTGCGTCCGCCTCGCTGCGTGCCTCCGAGAGTCACCCCGGCTTTGTCGTTTGTCAAGGCAAGATTCGATTCTTTCCCTCGCATTCGATTTGAGGCATGCTGGGGGTGTGGCGGAAGCGAACGGGGTGGCGCGCCATCCGGACTGGTGCGTCACCACGGAGAGGACGGCGACGGTGGAACTGCGCTGGTTGACCTCGTTCGTCGTGGTCGCGGAGGACATACGCGCGTGCTTCGAACGGGCGCCGGAGCGCATGCATCTGGCCCCGTCCGCGCTGAGCACCCCGGACCAAGGCGTTCGAGCCGCGTCCTGGGGTGCGGCTCGTCGACCGTGGCCGACGCTCCCGCCCGCGGCCGAACGGCGCGGGGGAGCTGTTCCTCGCGGAGGCGCGGCTCATCCCTGCGCGGGCCGGGCGGGCGGTGGCACCGGGCCGCAGGGCGGGGCCCTGACGCCCCTCCTCACTCCTGCCGACGACGGTGATTCGGTCCCGCATCCCCGCACTTTCCTGCCTTTTCGCACTCCAAATATCTAGGAGACCGGGCCATGGCCTTCTCACTGGCAACCCTGGGCATCGATGGGACACCCACCCCCGCCCTCTGCGTCGACGACCGTTACTGGGCGTTGGCCGACGTCGCTCCGGACACGACCACTGAGTGCCGGCCGACCACGCACCTGCCCCGGGCAGAGACCGGCCCGGCCCACGTGGACGAAGGAGGCGCCGTATGACCGCGCCGAGGCCGGCCCCGCAAGCGATGCGATCAACAGAAGCCTCAGAGAAGGAGACGCTGTGGACGTCGGACTTGTCCTGATGAGTTACCACGGTTCATGGGACGACGCGGCCTATGCCGAGGAGCACGGCTTCGCCGGCGTGGGTTTCGTCGACTCGCCCCTCATCGCCGGTGACCCGTTCGTGGCCATGGCGCTGACCGCCGAGCGCACGTCGACGCTGCGGATCGGAACGATGCTCGCCGTTCCCAGCAACCGCATCGCGCCCACCTGCGCCGCCGCTGTCGCGACCGTCAATCGGCTCGCGCCCGGCCGGGCCTTCCTGGCCCTCGGTACCGGCAACACGGGCCGTGCGGTACTGGGCCTGAAAGCGCTGCCCGTCGGTCGCTTCGAGGAGTACGTCTCCTCGTGCCGTGCCCTGCTCGACGGGAAGGAGACCAGCAACCGCGAGGGTGACACGACGCGCTTCATCCGCATGCGGCACACCCCGGAGGACCGCTACATAGACCGCGACGGCATCCCCATCTACATCGCGGCGGACGGGCCACGGGCGCGCCGTGTCGCCTGGGAGCTGGGCAGCGGCTGGATCATGAGCCTCCAAGGCTGCAACGCCATGATGAATGCGCCGGAAGTCCTCGGAAAGTCCCTGGCGGCAGGGAGAAAAGCCACGGCTGAGCTCGGCAGGGACCCGGACGACTTCTACACGATGTGCGCGCTGGGGCTGTGCGTCCTGGAGCAGGGCGAATCCGCGACGTCAGCGCGCGTGCTCGAACGCGTCGGCCCGTTCGCGATGCTGCCGTTCCACGCCTACGCCGACAACCCGGCCATCGGCGAGCATCTTCCCGCCCCGATCCGTGACCGCCTGGAGCTCTATGAGCGCAAGGTGCTCGCCCGCCTCGACGTCCCCCGTGACCGGCTTTACCAGGAGACCCACCGCGGACACCTGTCCCACCTGCTGCCCGGCGAGGAGGAGGTGCTGACCGAGGAGATCATCCGCATGACCACGCTGACGGGTACGGCGAACGAGATCGCCGATGTCCTGCGGGGGCTGGAAGCGGCCGGGCTTCGCAACGTCACGCTCCACCCGCCGGCGCACCTGGTGCGTGAGGCTGTCAGGGAGTACGCGGAGAAGATCGCGCCGCTGCTCGGCACGGGCAGCCCCTCCTAGCCCGGCGGCGCGGCGAAAGGACCTTGCGGCCTGGGTCGTAGGGCTTGCCCAAAGGCTTGCCCTGCAGCGGGGCGGCGCGTTCTGCGTGCACGCGACGCCGGACCGTCCCGGGCCCGACCGCGGTGGGACCCACGGTGATGCTCGCCGACGGCGGCCGTTGAAGGCGGCGGCGGCTCAGGGGCCGCGGGACAGAGGTCGGCCCAGGGTGCCACCAGGTCTTCATCACCCGACGGGGAGGGCCACGAGCGGCAGGTCCGTACCGAGGCGGAAGTCACAGCTTGCTTGCGCGTGCAATCTATATGCTTGCTCGCGCCAGCAAGTTGCAGCCCGTGGCGCCGAAAGCGCCGCGTCCGCCCCACCGCAGGGAGAGTCATGACCATCCGCCCCCTCACCTCGAACCGCGGCCTTCGGGTCGGCCGGCGGCACCGGCGGCCGGCGGATGCCGCCATGGGTCACGCCCCGCAGGGCGTCGAGACGCTCGAAGGCCACACTGCGGAGCGTGGCGTTTCTGCCGCGTTCCAGGGGCCGGGGGAGCGCAGGAACATGCTGCTTGTGCTCGGGCTCCTGACCGCGCTCGGCCCGTTCGCCATCGACATGTACGTGCCCGGCTTTCCCGCCATGAGTGCCGCGCTGCACACGGGCCCCTCGGCCATCCAGCTCACTCTGACGGCATTTCTGGCCGGCGTGGTCGTCGGCCAGTTCCTCATCGGCCCCGTCAGTGACGCTCTCGGGCGCCGCCGACCCCTGATCGTCGGCTGTGCCGGATTCGTCGTCTCCGCCCTCGCCTGCGCGCTAGCCCCCAGCATCGGTGTCCTCCTGGCCACCCGCTTCATCCAGGGCATCGCCGGAGCGGCCGGCATGGTGCTCGCTCGAGCGGTCATCGCTGACCGCTTCCGCGGGCATGACGTGCCCCGCTACATGGCGCTGCTCGGCCAGATCCTGTGCGTCGCCCCCGTCATCGCGCCCGTCATCGGCGGTGGGATCCTCGCCGTCTCCTCCTGGCGGGCCATCTTCGTGGCGCTGTGCGCCCTCGGCGCTGTGCTGCTGGTCGCAGTGATCGCCAAGGTGCCGGAGACGCTCGCGCCGGAGCAACGCCACCAGGGCGGTCCGGCCGACACGTTCCGGGCGATGGGGCGCCTGGCCTGTCACCGGGCTTTCCTGGGCAACACCCTGGTGCTGGGTTTCTCCTCGGCGGCGCTGTTCGGCTACATCAGCGGATCCAGCTTCGTCTTCGAGCACATCCACGGCGTCTCCGCCGGCGTCTTCGCGCTGATCTTCGCGGTCAACTCCGTGGGCCAGCTCATCGCCGGCGCCGTATTCGCCAAGCTGGCCCACCGCTTGCGGATCAACACCCTGCTGGCCGCGTCCGTCGCCCTGACCGCGACGGCCGCACTCGCCCAGGTACTGATCACCGCTCTGCTGGGCGAGAGCTTCGCCGGATCCTGGATCACCCAGTTCGTGTTCCTCTCCGGTATCGGCATGGCCATCCCGGCCACCATGACCCTCGGCCAGAACCTGGGCCGCCATGCGTCCGGTGCGGCCTCCGCTCTGCTGGGAGGGCTGCAGTTCCTCTTCGGCGCGGCCGGCTCTTCCCTGGTCGGCCTCTTCGGCCAGAACAGCTCGCTGCCGATGGGCCTGGTCATGCTGACCTCCATGGCCCTGGCGGTGCTGTGCCTGGTGGTTCTGGTCCGCCCCCGGCAGGGCCACGGTGAGGTCGCCGTCCACTGACCGGACCTGCTCCACCTCCACCGGGGCCTCGGGCGACCGGTCACCCGCGTGCCCAGGCCCTGGTACGCGCCGTGCGGGTCGGCGCCGGCCCGCCTCCGGAGCCACGGGCGGCATGCCGCCCGTGGCAGGGGCGGCCCCGGCTCCCGACCCGACGCTGCTGTGTCCCCGTCGGCGACCGGGGGCCGTGTCGTACATGCCTCGCCACGGCCCGGACTCCGGGGCCGCGCCGCGTGGCCTCGGTCGGCCGCCGAAGGCGCGACCGGGACCGCGGCGCGCGGCGTCGCCTCATGTGCGGCGTGAGGGGCCCGCGGCGATGTGCGGAGCCTCGCCGCCCGCCGTGGCGATCCGCTGGAACGCCATCGCCAGGGCATGCAGGTCGACGCCCTCCAACTGGTCGAAGAGGTGGCGGCGGAGGCTGGCGACGTGGGTGGGCCAGGCCTCCTCGAACCTGGCGAGGCCGGCGTCGGTGAGGACCGCGTTGGAGGCGCGGGCGTCCTTGAGCGACTTCTCGCGGCGGATCAGCCCTTCCGCTTCGAGCCGTCCGACAGCGCGGCTGATCGTGCTGAGGGACTGCTGGCAGCGAGCGGCCAGATCACTCAGTTGCAGCGTGCCCTCCGGCGCCTCGGACAGGAACATCAGGGCGACGTACTCGGTGTGCGACATCCGGTGCGCGCGGACCAGATCGGTGTCGAAGGCCCGCATCATGGCCTCCACGGCGGGCTTGAGCGACGGGATGAGGGCGAGCTCGTCATCCGACAGGGGCGGCACGTCCTGGGTGTGTTTCATGTCTCCATCCTACTTGGTTGCTTGCGCGTGCACGTTAAGTTTAATTTGTTTGCGCCTACAAGTTTTCGCCTCGGTGAGACGTCGACGCGCGCAGGCAGTGACCTCGCCCCGCCCCCGCAGCAAAGGAACAGCCATGACCACCCGCATCCTCGCCCTGGTCGGCAGCCTCAGGACCGGATCCCACAACCGGCAGCTGGCCGAGTCGGCCGTCGTGCACGCCCCCGAAGGCGTCGAGGTCGAGATCTACGAAGGACTCGCAGACCTGCCCTTCTACAACGAGGACATCGACACCCCCGGGAACGTTCCCTCCGCACAGGCCCTGCGCGCCGCAGTGGCCGGCGCGGACGCCCTCCTGCTGTGCTCGCCCGAGTACAACGGCACCATGCCCGCCGTGCTGAAGAACGCCATCGACTGGCTCTCGCGCCCCTATGGCCAGAGCGCGATCAGCGGAAAGCCGGTCGCCGTCATCGGAGCCGCCTTCGGGCAGTACGGCGGCGTGTGGGCCCAGGACGACGTCCGCAGGTCCGCGGGCATCGCGGGCGGAACGGTCGTCGAGGACCTCAGGCTGGCCGTGCCGAGCTCCGGGGAGCGCTTCGCCGACGTCCACGCCGCCAAGGACCAGGAGATCGCCGCGACCCTGCCCCGTATCCTCACCGCGCTGGCGGCCACTTCCGCGACGCCTGCCTGACCGTGCGCGCCGGACGGTGACAGCCCATCCGGGGGTCCGGTGACCGCCGGTCGCGTCGCACCGCCCTGTGACAGCCCGCCGTCCGGTGACCCGGACGCCCCCCGGACCGGCGGGCCCCACGCCGCCGCCCGCCGCACAGGGCACCCCGGCCAGGGCTGATGCCCGGGGAGACGTGGAGCCCGCGGCGGTGGGCCGGCGTACCAGCCACAGCCACGGACAGGCGTCGCCCCACCCGCCGCCGCCGCGCCGACGTGGCACTGGTCCTCCGGCGTCCGCCGGGCCCACTCTGCGGTCACCCCCCACGGTCAGGGCTCTTGGGCCAGACGGCGACCACCACCCGTCGGCGGCGACCACCACTCGTCGGCGTCGGCCGCCACCTGCGAGCAGCGCAGCAACACCTGCGCGCGGCGGCCCCGCGACCGCAGTCCCCCTGCAGCGACAACGAAGGACGCACCTGTCCGAGGAGATGACCGTCAATGCCTCAACCCGCCACCAGCCCCAAGGCCGACGGCCCGAGACAGAGCCAGGCGCAACGTCGTAGCGGCCGGCACCGAGGGCAGCGCGCATACGACGACCGCCTGGACGCCGGCACACAACCGCCCGCCGGGCGCGGACGTCATCGCCGTACCATCCGGGCCTGCCCGGTGCAGCCGGCTCCGGCTTCCGGCAGTCGAAGCGTCGGTTCGCACCGTCCGGCCATCCGTGCCGAGGACCCCACGGACACGATCCTCCGGCAGGCCGACGCGTCGGACACCGAGCGCGATGCCCGCTTCGAACAGGCCCTGGACCTGCTGGCCACGCTGTACTCGGCCGCGCTGCGCCTGACGTGCGACCGAGCCGACGCCAAAGACCTGGTCCAGGAGGCCTACGTGAACGCGTACGCGTTCTTCCATGAGTTCGGCGAAGGCGCCGACCTCAAGGCCTGGCTCCACCGGATCCTCGCCGACACCTTCATCAATTCCTCCCGCAAGAGGCGGCGGGAGCGGCAGTGCGGGGAGACGGAGCAGGTCGACGACTGGCGCCTGGCGCCCGCCGACCAGCCGTACGGCCCGGCGATTCCGCGTTCGACGCAAGCACAGGCACTCGACCACCTGGTCGGCTCGGATGTCGTAGCGGCCCTCCAGGCCCTGCCGGAGCATCACCGCATCGCGGTGTGCCTCGCCTGCGCCTCCAGTTCTCAACGGCCTCATTGACGAGCCCGCGGCCCGCGCCACGCCGCCCGGCGGTACTCCACCACCCGTCTGCCGCGGCCCCGGTGCGCGCCGACACCTCGGCCGCAGTTCGGCCCTCAGGCCGCATGTGACCACAACCTGATGAATCCCTCCGGTCGGCCGGGATTCAAGAACATCCAATGACGCCTCCGGGCGTCTCCAGAGAATCGGAGTGCGTGATGCACAGTGACACGCCGTCGCCTTCGGACACCCAGCAAGACCCGCACGACCGCTCCAAGCCCCCACTGGGGCGCAGATCCTTCCTGGCCCGAGCCGGTACGGGTCTCGGAGTCACGGCCCTCGGGCTGGGCGCCACGGCCGCCGCCCGGCCGGAGGCGCCCGCCCGGACACCTTCCTTCCAGTCCGGCCGCCCGATCGTCTTCCGCGGCGCCACCGTGGTGACCGGCGACCCCCAGCTCGGTGTTCAGCACAACGCCGACGTCCTCGTCGTCGGCTCCACCATCCGCGCGGTCGGACGCAACGTGCCGGCCCCGGCGAGCGCCGCCGTCATCGACGGACGCGACCGCATCCTCATGCCCGGCATGATCGACACGCACCGGCACATGTGGCAGACGGTGGTGCGCGGCGTCGGGGCGGAATGGACCATCCAGAACTACCTGCAGTGGATATACAAGGACTGGAGCAAGCACTGGCGTCCCGAGGACGTGTACGCCGGCAACTACCTGTCCATGGTCGAAGCCCTCAACAGCGGTGTGACCACCAGCCTGGACTGGTCGCAGGTGCTGCACACTCCCGAACACGCCGACGCCGCCGCGGACGCCCTCTTCGACTCCAAGGGGCGGGCGCGCCTGGCCTACGGCAACATCTTCGCCCCACCGCAGGAGTGGATCGGCAACGGTGACGTGGACCGTCTGCTGCGCACCCGTTTCTCCTCCAAGAACCAGCTCGTCACCCTCCAACTGGCATGGGACGCGCCCTGGGACACGGCGTTCCCGGACCGGCCGGCGTGGGAGTTCGCCCGCGACCGGGACCTCATGGTCACTCAGCACGCAGGCGTCTGGGGCTTTCCCCTCGACCTCGGCATCAAGATCCTGCACGACAACGGCTTCCTGCTGCCCACGAACACCTACGTGCACGCGTCATCCCTCGGGGACGACTCCTACCGGATGATCGCGGACACGGGCGGCAACGTGTCGATCTCCGCCGAGAGCGAGCTCAACGCCGGCCAGGGCTATCCGCCCACCGGGAAGATCAGGCGCCACGGCATTCCCATCTCCCTGTCCATGGACACCAGCGTCTGGTGGAGCTCGGACATGTTCTCCGCCATGCGGGCGACTCTCAACGCCGACCGCGGCCTTGACCACCTCGAAGCGCACGCCGAAGGCAAGACCGTCCACAACAACGACCTCCGTACCGAGGACGTGATCCACTACGCGACGCAGGGCGGGGCCAACGCGTTGGGACTGGGTTCGTCACTGGGATCGATCACGCCCGGCAAGCTGGCGGACCTGGTGCTGCTGCGGGCCGACACGCCGTCCATGGTCCCGCTGACCAACCCTTGCCACCAGATCGTCTTCCAGGCCACCCGTGCGGAGGTCGACACCGTCCTGGTCGACGGACGCGTACTCAAGTACGGCGGCGAGCTCGTCCACCCGGACATGAAGCGGGCCAAGCGCCTGGCAGAGGCATCACGCGATCACGTCCGTGACCTCGTCGGCGCACAGGAGTGGGCCCAGGCGCAGGACCCCCCGGCTTACCGGGTCGCCTGAGAAGCCCGCGCCGTCACGGCCGGGCGATCCTGGCCGCGACGGCGTCGAGAGCAGGGCGTCGAGAGCAGGGCGCCGAGAGGAGAAGGCAGCCCCGCGTCATCCCGTGCGCGCCGTTCAGCAAGGCGGCTAGTGCTTCTTCTCCCGCCCCGGCAGGAACTCCTGCACCTTCGACTTGAAGCCCTGCCGCACCATCGAACCCCGGTCCGCGTCGCCCTTCAGGATCGACGCGGCCGTGGACTCCATCTGCTGCCAGGTCGCGTGCGGGGGGACCGGCGGGACCGCGGGGTCCGTCAGGAACTCGATCACCGCGGGGCCGTCCGCCTCCAGGCCCGCACGCCAGCCGGCCTCCACGTCCTCGGGCTTCTCCACGCGGATGCCCGTCAGGCCCAGCGAGCGGGCGAAGGCGGCGTACTGGACGTCCGGGAGCTCCTGTGAGGGCAGGAAGGACGGCGCGCCCTCCATCGCCCGCATCTCCCACGTCACCTGGTTCAGATCGTGGTTGTTCCAGATGCCCACGACCAGCCGCGGGTCCTCCCAGCGGTCCTTGTACTTGGCCGCCGTGATCAGCTCCGCCATACCGTTCATCTGCATCGCGCCGTCCCCGACCAGCGCGATCGCCGGACGGTCCGGATGCGCGAACTTCGCACCGATCGCGTACGGCACCCCGCAGCCCATCGTCGCCAGCGTGCCCGACAGGGACCCCCGCATACCGTCCCGCATCGTGAGGTGCCGCGCGTACCAGTTCGCCGCCGAACCGGAGTCCGAGGAGATGATCGCGTTGCCCGGCAGCAGCGGGTCCAGTACGTGGGCGACGTACTCCGGGTTGATCGGGTCCGCCGACAGCTGGGCGCGCCGCTCCATCACGTCACGCCAGCGGACGACGTTCGCGCACACCGTGTCGTACCACTCACGGCCCCGGTCCCCGTCCAGCATCGGGATCAGGCGCCGCAACGTCGCCTGCGCGTCCCCGATCAGGTTCACCTCGTACGGGTAGCGCATCCCCACCATGTGCGGGTCGATGTCGATCTGGATCGCCCGCGCCTTGCCGAACTCCGGCAGGAACTGGGAGTACGGGAAGGACGAGCCGATGGTCAGCAGTGTGTCGCAGTCGCGCATCAGCTCGTACGACGGGCGGGTCCCCAGCAGGCCGATCGCGCCGGTGACGTACGGCAGTTCGTCGCTCAGTGCGTCCTTGCCGAGCAGTGCCTTGGCGACCCCCGCGCCCAGCAGCTCGGCGATCTGCTCCACCTCGGCGCGGGCCCCGCGGGCACCCTGGCCCACCAGAACGGCCACCTTGTCACCGGAGTTGAGGATCTCGGCCGCCCGCTCCAGCGACTCCTGCGAGGGAACCGCGGTCCACGCGCTGCGGTCCAGGCTGGAGGGGACCATCTTGAACTCGTGCGTGGGGGCCGAGTAGTCGAGCTCCTGGACATCGCCGGGGATGATCACGGCAGTGGGGCAACGGCGCGCGTACGCGGTGCGGATGGCCCGGTCCAGCACGTTCGGCAGCTGCTCGGGCACCGTCACCGTCTCCACGAAGTCCGAGGCGACGTCCTTGTACAAAGTGTGCAGGTCCACCTCCTGCTGGTACGAGCCGCCCATCGCGCTGCGGTGCGTCTGGCCCACGATCGCCAGCACCGGGACATGGTCCAGCTTGGCGTCGTACAGACCGTTGAGGAGGTGGATCGCGCCGGGCCCGGACGTGGCGGCGCACACCCCGAGGCGGCCGCTGAACTTGGCGTAGCCGACGGCCTGGAACGCGGACATCTCCTCGTGCCGCGACTGCACGAACCGCGGCTGGTTCTCGGCCCGCCCCCACGCGGCGAGCAGACCGTTGATGCCGTCGCCCGGGTAGCCGAAGACCTGGTCCACACCCCACTCACGCAGCCGTTGCAGGACGTGGTCGGCGACCTTGGTGCTCATGCGGGACCTCCCGGAATGCGAGGGTGTGGAAACGGCACGTCCCGAGTGACCCGAGCGCCTTCCGGAAAACCTGCCGGCGGTCATGCTCCGCCGTGCAGCCGCCCCGGGCGCCGTCGTCCGCCGTGCCCGTGTCCCACGCGTTCGCCGGCCGATGTGTTTGCCTCACATACGCCCGGGCAGGCGCACCCACAGTGCTTCGGACAGGAGGCACGTCCGTGGGAGCGGCGAACCCTCGCCACGGGTGTGCCCGGCTGAGCACGGGCGCGCTCCCACTCCCGCGGTGACTGTCCAACCCAGAGCACCCCCTAGGGAGTTGCGACGCACCATGCGAACTCAGGCAAGCGCGAAGCACCACCCGCACGACGACGCCCCGGACACCGCGGAGGCGTTCCGCACGCTCGCCCAGCTTCCCCCGGGCCCGCAGCGCGACACGCTCCGCGACGAGATCGTCGAGGCGTGGCTGCCCATGGCCGAACGGCTCGCGGGCCGGTTCCGCAGCCGCGGCGAGAGCTACGAGGACCTGCGCCAGGTCGCCGCCCTCGGACTGGTCAAGGCCGTCGACCGGTACGACCCCGAGCGCGGCAACGCCTTCGAGAGCTACGCCGTCCCCACCGTCACCGGTGAGATCAAGCGCCACTTCCGCGACCACATGTGGACCCTGCACGTGCCGCGTCGCGTCCAGGACCTGCGCAACCGGGTGCGGTTCGCCTGCCAGGACCTTGCCCAGACCATCTCCGGCCGACGGCCCACCGTCGCCGAGATCGCCGAACACGCCCGTATGAGCGAGGAGGACGTCCGGGTCGGCCTGGAGGCCCTGGAGAGCTTCACCGCGCTCTCCCTGGACGCGGAGCTGCCCGGCAGCGAGGACGGGTACTCGCTGAGTGACGCGCTCGGTTCGCCGGATCCGGCGCTCGACACCGTGGTCGACCGCGAGGCCGTCAAGCCGCGTCTGGCGGCGCTGCCGGAGCGGGAGCGGGCCATCCTGTACATGCGGTTCTTCGACGACATGACGCAGAGCCGTATCGCCGAGCAGCTGGGGATCTCGCAGATGCACGTGTCCCGGTTGATCAGCCGCTGCTGCGACCGGCTGCGGGAACAGGTCATGCGGGACGCCGCGTAGCGCTCCGCAGGGTCGGGCGGAGCGAGGTCCGCGGGGACGGGGTGAGGTCCGTGGGGACGGGATGAGGTCCGTGGGGACGGCGCGGGTCGGTCGTGGTGTCTCGCGCGGTTCCCCGCGCCCCTGCGGGGCGCGCCCTCACACCGCTCTCATCGCCAGCGCTATGTGACGGGACATCAGGTCCATCGCCTGGGCCTCGGCCATCGAGAAGGCCAGGCGCGCGCCCGAGCGGAACAGGGTGAGGACGCCGCGGACGTGGCCGTCCGGGGCGGCCAGCGGGACGCACAGGAGCGACGTGACGTCGGCCCGTACGAGGACCGGGGCGCCCGCGTCGTCGTGGCCGAAGGAGTCGGGGTCGTCCGGGCGCACCTGGAGGGCCGGGGAGCCGCCGCGCGCCGCCTCCACCACCAGGGGACAGGAGGCGGGGTCCTGCGCGGCCACGGCCGCCGCCCCCTCGTCCGAGGGCCCCAGCACGGTCGTACGGGAGAGCCGGGGCGAGCCCGCGTCGGCCACCACCCAGTCCGCGAACCGCCCGTGCAGCACCCGCGCGGCCCGGTCGAGGGCCTGGCCGGGCGGTGCCGTGAGCAGGTTCGTGGTCATCGTGTCCAGCAGGTCCATCAGCGCCGCGTGCCGGGTCGCCTCGGTCAGGTCCGGCAGCGGGCGTACGGGACTGTCGGGGGCCGGGACACGGGTGTCCGCGGGCTGCAGCACGACGAGGACGGCGGTGCGCGGCTCGTTGCTGGGCCGCAGTGCGGTCAGCGTCGCGCGTACCGGCACCGCCGGGCGCTGCTGGAGATGGACGGTGAGACTGCGGTCGCCCTCGCCGCGCGCCACCGCCGCGGCCTGGGTGCGGAACGCCACCCGGTCCGCGTGCGCGAGGAACCCGGTCAGCGGTCTGCCCGTGGCGTAGCCCGCCCGCACTCCGGTGAAGGAGGTCGCCGCGAAGTTCAGCCGGCGCACCACCGTCTCGCGGTCCACCAGGGCGACGGGCAGCGGCAGCCGCTGGAAGACCGCCTTCAGCAGCTGGAGCTCCTGGCGGTCCGACGAGGCGCCGCCGGTCGAGCCGTTCGTGGCAAGCCGCTGATACCACGGCCACAACTGGTCCGCCACATGGTCGAGTTCGAATATCGCCGCGTCGAGTACCGTCGGCAGATCGTCGCTCGGTACCGACCGGGCCGCCTTGAGCTCGGCGACACGGCGCACGAAATCCGCGAGCTCCTCACCGAATTCGTCCGTCTGCGTCATGCGAACGAACGTAACGCGTACCCGCCGTACCGGGGACAGCCGCGCCGGAACCCGCCGGGCCCGTTTTTCCCGCAGGTAGACGGGAACGCGCGGGGAGAGGGAACGGGAACGCGCGGGGAGAGAGGAGGCGTGAAGCATGCCGGAAACCGAACGTCTCGGCCGTCTGGGCGCCGAGTCGCCCGAATCCGCCCTCCCGGGGCGGAGGCTGTCGGAGCTCGCCGAACAGGCCGCCCGCTGCACCAGCGACTGCTGCGGCGCGAGCAGCATGGTGTCCGAGGACGGTACGGACCGGCCCGCCGCGGTGACCCACCCCGATCTCGCCGGGCTGGTCTCGGTGCAGCTCCGCTCCGGTGACGGCCCGATCCCCACCGCGCTCGAACGCGGCGAGCCCGTCGACTCGGGGGACCTGCTGCGAGAGGAGCGCTGGCCGGAGTACCGCGCCATGGCTCTCGACTCGGGCGTACGGTCCAGCGTCACCATCCCGTTCCGGCGCTCGGGCCTGACGGTGACCCTCAGCCTCTACAGCTTCCGGCCCGGCACCCTGGAACGCGCCCCGCACGGGGCGGCCGGTGCGCTCGGGAACCTCGCCGCGACCTGCCTCGTACGCGACCGCTCCTACCGCGCCGCGCTCACCGAACTCGACCAGTTGGGCGCCGCGCTGCGCTCCCGGCCGGTCGTCGACCAGGCGTGCGGCATGGTCATGCACGTCCTGGGCTGCGACGCCGACGCCGCCTTCGGTGTCCTGCGCCGTATCTCCCAGGGCACCAACCGCAAACTGACGGATGTCGCCGGGGCCGTCGTGGAGAAGCGGGGGAGGGGCCTGGAGAAGGAGCTGGTCTCGCTGTCCGGTTAGGCGTGCCGTCCGGCCAGGGCCCGCCCGACCAGGGCGCGCGGGCCGGGCCGTCGGTGACGGCGGGGTCACCCGCTCGGCGGTCCGGCGTCCCGCTAATGGTGTCCGGCCGCGCGCGGTGCGGCGGCCCTCGGGCTCTGATGGACGACGGGGCACGGCGGTCGTGTCCCGCAGACCTCGGAGCCGTGCCGAAGGAGCCTCAACCATGCCCCCGCCCC
>NZ_VJZE01000184.1 GCF_009377205.1 Streptomyces phyllanthi
CCCCCGTACGGCCCATCCCCGCTCCTCCCCCACGCTCGCAGACTGGTCCCGGCCAGTCGGACACCGAAGGAAGGGACGAGGAAGATGACCGTGCGGGTGGGAATCAACGGCTTCGGGCGTATCGGGCGCAACTACCTGCGCTGTGTGCTGGAGCGCGCGGAGGCGGGCACCGGCACGCCGATCGAGGTGGTGGCGGTCAACGACCTCACCTCCCCGGCGGCCCTCGCCCACCTGCTCGCCTACGACTCGACCTACGGCAGGCTGCGCCGCACCGTCGAGCACGACGACACGTCGATCACCGTCGACGGCCACCGCATCGCCGTGACCGCCGAACGCGACCCCGCCGCCCTGGACTGGGCGGGCCTCGGCGTGGACGTCGTCATCGAGTCCACCGGCCGCTTCCGCACCCGCGAGGACGCCGGAGCGCACCTCGGGGGCGGGGCCCGCAAGGTGCTGCTGTCGGTACCCGGCAAGAACGTCGACGCCACCATCGTGATGGGCGTCAACGAGGGCACGTACGACCCGGACGGGCACCACGTCGTTTCCAACGCCTCGTGCACCACCAACTGCGTGGCCCCGATGGTGAAGGTCCTGGACGAGGCCTTCGGTATCGACAAGGGCCTGATGACCACCATCCACGGCTACACCAACGACCAGGTCGTCCTCGACGGCCCGCACAAGGACCCGCGCCGTGGCCGCACCGCCGCCGTCAACATCATCCCCACCAGCACCGGCGCCGCCCGCGCCGTCGGCCTGGTCCTGCCGGAGCTTGCCGGCACCCTCGACGGCCTCGCCGTCCGCGTCCCCGTCGAGGACGGCTCCCTCACCGACCTGACCGTCGTCCTCGACCGGGAGGTGACCGCCGACGAGGTCGACACCGCCTTCCGCGAGGCCGCCGCCGGGGCTCTGAAGGGGATCCTGCGGGTGTCCGACGCCCCGATCGTCTCCCGGGACATCGTCGGTGACCCGGCCTCCTGCGTCTTCGACGCCCCGCTCACCCAGGCGCACGGCAACCTGGTCAAGGTCTTCGGCTGGTACGACAACGAATGGGGTTACACCAACCGCCTCCTCGACCTCACCGAGTACGTCGTCGCCCGGCTCCCGGAGAGGTGAGACCCCGTCACCACGGGTGCGCGGCGGCCTGAAGGCCCGGACATCTGCTCCGGCCTTCAGGCCGCTCGTCGTCCTGCCACCGGTCGGCTGGGCTCCCGCCCCCGTTCCGCCACACGGCCCCGGCCCGATACGGTGAGGCCGCAGGAACGATCTGTCGTTCCTGCCGGTCGCCACGGGGAACGCACACGGAGGAATGAGCGGTGGAGAGCGCCAAGGACAGCCGCGTCCGGTTGCCCCAGCTCAGGCTGGACGAGCTGCTGGAAGAGCTCCAGGCCCGGCTGGACGCGGCCCGCGGTACACGGGACCGGGTGCACAGTCTGCTGGAGGCCGTCCTGTCGGTGGGACGCGAACTGGACCTGGAGCAGGCCCTGCGGAGCATCGTGGAAGCCGCGGCAGCGCTGGTCGAAGCCCAGTACGCGGCCCTCGGTGTCATCGGACCGGACGGTAAGCGGCTGTCGGAGTTCCTGACGGTCGGCGTGACCGAGGAGGAGATCGCCAGGATCGGCCCCTTCCCTTCCGGACACGGCATCCTCGGCGAGTTGATCAGGCATCCGGAGCCGCTGCGGCTGGCGAAGCTCTCGGACCACCCTGCCTCGTACGGTTTCCCGCCTCACCACCCGCCGATGAACACCTTTCTCGGCGTTCCGATCCGGGTCCGCGATCATGTCTTCGGCAACCTCTACCTCACCGAGAAGCGCGGCGGCGGGCAGTTCGACGAGGAGGACGAGTCGGTCCTGTCCACTCTGGCCGTGGCGGCCGGTGTGGCGATCGACAACGCCCGCCTGTACGAGGAGTCCACCCAGCGCGAGCGCTGGCTGCGGGCGAGCGGGGAGATCACCCACAGCCTGATGTCCGGCAGCCCGCGCATCGAGGTCCTCGGGGTCATCGCCGAGCGGGCACGGGAGATCGCCGGTGCCGAGCTGGCCGTGGTCGCCGTGCCGGTGACGAACACCGACACCCTGGCGGTGGAGCTGGCCATCGGCCAGGAGGCGGACGCGCACCGCGGCCTGGTGCTGCCGGTCGAAGGCAGCCTGACCGGCGCGGCGTTCTCCGCTGCCGAGCCCGTGACGAGCGCGGACGTCACGCGCGACGAGCGCATCTCGGCCGGTCCGCCGCGGTTCAGCGGGCTGGGACCCGCCGTGGCCGTGCCCATCGGCACCGGGGACGGAGTCCGTGGTGTGCTGCTGTTGGTACGGGCCGCCGGACGCACCGTCTTCGCCGAGGCGGAGACCGGACCGCTGATGGTCTTCGCAGGACAGGCGGCCGTGGCCATGGAACTGGCCGAGCGACGGGCCGACGCCGAACAGATCGCGCTGCTCGCCGACCGGGACCGCATCGCCCGGGACCTGCACGACCTGGCGATCCAGCGGCTCTTCGCCACCGGGATGACGCTGCAGAGCGCCGGACGCCTCATTGACCACCCCGACGCGTCCGAGCGGGTCCTGCGAGCGGTCGACGACCTGGACGAAACCATCAAGATCATCCGTTCGACGATCTTCGGGCTCCGCGCGCGAGAGACCAGCGGTAAGGAGACACTGCGCTCCCGCGCGGCACGGGCCGCCGGGGAAGCGGCCCCGGTCCTCGGTTTCGCCCCCAGCCTCCGGATGGAAGGCCTGCTGGACACCAACGTGCCCCCGGAGATCGCCGACCACGTGGTGGCCGTACTGTCCGAGGCGCTGACCAACGCGGCCCGCCACGCCCACGCGAGCCGAGTAGACGTGAGTCTGAAAACGGACGCCGTCGAAGTGACCCTCACTGTCACGGACGACGGCGTCGGCATCCCGCCCGAAGGGCGCCGCAGCGGCCTGCGCAACATGGCCGAGCGCGCCGAGCAGCTGGGGGGAGCACTCGAACTCACCAGTCCACCCGGCGGCGGAACCACGCTGACCTGGCGTGCCCCGGTCGGGGAGCACTGACACGAACAGCCATCGCCATGCCCGGCCACGTGATCGTCGGGCCGCGTCCGGCTCAGAGCCTGTGTCATATCCCCGGTCGGATCAGCGCGCGGCGTCTGGTGCGTGCGATCGCAAGGCGCCGGAGCGCCCTCGTGGCGGAGTCACGTGGGCGTTTCGGCAACGCGGCGAGTGTGCGTGCCAGGCGTCGCGCGCCCGGCCGGGGATATGACACAGGCTCTCAGCAGCCGGGCCGTCGGCATGATCCGGGGTGAAGCAGTCCGTCCGCTGCGACGGGCGGAAGGAGACCTCCTGCTGCCGGCGGGCCCGGTGGACCCGCTGCTCATGACCCCGCGCGTTCCCAGCCGCGACGTGGGGCACGAGCGCCGAGCCGGGTGTCGCGGCTGCGGTAGACGATGTACGGGCGGGTCAGGTAGCCCAGCGGCGCGGTGAGCATGTGGACGAGCCGGGTGAAGGGCCAGAACGCGAACAGCAGCAGAGCGCTGAGCGCGTGGAGCCGGAACAGCACCGGGGCCTCGGTCATCAGGGCCGGGTCGGGCTGGAAGTAGAAGATCGAGCGGAACCAGGGGGAGATCGTCTCCCGGTAGTTGTAGCCGCCGCCCACGACGTTCGCGGCCACCGTGGCGGCCAGGCCCAGGACGATGGTCACCGTCAGGGAGACGTACATGGCCTTGTCGTTGCGGGTGGTGGCCGAGAAGACCGGGCCGACGGTACGGCGCCGGTAGATCAGGATCGCCAGTCCGCCCACGGTGGCGACGCCCGCGATCGTCCCGAGGACCACCGCCGACACGTGGTAGGCGTGCTCGCTGATACCGGCCGCTTCGGTCCAGCTCTCCGGGATGACCAGGCCACCGATGTGGCCGAGGAGCACGACCAGGATCCCGAAGTGGAACAGCGGGCTGCCGATGCGCAGCAGCCGCCTCTCGTACAGCTGGGAGGAGCGGGTCGTCCAGCCGAACTTGTCGTAGCGGTAGCGCCAGACGTGGCCGAGGACGAACACCGCGAGGACCACGTACGGCAGCACGACCCACAGGAGGATGCCGCCGGTGCCGGTCTCGGCCGCCAGGGTGACCTGCTGCGCGGGCGCGGTCATCGGGGACCTCCTACGACGGGGTCGGGCAGGAACACGGGGGACGCGTACGGGTCGAGGCCGACCTGCTCCTCGGGCGGGCCCTCGATGGCCAGGCGCACGACGGCCTCGCGGTCGTCGCCGGCCAGGGCGGGGAGAGTGGCCGATACGGAATCCAGCACATGGGCCCACGGCGAGTCCTCGTCGTTCAGGGCCAGACGCAGCAGCTCCAGGCCGGCGCGGTGTTCGGTGAGCAGACGTACTCCGGGGGCCGGGTCGGTGGCGGCGAATTCGAGGACGACGGCGAGGTGGTCGGGCAGTTCGTCGTCGCCCAGGCTCCAACCGGCCGCCGTGTAGGTCTGCTTCAGTCGCAGCAGGCCGATGCCGCGCTTCCTGGTGTCGCCGTGCGCGTAGTACGTCAGGTAGGGGCAGCAGCGTTTGCGGTGGTCGAACGTGGCCACGTACGCGGCGGCCAGGTCCGCGGGGGCGGTCCGCTCGGCGTGTGCAGTGAAGCTGAGCAGGGGGCGGGCGACCGGGTCGGGAAGGGTGCGGGCGACCCGACCGGCCAGGGCCAGGCACCGCGCGAACTGCTCGTCGGGGTAGGACAGCAGCAGGGACTGTGCCTGCCAGGCATGGGGGTGCCAGGGCTCGGTGCGGGCGGTGCGTGTGCTCTTCCTTTTCATCGCTTTCATGGTTTCGGCTCCACCTCCCCGCCGCGGTCTCCGCCGACGCCGGTTCCGCCGGCGGACGGATCGTCCGGGAACAGGCCGGGCGGGGAACCCTTGCCGTCCCAGTTGAGGAGATTGACCCGGGTGGCCTTTCCGGTCGGGGCGGCGGGGGTGTCGGAGGTCTGCCGGTCGCGCAGGGCGTGGAAGTTCTCCACCGCGATCGGGGCCGCGCCGCCGGAGGTCTCGCCGAACGGGCCGGAGCCTCCCATGCCGGGACCGCCCTCGTAGTCCAGGCTGCACTCGGTGGCGAGTTCCTCGAGCTTGTGGGCCTGTTCGGCGTGGGCCGGGGGGATGACGTACCGCTCGTCGTACTTGGCCAGCGCCAGCAGCCGGTACATGTCGTAGATCTGCTCGCCGCTCATGCCGACCGCCTCGGGGATGGCGTCGTTGGGTTCGCGGCCGAGGTTGATGTCGCGCATGTACGAGCGCATGGCGGCCAGCCGGTGCAGCACCGCGTCGACGGGTGCGGGGTCGCCCGCGGTGAACAGCTGGGCGAGGTAGTCGACGGGGATGCGCAGGGCGTCGACGGCGGCGAAAAGGTTGTGATGGTCCTCGGCGTCGCGGCCGGTGTCGCGGACGGCGTCGACCACCGGGGACAGCGGCGGGATGTACCAGACCATGGGCATCGTCCGGTACTCCGGGTGCAGCGGCAGGGCCACCTCGAAGGTGTTGATCAGAGAATGGACCGGGGAGCGCTGGGCGGCCTCGACCCAGTCCCGCGGGATACCCGCCTTCTCCGCCGCGGCGATGACGTCCGGGTCGTGCGGGTCCAGAAAGACCCCCCGCTGGGCCTCGTAAAGACCCTTCTCGTCGGGTGTGGAGGCGGCTTCCAGGACGCGGTCGGCGTCGTAGAGGACCAGGCCGATGTAGCGCAGCCGGCCCACGCAGGTCTCGGAGCAGACGGTGGGCAGGCCGACCTCGACGCGCGGGAAGCAGAAGGTGCACTTCTCGGCCTTGCCGGTGCGGTGGTTGAAGTACACCTTCTTGTACGGGCAGCCCGTGACGCACATCCGCCAGCCGCGGCAGCGGTCCTGGTCGACCAGCACGATGCCGTCCTCCTCGCGCTTGTAGATCGCGCCGGAGG
Organism: Streptomyces phyllanthi; assembly: GCF_009377205.1. Taxonomy (GTDB): domain Bacteria; phylum Actinomycetota; class Actinomycetes; order Streptomycetales; family Streptomycetaceae; genus Streptomyces; species Streptomyces phyllanthi. Next base: position 5,908 of record NZ_VJZE01000184.1, read on the forward strand.
GGCAGGAGGCCGCGCAGGACGGGTTGAGGCAGTGCTCGCAGATGCGCGGCAGGTAGAACATGAAGGTCTGCTCGAACTCGAACTTGATCTTCTCCGCGACCTCGTTCAGCAGCACGTCCTTCTCGCTGGTCGCCGCCGATCCGCCGAGGTCGTCGTCCCAGTTCGCCGACCAGGAGATCTTCATGTCCTTCCCCGAGATCAGCGACTTGGGGCGGGCGACCGGGGTGTGCTCCTGCAGCGGGGCGTTGGTCAGCGTCTCGTAGTCGTACGTCCAGGGCTCGTAGTAGTCGTCGAGGGACGGCAGCACGGGGTTGGAGAAGATCTGGATCAGCTTCTTGAACCTGCCGCCCGCCTTCAGCGCCAGCTTCCCGCGCTTGTTGAGCTCCCAGCCGCCCTTCCAGGTGTCCTGGTCCTCGTAGCGGCGTGGGTATCCCTGGCCGGGGCGGGTCTCGACGTTGTTGAACCACACGTACTCGACGCCGGTGCGGTTGGTCCATGCCTGTTTGCAGGTGACCGAACAGGTGTGGCAGCCGATGCACTTGTCGAGGTTCATCACCATCGCCATCTGGGCCATGACGCGTCCGATAGTGGCTTCGCCACGGGGCATCAGTACTGCACCTCCTGGTCGGCGCGGCGGCGGATGACGGTCACCTCGTCGCGCTGGTTGCCCGTCGGGCCGAGGTAGTTGAAGGCGTACGACAGCTGGGCGTAGCCGCCGATCAGATGGGTCGGCTTGATCAGCAGCCGGGTCAGGGAGTTGTGGATACCGCCGCGGCGGCCGGAGGTCTCGGTGCGCGGCACGTCGATGAGCCGGTCCTGGGCGTGGTGCATGTACACGGTGCCCTCCGGCATGCGGTGCGAGACGACCGCGCGGGCGGCGACGACGCCGTTGCGGTTGACGGCCTCCACCCAGTCGTTGTCGCTCACTCCGACCTTGGCCGCGTCCTGCGTGCTCATCCAGATCGTCGGGCCGCCCCTCGAGAGGGAGAGCATGAACAGGTTGTCCTGGTACTCGGAGTGGATCGACCACTTGTTGTGCGGGGTCAGGTAGCGGACCGTCACGCCCAGTTCCCCGACGTCCCCCAGGCGCGGCTCGTCGAACAGGGCATCCATGTTCAACGGCGGACGATAGACCGGAAGCTGCTCGCCGAGCGCGGTCATCCAGTCGTGGTCGAGATAGAAGTGCTGGCGGCCGGTGAGGGTGTGCCAGGGCTTGAGGCGCTCGACGTTGACGGTGAACGGCGAGTAGCGGCGCCCGCCCGTCTCCGAGCCCGACCACTCCGGTGAGGTGATGACCGGGACCGGTGCGGCCTGGGTGTCGGCGAAGGTGATCTGCTTGCCCTCGTGCTCGGCGGCCAGGTCCGCGAGCTGCGTGCCGGTGCGGGTCTCGAGCGTGTGGAAGCCCTGCGTGGCCAGGTGCCCGTTGGTGGTGCCGGACAGGGCGAGGATCGCCTCGCAGGCGTGCACGTCCCGGGCGATGGAGGGCCGTCCGTCGGCCGCGCCACCGCGCACGGTGCCGTTCTTGTGCCGCAGATACTCCAGCTCCCGGTCGACCTTGAAGGTGATGCCCTTGGTGGTGGCGCCCATGGAGTCGAGGAGCGGGCCAAGAGCGCCCATCTTGTCGGCGACCGCACCGTAGTCCCGCTCGACCGTCACCAGCTTCGGCATGGTGCGTCCCGGGACCGGCTCGCACTCCCCCGCCTTCCAGTCCCGCACCCGGCCGTGCGGGGTGGCCAGTTCGTCGGGAGTGTCGTGCAGCAGCGGCGCGGCCACGACGTCCTTGCGTACGCCGAGGTGGCCGGCGGCCTGGCGGCTGAACTCCTCGGCGAGGGTGTGGAAGGCGTCCCAGTCGGTACGGGTCTGCCAGGGTGGGGCGATCGCCGGGTTGAAGGCGTGCACGAAGGGGTGCATGTCCGTGCTGGACAGGTCGTGCTTCTCGTACCAGGTCGCAGCCGGCAGGACGACGTCGGAGAAGACGGTCGTGCTGGTCATCCGGAAGTCCAGCGTCAGCAGCAGATCGAGCTTGCCCGCCGGTGCCTCCTCCCGCCACACCACATCCCGCGGACGGGCGTCCGGCGGCGCCTGCCTGGCCCGCACCGAGGCGTCGGTGCCGAGCAGGTGCTTGAGAAAGTACTCGTTGCCCTTGGCCGAGGAGCCCAGCAGATTGGCCCGCCACACGGTCAGCACCCGCGGGTGGTTCTCCGGGGCGTCCGGATCCTCACCCGCGAACCCCAGTCGCCCCGACTTCAGCTCCTCCACGACGTGCGCGCCCACGTCGCGGCCCGCGGCCTCCGCCTCGTCGGCGAGGTCCAGCGGGTTGCGGTCGAAGGTCGGATACGACGGCATCCAGCCCATCCGTGCCGACTGCGCGATCACATCGGCGGTGGTCTTCCCCGCGAACGGGCCTTGCTGCCCCGCCGCCGCGAGGGTGTCGGCGGAGAACGGGTCGTAGCGGAACTGGTCACTGTGCAGGTACCAGTACGCGGTCTGGATCATCAGCCGGGCCGGCCGGTTCCAGTCCGCGGCGGTCGCGATCGCCGAGTAGCCGGTGATCGGTCGGACCTTCTCCTGCCCGACGTAGTGCGCCCAGCCTCCGCCGTTGACGCCCTGGCAGCCGGTGAGCGTGGTCAGGGTCAGGAACGCGCGGTAGATGGTGTCGGAGTGGAACCAGTGGTTGGTGCCCGCCCCCATGATGATCATCGAACGGCCGCCGGACTCCTCGGCGTTGGCCGCGAACTCCCGGGCGATACGGGCCGCCCGGCCCGCGTCCACGCCGGTGATCGCCGCCTGCCAGGCCGGGGTGTACGGCTCCTCGGCATCCTCGTACGAGGCCGGCCACCGGCCGGGCAGTCCGTCGCGGGCCACCCCGTACTGCGCCAGCAGCAGGTCGAACACCGTGGTCACCAGGCGGCCCGCCACCCGGCGCACCGGTACGCCGCGCCGCAGTCGTCCCGCACCGCCGTCCGGGGCGTCGAAGCGGGGCAGGTCGACGGCGACCGGCGCCTCGCCGCCTCCGTCGGCGGACAGCAGCGGATCCACGTCACCCAGGTCGAGGTTCCATTTCCCGGCGCCGGACTCGCCGAAGCGGTCCCCCAGGGTGCCGTTGGGCACGACCGGCCCTCCGGTGGCCGCGTCCAGGAGTACGGTCCGGAACTCCGCGTGCTCGGCCGTGGCGGGCTCGCCGCCGAGGTCGGCGGCGGTCAGGAACTTGCCCGGCGTGTACGTTCCCGGCCCGTCCGCCGCCTCGTCCAGCGTGACCAGGAACGGCAGGTCGGTGTACCGCTTCACGTACGACGTGAAGTACTCCGTCTCCCGGTCGACGAAGAACTCCTTGAGGATCACATGCCCCATGGCCATGGCGAGGGCCCCGTCGGTGCCCGGCTGTGCGGGCAGCCACTCGTCGGCGAACTTCACGTTGTCCGCGTAGTCGGGCGACACGGCGACGACCTTCTGCCCGCGGTAGCGGGCCTCGGCCATCCAGTGCGCGTCCGGCGTCCGGGTCACCGGCAGGTTCGAACCCCACATGATCAGGTACCCGGCGTCCCACCAGTCCCCCGACTCCGGTACGTCGGTCTGGTCGCCGAACATCTGCGGTGAGGCCACCGGAAGGTCGGCGTACCAGTCGTAGAACGACAGCATCGCCCCGCCGAGCAGCGAGTAGAAGCGGGCGCCCGCCGCGTGGGAGACCATCGACATCGCCGGGATCGGCGAGAACCCGGCCAGCCGGTCCGGCCCGTACTCCTTGATGGTGTGCACGTGCGCGGCGGCGACCATCTCCACCGCCTCGTCCCAACTCGCCCGCACCAGGCCGCCCTTGCCGCGCGCCTTCTTGTAGCGGCGGGCGCGCTCGGGGTCGGAGACGATGTCGGCCCAGGCCGCCACCGGGTCGCCGAGCCTCTGCTTGGCCTCCCGGTACATCTGCAGCAGCACGCCCCGTACATAGGGGTAGCGCACCCGGGTGGGCGAGTAGGTGTACCAGGAGAAGGCCGCCCCGCGCGGGCAACCGCGGGGCTCGTACTCGGGGCGGTCGGGGCCGACCGACGGGTAGTCGGTCTGCTGCGCCTCCCAGGTGATGATGCCGTCCTTGACGTACACCTTCCAGGAGCACGAGCCGGTGCAGTTCACGCCGTGCGTGGAGCGGACCACCTTGTCGTGCGACCAGCGGTCACGGTAGAACTCGTCCGCCTGCCGGCCGCCCTTGCGGTGCAGGGTGCGCAGGTCGTCGGAGACCTCCGCCTTGGTGAAGAAGCGGCGGCTGCGCACCAGCGCCTCCGCCAGATCGCTGTCCATGCCCGTCCGCGTCTGTTCCCGGCTGGTCTCCGTACTCACCGTGCCACTCCGCCCCGGGCACCCGAATGCCCGTTCGAATTGTGATCGGTTCCGGCCGCACACGACTCTACGACCGCCGTCCCCCGGAAGGTCAACAGCCACACCACGACCAACGCGTGGCTCAGTGAAGATCGTTTGCGTTGCGTGCAGGGCCGGTTACCCCGGCTCCGCGCCGTCATGCCCGCATCTGCGAAGCCCCGTACCCCCGCTCGGGACGAGCGGGGGTACGGGGCGTACGTGGTGTGGTGTCCCGCCCGGGGCTGGAGTGCGATCGGTCAGGCGGCCGGCCGGGACAGGGCGCCGCCCGCCTTCAGGCGCTCGGCCTCGACCGCTTCCCACTGCTCGGTACTGAGATTGGCGAGTGCGGCCGGGAAGACGCCGTCCTGTTCCTTGAGGATGTGGTCGCGGAGCACGGCCATCGCTGCCAGCAGCCGATCCGGCCAGGCCGGGTCAGAGGGGGTGACGCCGCCCGCGGCCTCGGCCAGGACGGCCTCGATACGGCGGTGCTCGTCCTCCAGGGCGGCGATCTGCTCGGGGAAGTCCCCGGCCATCGCGGGGAACAGCCCATGCTCCTCCACCTGGGTGTGGGGGCCGAGCACGGTCGCGATCTCACGGGCGACCTGCGCCATCCGGGCCATGTCACCGTCCTGATGAGCGGGGCGGAGGTGGCTGATGAGGCGGACCACCTCCTCGTGCTCCCGGGTCAGCTCGTCGATCGACGCCAGGGACTGGCAGCCGCAGTACTCGCACACCGGTGTTCTCCCTGTCCTTCGTTCCCGTTGTCCCGTCCGTGTGCCCTTACGCGGTGGTGCCTGCGGTGGTGCCGTGCCCCCGCCGGCGACCCGTGCGGGACTTTCGCTCCCCGCCTTCGGCGGCCGCGCGGACTCCGGTGAGGGTGAAGGCCAGCGCGGCAGCGGCCACGATCGCGAGCAGGGCGAGGCCGATGGCGTACGACTCGTACGCCCCGTACAGCGAGCCCATGACCAGCGGCGGCAGGAAGCCGCCCAGGCCGCCCGCGGCGCCGACCACGCCGGTGACCGAGCCGACCTGGTTGGCCGGGGTCCGCAGGGCCACCAGGGCGAAGGTCGCCCCGCTGCCCGCGCCGAGTGCGGCGGCCATGGCCAGGAAGGCGATGGTGCCCACCGGCGCCAGGGGAAGGGTGAAGGACTGCACGACCGCTCCGGCCACGACCACGGCCAGCGAACCGGCCAGCACCCGGACCGGGCCCAGCCGGTCGGACAGCCAGCCGCCCATCGGGCGCATCGCCACCGCCAGCAGCACGAACCCGGCCATGCGGTTCGCGGCGTCGGCCTGGGTCAGGCCGTAGCCGGTCTTGAGGTAGGTGGGCAGGTAGACGGAGAAGGCGACGTAGCCGCCGAACGCGACCGCGTACAGCGCGGATGCCTGCCAGGTGATGGGCAGCCGAGCGGTGGCGGCCAAGCGGCGGGCCAGCGGCTCGGTGGGCACGGTGCGGCCGGGTGCGTCACGCAGCAGCAGTGCGGCGGCCACGGCGTACACGGCCAGTACCGCCGCGGTGATCAGGAAGGGGGTGGACATGCTGTTCGCGTCGACCAGCTTCACGGTGGTGAGGGCGCTGATGGCGGTGCCGCCCATGCCGGCGCCGAAGACGCCGATGGCCAGCCCGCGCCGCTCGGGCGGGAACCAGGCGTTGACGAGCGGCACGCCGACGGCGAACGCGGTGCCGCCGATGCCGAGGAAGAAGCCGCCGATCAGCAGGGCGGCGAGGGAGGAGTGCCCGGCCAGGCCGAGGTAGAGCACCGGCACGATGGTGACCGCCGACACGATCGGGAACATCACCCGGCCGCCGAAGCGGTCGGTCAGCGCGCCCACCGGGATACGGCCCAGGGAGCCGACCACGACCGGCACCGCCACCAGCAGCGACTGTTCGAACGAGGTGAGGTCGAGGCTGTCCTTGAACCGGGGGCCGAGGGGGCTGAGCAGCGCCCACGCCCAGAAGTTCACGGCGAAACCGACCGTGGCCAGGGCCAGCATCAGCCACGCCCGGCCGGACACCGACCCATCTGACGGTGAGCTGCCGCTCTTCGACTTCATCGGCTGGACCATGTTGTCCGTCCCTTTCCTCTTCAGGGGTGGTACTGCGCCACCGGGATCGCACACGCCCCACAGGCCCCTTGCCGGCGGAACGGCATCCCGGAACCACTGTCCGCACCAGGAGCCACCGGCGGCATGGGCCATCAGTCCCTACCGGCGGACAGACGGTCCCCGGGTTCGGGCCCGGACGTCCCTCCACACCGCCCCTGTACCGCGTTGCCCGCGCGCCTCCGGCGAAACAGCGGCTGCGACCGGCCGACCCCGCGCCCCGAGGGGTAGGGCCGGTCGGCCCTACCCCCACACGACGACCGCGGGGACGATGGACTGATGTTCCAGAACGACGCCTTTCGCGCACTCGACCGGCAGGAGTGCCTGCGCCTGCTCGCCAAGGTGCCGGTCGGCCGCGTGGTCTACACCCGCCAGGCACTGCCCGCCGTCCTCCCCGTCAACTTCTCCCTGGACACGGACGCCTTCGTCCTGCTGCGCACATCGCGGGACTCCGACCTCGTCCGCGCCATCGACGGCGTCGTGGTCGCCTTCGAGGCGGACGAGTTCGACGCGGCGACCCGGTCCGGCTGGAGCGTCGTCGTCACCGGCCGGGCCACCGTGGTGACCGATCCCGCCGAGCAGGAACGGCTGTCGCAGGCCGGCCCCATCTCCTGGATGCCCCTGCGGGACGCGGTGTTCGTTCGGATCGAGTCCGAGATGGTCACCGGACGCGAACTCAGGGGGCTCGGCCCGCAGTGAGGCGCAGCCCGCCGCGGCCGTGCCCGCCGGGCGTCCGGCGCCTGCGGCGCGGACAGGGCGTGGGTCGACGGTGCGGAGTCAGCCTGTCGGCTCCAGCCTCGTATCGGTCTCATCGGTCCTCGTGGCCGACCGGTCATGCGAGGCGGGGAAGTCATCGCGGACAAAGGGCAGTTGTCCCCTTTCGACGGGAGGAGACGCCATGGGGCAGCGCAGTGACCTGCGGCGGCGCAGGGCCGGCCTGGAGGACGAGTGGTCCCGCCTGGTGCCACGGTTGAAGGTCGCGGGTACGCCCCCCAACGGTGGCGGCGCATTGCGCCAGGAGGTGACCGAGTCCTGGGCGCGCTCGCTGACCAGTGTGGATCCCGGCCGGGACAGCGCTCCCGTCGCCGACGGGGGCGCAGCACCCCGGCGCTGGTCCGGATCGCCGCTGCGCGGGCCGGTCGACGGCCTCGCCGACGAGCTGCGCAGCGTCGCCGACGACGCCGGATTCGTCACCGCGATCACTGACGAGTCCGGGACGATCCTGTGGACGTACGGCGGACAGGCCATGCGGCGACGGGCCGAGCGGGTCAACTTCGCGCCGGGCGGGCGGTGGGACGAGCAGGCCATGGGCACCAACGCCGTGTCCCTCGCGCTGCGCACCGGCCGCCCCAGCACGGTCTTCTCCGCCGAACACCTGGTGACGGCGCTGCACGGCTGGGCCTGCTACTGCGCGCCGATCCACGGCCCCGACGGGCACCTCCTCGGCGTCCTTGACCTGTCCACCACCTGGGATCGCTCGCACCCACTGGCCCTGTCCACCGTGCGCGGCCTGGCGTCCGCCATCGAGGCCGGACTCCGTACGGAACTGCCCCTTCGGCCTCCCGGAGACCGGCCCCGGCTGCGCCTGAACTGCCTGGGCACCGAGAAGGCGGTCCGAGACGGCGTCCCGCTTCTCCTGCGGCCCCGGCAGCTGGAGATCCTCACGCTTCTCGCGCTGGAACCGGACGGATACACACCGGAACGACTCCGCGAGGCCCTGTACGGCGACCGTGCCGTCACCGCCTCCACGTTCAAGGCGGAGATCTCTCATCTGCGCCGGGCTCTCGGCGGCGGTATCGCCACCCGCCGCTACACGCTGACCACACCCGTCTCGTGCGATGCCGTCGACGTGCTGCGTGCGCTGGAGAGCGGCGACACGGAGACGGCGCTGCGCCTCTACCGCGGCCCGCTGCTCGCCCGCTCCGAGGCCCCGGGCATCGAGGAGTGGCGCACCCACCTGGAGGTCGCCGTGAGGGAGGCGGTCCTGGCCAGCACACGCGCGGAGCACGCCCTGCGCTACGGCGGGCGGGCGCCGTACGACGCCGAGGTGCACGAGCACGCGCTGCATCTGTTCGGTCCGGCTGACGCACGCCGGGCGATCGCGGCCGGCCGGTTGACCACCGCGCTGCGCGACTGACACCCGCGCACCAACCTCGCGCCAACCTCCCGGGGCCACGGTGAGGCAGACCACGACGGCGTGGGCCGTCGTACCACTGTCACTCACCATCGCCCACCGAGGAGAGCCGCCATGGTGTACGCACAGCCGGGAACGGACGGCAGCATCGTCAGCTTCGCCCCGCGATACGACAACTTCATCGGCGGCGACTGGGTCGCCCCCGCCGAGGGCCGGTACTTCAAGAACGTGTCGCCGGTGAACGGAAAGGTCTTCTGCGAGGTCGCCCGCTCCTCCGCGGCCGACATCGAGCTGGCCCTGGACGCCGCCCACGCAGCGGCAGCCAAGTGGGGCCGCACCTCCGGCGCCGAACGCGCAGGCATCCTGAACAGGATCGCGGACCGGATCGAGGAGAACCTCGAGAAGCTCGCCGTGGCCGAGACCTGGGAGAACGGCAAGCCGGTGCGCGAGACGCTGGCCGCCGACCTCCCGCTGGCCGTGGACCACTTCCGCTACTTCGCCGGGGTGGTCCGGGCCCAGGAGGGCAGCCTGTCCGAGATCGACGCCGACACGGTCGCGTACCACTACCACGAGCCGCTGGGCGTGGTCGGGCAGATCATCCCGTGGAACTTCCCGATCCTGATGGCCGCGTGGAAGCTGGCACCGGCGCTGGCCGCCGGCAACTGCGTGGTCATCAAGCCGGCCGAGCAGACGCCGGTCAGCCTGCTGCTGGTGATCGAGCTGATCGCGGACCTGCTCCCGCCCGGCGTGGTCAACATCGTCAACGGCTTCGGCGTCGAGGCGGGCAAGCCGCTCGCGTCCAGTCCGCGCATCGCCAAGATCGCGTTCACGGGTGAGACCAGCACCGGCCGGCTGATCATGCAGTACGCGAGCGAGAACATCATCCCGGTCACGCTGGAGCTGGGCGGCAAGAGCCCGAACGTCTTCCTGCCGGACGTCATGGCGGCCGACGACGACTTCCTGGACAAGGCCGTCGAGGGCTTCGTGATGTTCGCGCTCAACCAGGGCGAGGTGTGCACCTGCCCCTCCCGCGCCCTGATCCACTCCTCCATCTACGACGAGTTCATCGCCCGCTGCGTCGAGCGCACCAAGGCCGTCGTCAGCGGCAATCCGCTGGACCCGGCCACCATGATCGGCGCCCAGGCCAGTGTCGACCAGTACGAGAAGATCCTTTCCTACATCGACATCGGCAAGAAGGAGGGCGCCGAGCTCCTCACCGGCGGCGACTCCCGCTCGGTCACGGGCCTGGAAGGCGGCTACTACATCGAGCCGACCATCTTCCGCGGCACCAACGACATGCGGATCTTCCAGGAGGAGATCTTCGGCCCGGTCGTCTCCGTCACCACGTACGACTCGCTCGACGAGGCCCTGAAGATCGCCAACGACACCCTCTACGGCCTCGGCGCCGGCGTATGGACACGGGACGCCAACAACGCCTACCGCGTCGGCCGCGAGATCAAGGCCGGACGCGTGTGGACCAACTGCTACCACGCCTACCCCGCACACGCGGCCTTCGGCGGCTACAAGGGCTCCGGCATCGGCCGCGAGACCCACAAGATGATGCTCGACCACTACCAGCAGACCAAGAACCTGCTGGTGTCGTACTCGCCGAAGAAGCTGGGCTTCTTCTAGGCGCAGAAAAAGGGCGCCTGACCTGGGCAGATGCCCGTCAGGCGCCCATCTCCGGGTGCACCTAGACGTTGCGGGTCAGGTGCGGCCGGCCCGTGCCGAAAGGTGTCACTGTTCCCGTGTCCCAGCACCACCTCGCCGACCCCCGCCCGCTGTCGGCAC
>NZ_VJZE01000185.1 GCF_009377205.1 Streptomyces phyllanthi
CCCCCACCCCGCACGGCGCCTGGGGTCCGACGCCCTCGGCCCCGACCTCCCCACCCAAGGCGCCCGGCGGACGCAGACCGTGGATCATCTACGGCGCCGTCTCCCTGGTGTCCCTGCTCATAGGAGCCGGTATCGGCGCGAGCGGTGAGGGCGGAGCGAGTGGAGCGAGCGCGGCGGAGGCGAAGTCGGACCCTCGGCCGACGGTCACCGTCACCGAACAGGGCGAGGCCGAGCCCGCCGTCACCGTCACCGAGACGGTCACCGCCATGCCGAAGGAGACGAAGGAGGCCGAGCCGGCGAGCAGCTTCTCCGGGGAAGGGGAGTACCTCGTCGGCGAAGACATCAAGGCCGGGACGTACAAGACGGCCGGACCGGAGGGGGAGTTCGGCTGCTACTGGGAGCGAGCCAAGGATGCGAGCGGGGAGTTCGACTCCATCATCACCAACAACAACCTCCAGGGCCCTGGCCGCGTGACCCTCAACAACGGTGAGTACTTCAAGACGAACCGGTGCCAGGAGTGGAAGCGGGTCGGCTGAACGGGACGGCGTCCGTGCCGGAGCAGGGAAAAGTGACAGACCGTGACGTGGGGAGTGTCATGACAACTACACTCACTCCGGCAAGGTCCAAGAATCAACCGATCTCTGACGTCCTGTTCCGAGGCGGTACACACACCAACAGAACAGAAGGGGTAGAAGGGGCGGGATGTCGAAGCGCGCACGACGGGCGGACGTGCTGGCGGAGGAGCAGCGGGCGGTCGACCACGCGTACCACTGCCTGGAGCGCGCCCGGCAGAGGGCCGAAGCCCTCAAGGGAGTGGGCGCCGCCGCCAGCGGCAAGGACGCGATCGACCTCAAGAGTGCCTGGCAGCGTGAACTCGCCGCACTGGACCTCGGCCGCAACGCCCTTGTTTTCATGCGGGCGGACGTGGACGAAGGAAACGGCCGGGAGACGTTCTACATCGGACGCCGGTCGGTCTTCGACACGGAACAGAACGCGGCTGTCATCTCCTGGAGTTCGGAGGCGGCGGTCCGATGGCGCCTGACCAGTGAGCAGGAGCCGGGGGACGTACGGCTGCTGCGCCAGATCGTCTGCGACGAACAGCTCGTCAAGCGCTACTTCGACCTGCACGGAACAGGCGCCGCCGCGCGGCCGTACGAGACCGTCCAGGAGGCCCTGGAGACCCGGGAGCCGCAGACCCCGCAGACGCCGGAGACTTCAGAGTCCCCGGAGCCTCCGGAAGGCGCCGCCCCGTCACAGCCCGCCGAAGCCGGGCAGGCGATCGACGACGGTGACGAGCAAGCCGGGAAGAGCGCCGAACAGGAATGGCGGGACCACCTCCTCGACGAACTCGACCGCGCACGCGACGGTGCCATGCACGACATCGTCGAGACGATCCAGCGCGATCAGCTGCGGCTCGTCACCGAAGAACCGGACGGTGTGCTGATCGTGCAGGGCGGGCCCGGTACCGGTAAGACGGCGGTGGGCATGCACCGCGTGAGCTGGCTGCTGGACAACAACCACGTGGCCGCCGACAACATGCTGGTGGTCGGACCGAACCGGGGGTTCCTGGAGTATGCGCGCAGTGCCCTGGTCGAGCTGGGCAACGGCGGTGTCACCATGCTGGAGCTGCCCGCGCTGTGGTCGGGCGCCACGGCCCGGAGGGACCCCGGCCCCGTCGCTCTGGTCAAGTCCGACGCACGCATGAGTCTCGTGCTTCAGCGGGCCGTGGACAACCAGACCATCACCGGTGTCGAGCGCCTCGAAGCGCTCGTGGGCGGGCCGGTGTTCACCTTCGAGCTGCGCCGCCGCGAGGTGGTCGTGCCGGTCGCCGAGCTCGCACGGATCGCAGAGGACGCCCTCGCCGGGGACAGCCCCTACCGGGTGCGGCAGGAGCGCTGCGCCCAGAGAATCGTCCAGCACCTCACCCAGGCGTACCTGAGCCTGCTGCCCGGCCCCGCCGACACCGACTACTTCACCGAGATACGACGGTCCCGCCCCGTCACGCGCTTGCTGCGGCGCATGGCCCCAGAGCTGACGGCGCGTGAGGCGCTGCGCAAACTCCTCTCCAGTGCCGCCACCCTGTCCGCGGCGGCGGACGGTGTCCTGACCTCCGCCGAGCAGTCGCAGCTGACCACGTACCACGAGGCCGCCGCACGCGACGCCTCCCTCCGCGAACCGAGCCTCGAGGACCTCGTCTGCCTCGACGAGCTGGAACACGTCCTGTCCGGCAGGCCCGAACGGACCTACGGTCACCTCGTCGTCGACGAGGCCCAGGAGCTCACGCCCATGCAGGCCCGGTCCCTCGCGCGCCGCTGTCCCAGCGGCTCCATGACCATCCTGGGGGACCTCGCCCAGGCGACCGGCCCCTTCCCGTACGAGGACTGGGAGCAGTTGGGAACGGCTCTGGCCGGCAGGGGTGGCCGGAGGCTCGCCGAGCTGCTGACCGGATTCCGCGTGCCCGGTGAGGTGATGGACTTCGTCCGCCCACTGGGCGCCCACTGCGCTCCCGGCATCGCCGTGCCCACTTCCGTCCGCCGGACCGGTACCGGGGTCGCCGTGTCGGAGGGCGCCGACCCCGCCGTACGGGCGGCGGAACACGCCCGGAACCTCGCCGGCGGACCTGGCCGACCTGGCGGATTCGGCGGGCCTGGGGGACCCGACGGGACCGCGGCCGGTCGCACCGTCGCCGTGATCGTCCCCACGGCACCACACTGGCGGGAGACCGTCGCCACCGCGGTCGCGGAGCACGCCTCCATATCCGTCCTCACCGCCGACGAGGTCAAGGGACTCGAGTTCGACCATGTCGTCGTCGTGGAACCTTCGGTGATCGCGGGGGACGACCCGGTGGGTCTGCGCCGTCTGTATGTGGCGCTGACCCGGTGCACTCAGTCGCTGACTGTCGTCCACCACCGGCCCCTGCCCCGGTGGATCGGCGGACCGGCGCACACCGCACCCACGCCGAAGCAGGTCATGGCCAAGGCGAGCAAGAAGACGGGGGCACGCGCCGGCTCACGCCCGTGCAGCCGTTACCGGGCGGACGGTACCCGGTGCGCCAACGAGACACGTCAGCCGGACGGATGGTGCAGAGCACCCGAATGCGGCGGGTTCCGCACCGCCGCACCGGTAACCGGAGGGAAGCGGGGCTACCTGGGCGTGCCCCAGGACACCGTGACGGACGTACGGCTGGAGCTCTCACCGCAGCGCGTCGCCGACATCCGGATCACCTCGGCGGCCTGTGGCGCGTTCATCGCGCTGCACCGGGGCAGCCTGGCCGAGGCAGCCGTGGAACTGCACGCGACGCTCACCCCCTTCCTCGCCCAGGGACGCCATCTCCGCTCCCCGGACGGCTGGTTCCTCGATCTGGACGGCTACCGACTGGTCCTCGATGCCGAGGCGCGAGCCGTCACCGGCTACGCGAGCGGCCATGTCGAACGCACCTATGCCCAGTTCGCGGCCGGGGTCCCCTCGCGCGCCGGGTGGGAGGCACGCGCCGGACGCAGGTCGGCGCTCACCCAGCCCGCCACCGGTGAGGGCGACGACCTCGCCGACGAGACGGCGGTGCGGAACCTGTCCACCGGCGGCCTGCACATCACCGTCAGCGCCTGCGCGGGGTACGAACGGCTGAGCCGCTGCCCGGACCAGCCCGACGACGAGTTCCTGCGCGGACTCCGCGAGAACCTGTCCGCCGACCTGCGCACCGGGCGGATCGAGCGGGTGGGACAGCGCGTCTTCGTCGAAGGGGAGCGCTGCCAGTGGACCCTGCGATCGGACGGCCAGGTCCTGACGACGGTCCGCAAGGCGGGCTCCGAGATCTACCGGAGCCCGGCCGCACATGAGGCGGACGACCACCAGCGTGAAGGGAACACCATGTCGGCGGCCACCCTTGAGGACGAGAGCATGATCGCGGGGACGGACGGGAACGGCAGCCCGGGGCTCGGCAGTTCGGTTGCCGAGCGCCAGGTCACGGCCCGCAAGGACCACAGCCACGAAAGCCTGCGCCACCGCCTCCTGGCCGACCTCTACGAGCGCTTCACCGACGTCGGGGACAGCGATCACGTCGACGCCTGGAGCCTCGGCCCCGAAGGGATGACCCTCTTCGAGGTCCTGGGCGAGAACTCCCACGGTTATCCGCAGATCAGGGAAGCGGCCCTGCACCTGCTGGAGGCCGCCTGCCTCCACCCCGGAGGGCAGGCCGAGTACCTCGTCATAGTGCTCCGCGAGCCGCCGACGGAGCCGTGGGCCGCTGACATCGCCGACCGTGCGTTCAGCGTGGCACTGGCCTGGCGTGACGGCTCGGGATGGGCCGGGCCCGGAGCACGGCACATCACCGACGGCGAACCGGAGGAGGACGGCGACCGGTGAGCCCGTACGCACGTACCAGGAGCAGGCGCGAGCCTGCGGGCCGCTGCACCGAGCCCGCCACGAACGACCGCTGCGGGGACAGATGACGAACGAGCGGAAGCCGACACCCGGCCAGGGCCTGGACCCATCGATGTCGCGGGCGGAAATGGTCGAGGCATGGCGAGAGCGGCGCCGTGCACGAAAGGCATCCCCGGACGGCCCCACGGAGGACGGGGGCGGGCCGGACGGGTTCACGCTGCGCCGGTGGCGCAGGTCCGGAGTGTTCGGCGCGGACGCGGCACGACGTGTGCAACGGCTGCTGAACGATCTCCTGGACGTTCAGCCGGGCGAAACCCCTGCCCCCTCCTGGGCGGTGGAGACGCTGCGGCAGTGCCTCGCCGGTACCCCGGACCCGCAACTGCCCTCAGCGGTGCGGGCCGTACTGGAGACACTGGCGCCGAACCACACCGCCGCCGCGATGACCGTGGTCCACGAAGCAGGACTCCCGTGGCTCGCGCCGGCGGGCCAGCGGTGGCTCGAGCATCTGCTGGGCTCCGGCCCGGCGACGCTGGAACGAGAGGCTCGTCCGTCCCTGACCGAGGACCCCTCCGGCGCGTTCGCCCTGCAGTACGCAGTGCGCAACGAGGAACTCGACACCCTCACCCCCGCTCTGTGCGCGCGGACACTGCCGTGGATTCCGCTCGGACTCGTCGACGACCTCATCGACGCGGGCGCGGTCGCGCGTGACGCGGAACCCTGGCGGCTGCGGTCGGAGGAGGACGAGAAGCAGTACCTCCTCGCTCGCCTGGCACCGGAGGAGGCCGACCCGGATGCCGCCCTCACGATCGGGTGGGAGGAGGCCGTCCAACGACAGCGGTTCCTCGCCGGAGAGGACGACGAATGGCCGGAGGGAAGCAGGTACGACCTCCTGCAGCGCGCGGCAGACGGAGACACGAGCAGGCTCAAGGAACTGGAGTCCTTCCTCCCGCGCCCCCTCGTCGTTCGGCTGCGCCGCGTCCAGGACGGGGCCCTGACCGGCAACTGGGACCCGGACATGCTCGCCGACCCCGGTCTGTGGCGGCTCATGTCGGCCCTGTGGGAACCCAAGGCAGCGGTGAACCCCGCTCGGAGCGCCTTCCATGCGCTGGTGGCGCTGCGGTACGCCTACGACGCCATCTGCGCCGGTGAACTGAGGTCCGCCCGTGCTCAGTTGGAGAAGCTGGTGGCGTACGAGGAGGGCGACCCCCGGCAGCACGCCGAGGCAGTGAACATGAGCGCGTACCTGGCCTTCGTCGACGAGGACCTGGACAGCGCGCTGATCACCCTCACCAGCGTCGCCGACCGCCATCCTCAGGCGGAGGCCAACCTGGAGCTGGTCAAGCGGCGGCGTGCGACACCGCGCAACGCCCGGCCCGACGCCGCCAACCCGTACCTTGAACTCCGGCTCCCCAACGGTTCGCCGTTCTGGAAACAGCGATACCGCGACCTACGACGCGAATCCGTCGACGACCGGGACGAGGCGGCCCGGCTGAACCGAGCGATGCGCCGCATCCAGCAGGCGGAGCAGGCCGAGGACTGGTCCGACATCTTCGGCCTGCCACTGGACGCGGACACCTTCGCGTTGCCCAGCGCGCCCCCGGTCACCCTGGTGCCGCCGGCCGAGCCCATGCCGCGGCGGACCGAACCGGAGGACCCGGCCGACCTCACGGTCGTACGCGACAGGGCGCTCGCCGAGCTCCTTCCCACCCTGCTCAACGCGCCTCGGCGCCCGGATCACCAGCACAGGACGACAGTATGAGCCCCAGCAACAAGCGCAAGCGACAGGTCGGCGGGACTGCCAAGGCCGACAAGCCCACCGGCACGAATCGCAGGCGGCAGGCGCGAGCCTGGGAGAGCGACATGGACGCGCGCACCTACCGGCCCGAGCAACTGCTCGACCCGGCTCAGTTGCTGGCGCGCTTCACCGAGCGCGCTCGAGAACTGGTCGATGCCCTGCCGGCTGACCACCGGCCGGGTGGCGCAGAGGTTGCCACGGCGCTGCGCCGTGCGGTGTTGGATGCCTTCCGGACGCGGGAGGAGTACGTGGCCCGGCTTGCCGAAACCGATTCCGTCAACTGGGCGACGCAGCCTCCGGCGCTGAGTATGCGCCGAGGGATCCGGGCCATGCTGGTCGATTCGGGCGTACGCGTCGTCGAGAACTGCGAGGAACAGGAACTCTTCGTCGTCGTCGAAGGCGACGGCGACGCCTTCGAGGTCGTGCGGCCCGCCTACGTCGACCAGGCCACGGGCAAGCTGATCCTGTCCGGCCAACTGCGCCGCGTGCCCGCCCAGGGGACACGCGCGGACTCCGACGCCGTGCCGGGCGCAACTCAAGGGGAGGAGAAGGCGTGACTTCGACGGGCATTGACTTCGGCACCACCAACTCCGTCGTCGCACAGTGGCAGGGCGACGACGTCGAGGTGCTGCCACTCGACGCACACCACCTCGACGCCGACTGGCGCTACCCCGGCTTCGACCTGCTGTTCCCCTCCGTCGTCGGTATGAGTTCACTGCGTCGCGGACCGCTCTTCGGCTGGGAGGCGAAGCTGCGCTCCGAAGAGGCCGCCGAAGCCTGCAAGCGCCTGCTCAAGAGCGACGAGTACGTGAACGTCCACGGACGTCGCTTCGCGGCGACGACCGCCGCCGCGGGTGTCTTCACCGCCATGAAGGAAGGCGCGCGGCACAACCTCACCGAGATCGACCGTGCTGTCATCACCGTCCCCGCGAACGCCACGGGAGCGGCTCGCTACCGGACGCGTGCCGCTGCGCGGTTCGCCGGTATCGAGGTCCAGGCCCTGCTCAACGAGCCGACCGCTGCCGCGATCTCCTACGTGCACGACATGCGTGAGGACATGCAGATCGTGGTGTTCGACTGGGGCGGCGGCACCATCGACGTCACGGTGCTGGACTACGAGGACGGCTTCTTCGAGGAACGCGCGTCCCGCGGTGTGACGGAACTCGGAGGGCTCGAGATCGACCGGCGCCTGCGCAAGCTGGTCCTGGACAGGGCGCCGGCGCGTCGCGAGTGGACGCCCGCCCAGGAGCGGCAGTTCCGCCTCGACGTGGAACGCAACAAGATCCTGCTGTCCTCCGAGCCGTCCGTGAAGATCAGGACGCCCGACGACAGGGAGGTGGAGATCTTCCAGGAAGAGCTGGAGGAGGCGATCACCGATCTTGTCGACCGTGCCTTGGCTCCGGTCGAGGAGTGCTTGAGGGACCTCCACATGGCCCCGCTGGACGTGGACGACGTCCTGATGATCGGAGGAACCAGCCAGATCCCGAGCGTGCGGGCCGCCGTGGCGGAAGCCCTGCAGATGGAGCCCGTCCCCACGCATCTGTGCGATCCCATGACCGCGGTGGGCCGCGGGGCGGCGATCGCCTCGGCCGTCCTCGCCAAGGAGGCGTCGGGCGTGATCCAGGTCGCCAACAGCCACGCGTTGGGAACGCGGGTCAAGGACGCCGACGGACGCAAGCGCTTCAGCGAGATCATCCCCAGAAACTCGCCCCTGCCGTGGAGCGAGCACAAGAGCTACACGCCGACCCGCGACTACGCGCGCAAGCTCCTCGTGGAGATCTGGGAGGGGGACCCGGACAAAGAGCTGTCCGACCCCGACAACGTCCAGCTCACGGAGCTGCCGCTGGAATACGCGACGCCGCGTGTGAAGGACGAGTCACGCTTCGACCTGGAGTACACCTATGACTCCAACGGTCTGCTGCACGTTAAAGCCACGCTGGAGCACACCGGCGAGGTCATCCTCGACGAAGAGGTGAAGAGTTTTGGCTCCGGCGGCCCGACGCCGGAGGTGCGCAAAGAACTCGACGACCTCCTGGCGGCGAACCCCGCACCGTCCCCGCTCCTGCTGGCGGCAAGGGCTGGAGAGGGGACAGACTCGGGTGTACGCCGCTCACGCGTCGGGAGTCCCGAACAGAACGACGACGTGCACACCCTCGTCGTCGACGGATCGAACCTGGCCTGGATCGGCCGCTCGCCCGCCCGACCCGGCGTGTACGAGCCGGACGACCGTCCGAGCTTCGCCCAACTCCTCAGCGGACGCGACGCGCTGGCGAAGAAGTATCCCGGAGCCGAAATCCACATGGTGGTGGACGCCAGTTTCCGGCACAGAGTGGCTTCTGACGAGAAGGACGCGGTCAACGCGGCACTCAGCAAGGGTGACATCGTCCAGCCCCCGGCCGGCACGGAGGGGAAGGGCGACGCCCTCATCGTGGCCATCGCCGATGAGTCGGACGCGGTGATCGTCACCAACGACAACTACGTGGAACTGCAGGCCCGTTATCCATGGTTGCGGGAAGGCGGTCGGGTTCTGGGCGCCACGTACACGAAGGACCGCTGGATCTTCACGCCGCGTACCTGTGTCGTACCACGGGGACAGCGCTGACCGAGGCGGCAACCGACGTGATGCCTCTCGGCGTACGGCGTTGGCACGCAGTCCGGTTAACGGTCTTCCCGCAGCAGGTGGCTGGTCGGCCAGTCCGGGCGAACCGGATTGGCCGACCAGGGTGATCGACGACCAGGAGTTGCCGGTTACGGCGTCACCTGGTTGCCGCCGAACGTCACGACGAGGCGCCCGTCCGAGGCGAAGGACCAGCCCAGGGCACCGGAGTACGAGGAGCACCGGGAGCCGTTCGTGCCGGACCAGAACTGGTTCGAGCTGTCGGCGTCGCCGATGATCCGGTCGTTCGTGCCGCTGCCGCTGCGGCACGAGGTGTTGTTCCGGAACACCGATGTGCCCGCGTCGAAGTTGAAGTTGCGTTGGGTGTTGTTGACACTGACGTTGTTCGAGATCGTCATCGTGCCCGGATTGCTGTTGTAGGTGAACCCGTGCTTGCCGTTGTCGACGGCGAAGCTGCGCCGGACGATATGGTTGACGGGCACGTTCTCGCCGCCGAGCTTGTAGCCGTTGCGGTCGCCGTTGCCGGCCTGCGAGCCGTCGCTGAGGGTGCCGTTCTCGTAGGAGAGGGAGTCCTCGATGGTCACCGCGCCGATGGGGTCCTCGTCGGCGTAGGTGTAGAGATCCCAGCCGTCGTCGATGTTGTTGTGCGCGACGGCGTAGCGGAAGACGTTCCCGGGGCCGGTGGTGAGCTTCGCCGCGAAGCCGTCGGCGTCCTCGCCGTCGGAGTCGGCGTTGTCGTGCGACTCGGCGCTCAGGACGAGGTTGTTGGACGGCCACTGGCTGGTCGGGGTGGTGGAGGAGATCCGCCCGAGCTGCAGCCCCGTGTCGCGGTTGAAGCGGGTCACCGTGCGCTCGATGACGTTGTTGCTGCCGCCGACGAAGATGCCGTTGTCCCCGGCGCGCTCCACGACGATGCCGGAGACGTGCCAGTACGACCCCATCACCTGGAGCCCGCGGTTCGACGAACTCTCGCTCTGCGCCGAGAAGTTCAGTACCGGCCTCTCGCCCGGGTAGGCGGACAGCTTCGTGCGCGCGCTCGAGGTGCCGTTGTTGCCCACCGGGATGGTGACCGTCGAGGAGTGGTTGTACGTACCTCCGCGCAGGTAGATCGTGCCGCCCGCGGGGATTCGGCTGATCGCCGAGGCGAGCGTCGTGGGCGCGGACTCCGTACCGGCGGCACCGTCGGTGCCGTTCGGCGCCACGTACAGCGCGTTGCTCGCCGGGGGCGGGGTGTCTCCGCTCGTCTCGACCTCGACGTAGTCGAGGTTGGGCAGGCCGGCGGAGGTGGTGGGGTTGAGCCGGATGGTGTTGCTGCCCGCGTTCAGCGGGACGGTCACGGTCTTGGTGACCCAGGTCGACCAGGCACCGGTGCCTTCGAACGACGGTGTCTGCACCGTGGATCCGTTGACGATCAGGGCGGCCGGCCGGGCGGTGGTGGTCCCGTTGGCGAACCGGATCCTCAGTGTCGCCGTGCCCGATGCGGGTGCGGTCACGGTGAACTGCGCGTAGGCGCCGGACGCGTTGGTGCCGTTGCAGAATCCACTGCCGGAGTAGCCGGTCCAGTCGGAGTCGATGGTGCCGGTGCAGGTCGCCGGGGAGGTCTCGGCCTCATACCGGGTGGTCGCGGCGTGCGCCGTGTTGCCGGACAGCGCGACGAGCGTGCCGGCCAGGAGGCCGGCGCTGACGCACGCGATGGCGGGTCTCAGTTGCATCGTTCGTCTCCCGAGGGGGTTGAAGAGAGCAGACGCATGGGCTGACCCCTTTCTGTGGCGGTTCCGGGGTGCGAAGATGCGGTCTGTTCGAGTGCATGAACAGGCCGGGCATCTCGGTGCCGCGCCACGGCAGGGGGTAAGCGCTTTCTTCGGAAGTTAAGTCTCTGCCGTGAACGCGTCAATAGATGTGTATGTGATTTCTATTCACACACATGAACGGAGGGGGTGGCTGGTTGTGACGCCGCGAGGCCTCATGTTGGCGCCGCGACGCCTCATGCGACGCCGCGAGGTGTCATCTGACCCTGCCGCCGGACGGCCGCTCCCGGACCACCTCGTCCGGCGCCTTGTCGTCACACAGTCCCAGGAACCGGGGATGGCGCAGCATCCCGTCGCGGGTCCATTCGGTGAACGCGATGTGGGCGACCAGCTGCGGCTCGACCCAGCGGGGGCGTGCCTCGCGGACCCGGTCGACGAAGGGTGACGCCGGCCTTCGCGAGGCCTCCAGGCGGCGGTGCAGTTCCACGAGGAGCCGATGGCCGAAGCCCGTGCCTACCTTGCCCGCGTACCGCAGCCTGCCGTCCTCGTAGTAGCCCAGGAGCAGGGCGCCGAAGCCGACACGGTGGCCGGCCGGCTCGGTGAAGCCGCCGATGACGAACTCCTGGCCCCGCGAGCACTTCAGCTTGAGCCAGTCGGGGGAGCGGCGCGTCTGGTAGCGGCTGCCGGCGCGCTTGGCGATCAGGCCCTCCCAGTCCCGGGCGCACACGGAGGCCAGCAGCTCGGCGCCGCCCTCGTTGCGGTGCGTCGTCATGCGCAGGGGAGCGCGGTAGGTGAGGGCGCGGCGCAGCAGGGACTTGCGGGTGCGCAGCGGCAGCAACCGGGTGTCGGCGCCGTCCAGGCGGAGCAGGTCGAAGACGTGGTACGTCACGGCGACCGGGCTCGCCTCGACGTCACGGCGTCGGGTGAGGCCCATCCGCTGCTGGAGCAGGGAGAAGTCCGTGCGGCCGTGCGAGTACGCGACGATCTCCCCGTCGATCGTGAAGTCCTCGCGCTCCTGGGCGGCCAACGCGACCACGATCTCCGGGTACGTGGCGTTGAGTCGGTTGCCCGAGCGGGAGTACAGGCCGACGCGGTCCCCTTCGCGTACGGCGAGCGCGCGGATCCCGTCCAGCTTCCGCTCGAAGATCCAGTCGCCGGAGAACTCACGCCGGTCACTCAGCGTGGCCAGCATCGGCTGGGCGGCCAGCTCCACCCCCGGACGGGCGTCCCTCAGCAGCCGTCTCTGCTCGGCCGGGAGCGTGGCCAGGAGGTCCGTCATTACCGGCTCACCCCTCCCGGACGTCCGCGGCGACCTGGGACAGGGTGCGGCCGCTGCGGACGGAACGGGCGCGGCGGGGGTCGGGTGTGCCGGTGCCGGTCTCGTCGTTGTGCTGCTTGCCCGACTTCCCTGCTTTGACCAGCAGCCACGCCTCCTCCCCGTCCTCCTCGCCGCTCCGGAAGCGCGTGAGGGCGTACTCGCCGCGCAGCTTGGAGCCGTTGAGCCGGAACGTCGCGTGCCCGCGCTCCAGCGCCTCCTCGAAGGGAACGGGCCGTCCCTTGCGGTCATGGCTCAGGGGCTGGTACGTCCCGTGGTCCCAGACGATGACGGTGCCGCCGCCGTACTCGCCCGCGGGGATCACTCCCTCGAACTCCTCGTACTCCAGGGGATGGTCCTCGGTGGGAATGGCGAGCCGTTTGTCCCTGGGGGCGGTGGAGGGCCCTTTCGGGACCGACCAGGACTTCAGCACGTCGTCGACCTGGAGGCGGAAGTCGAAGTGCATGGTGCGGGCGTCGTGGATCTGGATGACGAAGTGCGGGTCCTCTGTTTCCGCCCCGGCGCGGGCCTCGCCCTCCCCGCCCCGGCCATGGGGTTCCCGTGTCCGGTCGAAGTCGCGCTTGCCGCGGTACTTCCGCAGCCGGTCACTGCCTCCCGCGTCGTCTCCGGCCTCGTGTTCCGCGTTGTGTCCCACGTCCGGCTCCTTCCGGCTCAGGCCCGGCCGCGCGGGCGGGGCGCCCGACGTCAGTGCCTCGGTCCTGAAGGTGACTGGGGGTGCGCCTGCTGGCCGCAGGGTCAACAGGACCCGGGTACCCCGTGGGATGCCATTCCCATGCGTGCGAGGCGGTCCCAAGGGGCCATTGCGTGGGACACGCATGACTCCGATGGCGAGACCGAAGGCGAGCAACATGGCCACCGGCCGAGGCCGGGTACCTGCTGCTTGGGTGCTCGACACGTTGGCCCGCGACCTGCTGGCCGAGATCGTCGACTCACCCAGCGGCAGCGAGTATGTCCAAGGCTGGGACCCTCACTGGTGGCGTCGCTATCCCGGTTGGTGAGCCGACCGGAGCACAGACACCGGCACAGTGCCTGCCCGGCAATCGGCACAGACCCGTTCCCGCGCCGCGCATGAGCCGACAGACTGGGCTCGGATGACCATGGAGGTGCGGGTGACGCGTCGGGGATGTGAGGGATGGGTCCACGGTCTCAAGGGGCAGACGATCTGCTTCACCGGCAAGATCGTCCTGGACGGCGAGCGGATGGTACGTGCCGAGTGCGCCCGCAGGGCCAGACAGCGCGGCGCCACAACGAAGACCGACTTCTCCGGCGGAATCAGCCTGGTTGTACACGGCGATCTCACCGGCAAGCAGGTGTCCGATCAGCGGCGGAACTACAGCGACACCCTGGTGGCAGCCGAGCGCGAGCGTGAACTGGGTCAT
The DNA here is from genome assembly GCF_009377205.1 of Streptomyces phyllanthi. Taxonomy (GTDB): domain Bacteria; phylum Actinomycetota; class Actinomycetes; order Streptomycetales; family Streptomycetaceae; genus Streptomyces; species Streptomyces phyllanthi. The sequence continues at coordinate 13,256 of NZ_VJZE01000185.1, forward strand.
CACGTCCACGTCGTCGACGGAGCCGGATTCGGCGAGCTCATTCACGGCCTGTCCGCACGATGCCTGGAGTTACGGCGTCCTCGGCGAGGCGGTGGCCCGGTGGTGGTGCCCGCGTCGGCCACCTACGACGTCCTTGGCGCACCCCTCACCGCGCGGAAGGTGACGCAACACGGCGCGCGGGAGTTGACCGTGGACCTCGATGCCCTGGATGAAGGGACCGCGGCCCACGAGTCCACCATCGGCGCGCTGATAGAGCACCTTGCCCACCGACACGTCGAGGTTCACACCTTCACGAGGAACAGCCCGCGGTTTGACGCGGGCTGGGCAGTCGGGAAGGAGCTCTTCGTCGCCGAGGTGAAGAGTCTGACCGGCACCAGCCAGGATCAGCAGATCCGCCTTGGTATCGGCCAGGTGCTCGACTACGCCCACCAACTCCGGTCCATGGCCTCCGGCTGGTCCATACGCCCCGTCCTTGTGCTGGAGAAGCAGCCCGCAGACGACAGGTGGACCTCACTTGCCGAAGCCATCGGCATCCAGCTGACTTGGGCACCGGGCTTCCAGGGAGTCTGACCTGCCATCTGGGTGTTCCGAAGCCACTGACCACATGCCGCAGCCGCTCTTTCCGCTCGGAGCCTTGCTTGACGGTTGCTGCTGAGCGGAGGCGGGAGACCGTGGGAGCGCGGCACAAGATCTCGATGTCAGTGCCGTCCGGCATAGTGACGCGCATGTTCAACGGACTTCACGACATCGACTGGCCGTCGATGGAGCACGCGTACGGCCCGGCCGACGAGGTTCCCTCGCTGCTCGTGGCCATGCGCTCCCCGGACGCGGACGAGCGGGACAAGGCCCTCGACGAGTTCTACAGCGCCGTACACCACCAAGGCGATGTGTACCCGTGTACGGCGGCGAGCCTGCCGTTCCTGTTCGAGCTCGCCGGTGACGCCGCCACTCCCGACCGTGCGGCGATCGTCAGGCTGCTGGTCAGCATCGGGGGCATCGCCGTCGAACGCTGCGAGGAGACGTACGCCCACCGTCTGGGCCATGCCGAGGCCGCGGCGATCGTGCGGGAGCGTGCGGAGGAGTTCGTCACGTTCGCGTCGGAGGCCGATCCCCGCGTGCGCCGGGCTGCGATTCCCGGGCTGGCGCTGTTCATCGACGACGCGAGCCGTGCTGCGGCCGTGCTGCGCGACCGGTTGTCGGCCGAGTCCGGGATCGTAGAGCGGCTGCTGGTGGTGGAGGCGATGGCGACGCTGGCCCTTCGTCTGCCGGAGCTGACGGACGCGGCGACGGCGTGGTTCGCCGGGCTTGCCGCCGACCCGGCCATGGACCCCGGCACCCGCCTCGCGGCAGTGGTCCAGCGGGCCCGCTGTGCCCTGGAGCAGATCGGCGAGGACGCCGTTCCGGCCGCGATCGGCCTGCTGCGGGACATGACACACGCCAAGGTGTCCGCAGAGGAGTGGGCGGACCCGCCCCGCCGAACGACGCCGCCTGTCTCGGAGGACGACGTACCACCGCAGGTCGTCGCCGCCTTCGAGGACCTCGACCGGCACAGGAGCATCCACGCCCCCACCACGGAACTGCTGCGCACCCTCCACGAGGCGCTGGGAGCACGGATACGCGAGCGCACGGCACTGTTGGCGGAGCAGTTGCGCAGCCATGATCCCGGCTCTTGCCTGGACGCGCTGCGGATGAGCGCGGACCTCGTGAAGTCCTGGCGTGGTGACCACGGCGCGCTGATCACACTCGTCGCCGAACACCTGGACGCGGCGCATCAACAAGTCGCTGCCGAGGCAGCGGCCGTCCTCGACTCATGTCACCAGGTCGCCGAACCGGCCCGGGAGGCATTGGCCGCTCACGTCGCCGCGCAGCGCGCGGCGCACGGACCCGACGTATGGGCCGCACCTCAGCCGTACCTGCGCAGGGCGCATCAGGAGGCGGTACGGGCGTTGGCCCGGCTCGGCGACATGCGCGCCCTGCCGAGTCTGCTGACGGCGCTGGACAGCGGAGTCGACGCGTGGCGCGCGGTGGAGGTCGCCGGTGCCCTGCCGGGGGCGGCGGACCAGCTCGCGCCACGACTCTGCGACCAGATGCGTCGTGTCGACCTGACCCAGCAGTGGGAGGCCGAGATGAGCGTGGGGAGTCTGCTGTCCGCCCTGGCCGCGCTCGGTGATCCGGTGGCCGTGCCCCCTGTCACCGAAACGCTCACGGTGGCGGTGCGTCACGAGCAGTGGCGCATCGCCGGTTCGGTCCTGAAGACACTGGCGGCATTCGGCCCCGCGGCGGCGCCGGCCGTCGAGGCGGTCCGGCCGCTGGCCTCCGCCTCCGACGCCCATGTGCGGCCGGCCGCAGCCGCCGCGCTGTGGGCCGTCAACGGTGACCTTGAAGAGGTCATGCCGCTGTTGCTCGACTTGCTCAGCACCGACGTCACCTTCCTGAACTGTGACGCGGCCGACGTCCTCGGCCGGATCGGGCCTCCCGCCGGTGCCGCGCTGCCGCGCCTGCGGGAACTGCTGAGCCACAGCTATGAATGGGTTCGCGTCCACTGCGCGGTCGCGCTCTGGGACATCGGCGGCGAGACTGAGGCGCCGACCGTGCTGGAGACCCTGCTCCAGGCCTGGGAACAGAACTCCGCGACGGCCCACCATGTCGTGTCGTGCCTGGACCGGATGGGCCGGGCCGCAGAACCCGCGTTGCCGCAGATCCGGTCGCAGTTGGCCCTTCCCGGGCGTGGCGGCTGGGGCACGCGCATCGACCGCGACGAGGAGATGCAGCGGACGTGCCGGGCCATCATCGGGCGGTTCGGCTGAGGACCCGTCCGTCGTGCCCGGTCCGCCCAGCCCCGCCC
>NZ_VJZE01000186.1 GCF_009377205.1 Streptomyces phyllanthi
GCCCGCACCCACGCACCCCTCCTCACCCCCAGCACTGCGGGCAGCAGCGGGGCGGACACGTTCGTGATCGTCGACCAGTTCGAGGAAGTCTTCACCCTCTGCCACGACGGGGACGAGCGCGCCCGCTTCATCGATCTGCTGCTGGCTGCCCGGCAGCCGGCAAGCCGCCTGCGGGTGCTGCTGGCGGTGCGCGGCGACTTCTACGGCCACTGCGCCGAGCACCGCCACCTGGCCGACGCGCTGCGCGACGCCAATGTGCTGGCCGGTGCGATGAGCCCGGCGGAACTGCGCGACGCCGTCGTCAAGCCGGCCACGGCCGCCGGGCTGACCGTGGAACGGGCCCTGACCGCCCGGCTGGTCAAGGAGGTCGCCGACGCGCCGGGCGGGCTGCCGCTGCTGTCGCACGTGCTGCTGGAGACCTGGCGCCGCCGCCGGGGCAAGACGCTGACGCTGGCCGGTTATGAGGCGGCCGGCGCCCTGGACGGCGCGATCGCCAAGACCGCCGAACAGGTCTACGACCGGTTCACCAAGGACCAGGCGGTGACCGCCCGCCGGGTGCTGCTGCGTCTGATCGCCCCCGGCGACGGCACCCCGGATACCCGCCGCCCAGCCCAGCGCGCGGAGCTGGAGACCACCGGCCGGCAGGAAACCGCCCCCGTGCTGGAGGCACTTGTCCGGGCACGGCTGCTCACCCTCGACGGCGACATGGTCGAACTCGCCCACGAGGCCCTCATCACCGGCTGGCCCCGGCTGCGCGGCTGGATCCAGGACAACCGCGAACGGCTGTGCGTGCACCGGAAACTGACCGAGGCCGCGCACGCCTGGCACGAACTGGGCCGCGAGGCCGGCGCCCTGTACCGGGGCAGCCGGCTGGCCACCGCCCAGGAACACTTCGGCGCCCCGCACCGTGGCGATCTGACCGACCTGGAAGACGCCTTCCTCACAGCAAGCCTGGCCGCCGATCAACAGCAGTTACGCGCCGCAGCCCGCGTCACGCGGCGGCTGCGGACACTCACCGCGACCTTGTCCGTCCTGCTGGTCCTCGCCGTCACCGCGAGCCTGATCGCGTGGCATCAGAGCCGGACCAGCGACCGGCAGCGCCAGGCCGCCGACACCGCCCGGCAGGTCGCCCTGTCCCGCCAACTCGCCACGCAATCGGCCGCTCTCCTCACCACCGACCCCGAACTCGCCGCGCTGGTGGCCGTTCACGCCTACCGAATGAGCCCGACCTCCGAGGCCCTGGAGAGCCTCTACACCGCCGCCGCCCTGCCTTTGCGCAAGACACTCCGACACCTCTACTCCACCCCGGTAGACACGGTGGAGCTCAGCCCCGACGGACGCATCCTGGCCACCAGTGACGGCGACGGCGGGGTGTCGCTGTGGGACACCGGCACCGGCCGCCTCCGCAACAAGTGGCGCGCAGACGACGAACCGGGCACCAAAATGGTGTGGAGCCGGGACGGCCGTACCTTGGCCACCACCGGTGGCATCGACGGCGTCGTGCGTCTGTGGGACACGGACAGCGGCCGCCACCGCACCTCAGTGCGCCCACGAGGCCAAGAGGCCGGCACAGAGTCTGGGGTGGGGGTGTTCTCGGTGGCGTTCAGTCCGGATGGCCGCACCCTTGCCACCACCAGCCACGACGGCGGCGTACGTCTGTGGGACGCGGACACAGGCCGCCTTCGCAGAAGCCTGCCCCGGCAGATCGGCCCGGGTGTGTGGGTGGTGTTCAGCCCGGACGGCCGCACCCTTGCCACCACCAGCCACGACGGCGGCGTACGTCTGTGGGACAGAGGCACGGGCCGCCTCCGCAAAAGCCTCCCCGGACCCACCGGCGACCCGTTCAATGCCGTGGTGTTCAGTCCGGACAGCCGCATCCTGGCCCTGGCCACCAGCGGCAGGGAGCAGACCCTGCAACTGCGGGACGCGGATACCGGCCGCCTCCGCAAAAGCCTCCCCGGCTCGTTCGACTCGGTGGCGTTCACTCCGGACAGCCGCACCCTGGCCACCAGCGGAGATCACACCGTGCGGTTGTGGGACGCCGACACGGGCCGTCTCCGTACACTCCTCTCCGGACATACCAGCCCGGTCATCGCGATGGCGTTCAGTCCCGACGGCCGCACCCTGACCACCAGCAGCGACGACGGCACCGTGCGGATGTGGGACATCACAGTCAACCCGCGGGCCATCCACACCCGACGCCTCAACGACGCGGAGTCCATGGCGATCAGTCAGGACAGCCGAACCCTGGCCACCGGTGGCCGGTACGGCACCGTGGGTCTGTGGGATACGCACAGCGGCCGCCGCCAAGTCAGTCTGCCGAATGCCGGGGCTGCAGAGCCTGCGTTGGCACTTAGCCCGGACGGTCGCACCTTGGCCGTCGACAACGACATCCACGGCATAGGACTGCGGAATACCTCCACCGGCCGCCTCCGCAAAAGCTTGACCACCTATAACTCTGACCCACCCTCGATGGCGTTCAACCAGCAGGGGAACACTCTGGCCACCACCAGTCCCAGCCGTGGCACAGAACTGTGGGACACCTCCACCGGCCGCCTCCGCACACACCTGGGAAAGGAGGGGAGTGAAGGCCCCTTGGCATTCAGCCCGGACGGCCGCACGCTGGCCGTGGAAGGGGCTGAAGGCCGGGTACGGCTGTATGACACCGTCACTGGCCACCTCCGCCAAAGCCTGACCGACCAAACCGCTCCGCTCGTTTCATTGGCGTTCAGTTCTGATGGCCGCACCCTGGCCGCCGCAGGCGGCAACAGCACCGTGGTGATCTGGCACCGCAACGGCACCTCCTCACGCCACCGCTTCCTCAGGAGCCTGGCCGGATCCGCCGGTGCGGTGGCCTTCAGCCCAGACGGCCGCACACTGGCCACCGCCAGCACCGACCACCAGGTGCTGCTGCGGGACACGGCCACCGGCGGGACCATGGCCGCACTGTCCGGGCACACCGACACCGTGACCTCAATAGCGTGGAGCCGGGACGGCCGCACCCTGACCACCGCCGGCGCAGACCAGACCGTACGCGTATGGAACGCCGCCCTCCCCGCCCCCGCCACGGCGCTCAGCAAGATCTGCCGCGCCATAGGCCGCGATCTCACCACGACTGAACAGACCCGCTACCTACCAGACCAGAAGGCCGAATGGAACTCCGAAACCGGCTGCCCACCAGCCACGCGCGACTGACTGGTACAACGCAAGTCGAGCACCGAGCCCAGCGGCTGACCAATCGGATGGCAACGCGAACAGGCGTGAGACTCTCGGCCCCTATGCGTCGGGCTCCGCCACTCCCCACCAGGATCAGGCATGCCGCTGACGTGCTGTGTCTTACGGTCGGCTTCATGAGTGCAGTCGATATGAAGCGGACGGTGAGATTGTGCAGCCGAACTTGAGATCCAACACGGCGGTCGTTCAGGTGTGGGCCATGTCCACGAACGGCGAGTAGTGGAGCTGCGCGGCGACGGTCACACGGGCCGTCGGCCCAAACCTGTTCTTCTCGATGACGAGGTCGGCCTCACCGGCCCGCGCCGATTCCGGCTCGTCCGCGTCCGGCAGCTCGACCTTGACCACCACGGACACATCGTTCTTGATCGCCCGCGATTCGCGGCCTCGCCCCCGTCAGCACCCGCGACCGTGACCGCAGGCGCGCAGCGGTCGACCTCGTCGCCGTCATCGTCGAAGTCCCGTACCGCCGAGGTCTGCCAGGCCATCGGCCGAGCACTTCGCCAGGAGCTGCCCGCGCTCGACATGGTCTCGCTGCACACCTTCCTGAACGACTTCACCAGCGCCGATCTGAGCACCGCCGAGCTGACCGACATCGATCTCAGCGGGGTGCGTTCGCTGGTCGCAGTACACAACCCGGTGGCCGACAGCCGTAGACGTCGAAGGCCTCAAAGCCCGCTCGGACGAAACTCCGCCCGGCAGCGGAACCTGGACAATCCGCTCAGGCACCGCAATCATCCGCGGTCTCGCCGAACTGGGATGACCCCCGGTCCACCGCGCGCCGTGTCCGTGATCGAGGTCTGTCCGGGTTCATCCGGTGAGGCCGAGGGCGGTCAGGGATCTGCGGTAGTCGCGGGCGGTGTAGCGGAGGGCGGCGGCGATGTTGGTGCGACCGTCCAGGGCAGGCGGCGGACACGGTCGAACAGGCCGGGATGGTTGGCCTTGACCTGGGCGATGTAGTGGGCGCCATGGGTGCGGAGGTAGGTGCCGTGGGCGTGCTGGGTGTGCAGGGCGTCGGTGGTGATGATCGTGCCGGTCAGGTCGATGCAGTCCAGCAGGGGCTGGAAGGTAGGGATCTCGTTGCTCTTGTCGGCGACCTGGCGCTGGGCCAGGACGTGACCGGCGTGGTCCATCGCGGCGAGCAGGGTGATGTAGGGGGTGGTGGCGGTGCGCGAGCCGCGCAGGGCCTTGCCGTCGACGGCGATCGCCCGCAGTCCGGGGCCGGTCGGGGTGGTACGGGCGGCGAGGAAGGCTCCGATTGCCTGGTCCAGGGCGTCGCCGTCCAACTGGACGAGGAGACGGCGCAGGGTGTGGGGGTGTGGGACGGACACGGTGCCGGTCAGCGGGTCCAGGGGAAAGCCGAGGGCCCGGCAGGCCCAGGCAGGGGCGTCGCTGATCCACTCGGTGATCGCGGTGAGCGACCGGGCGCCGGCCAGCACACCCGCCGCGGCTGCGGTGACCAGGGCGGACAGCTGGTAACGGCGCCCGCGAACACCTCTCGGATCGGGCACCAGGCCCAGGAAGCCGGACAGAGCAACCGCGTCCGTCAGCGGGACCGGGACGGAAGCCTGGGTCAGCTGGTCCAGCGCGGCAGGCATGGTGGAAGATGCAGAAGCAGGCACGGACTCACCAAGTGTTCATGGGACTTCGACACTCACATGATCACCGGGGCCGTGTCTGCACTGCGTCCCCCTCTGCCCGAACCAGGACGTCCGACGCGACTCCGAACCAGCCCGACGATCCGGACGAACCCCGATCATGCAACGAACCCTGGCATGATGGGCGGGAACGAAATGCTATCCGCACCGCCTTTCGATATTTTCCCGAAGCAGCCACAAAAGCACCCGAAGAGGCTTTCTTAATTCAGGGCATTGAGCTTCCGGAATATTAATTAGGCGCAAACATGCGTGTCCGCAATTTGGTTTAATTCTCTGCAAGATCTTCTATGCCCTTCAGGACCTCCGTGAGCCATTTCCATCCTGAAGTTGCAGGTCAAGGGCCTCCCGTGAGGATGGAAGTGCTTGGCCTACCAGCGGGCGAGAATTGCCTCTGGGACGCTGAAGAGGTCACCGCAGTGGACGCAGTGGGCGTGGCCGAATACGTAGGGAAGTTTGGCTGCGACCTCGGGATGCCCATCGGAGAGGGCGCGTGCGTGGAGCCTGGGTAGCAGCCCCTCAGCGGTGGCCAGGTCCTGAGGCTGGAGCGGGATCGTGTGAGCTGGTGGCCGCTTGAAGTACATCTCGTCGGCGGTGGAGTAGTGGCCGCCCTCTCCGAAGACGATGAAGTTCTCCGAGAAGCAGGCTGGGCAGGGGACCTCGTACTCCTCTCCGTTCACCTGGTCGAGGTGCTCGCCCCAGCCTTCGACTCCCTCGAAGCTGAGCAAGGTCGACAGGAGCTGAACGTAGTTCAGGGAGTCATCGGCGAGGGCGGGGTCACCCAGTGCTTGCTCTGTCAGCGCCAGCAGTTCGGCGATCACGGCAGAGTGGATGACGAAGGGATCCACGACCTCGTCCCGGATGTCGCGACTGGCCACGATCTGGCTGGCCAAGTAGAGCGGCATGCGCCGTTCAGCGAGTGACCACTGTCTGGCCTTCTCCGCCAGTTTCGGCAGGGCAGCGTAACTGGCCGAGTAGACGCCACCCTGGTGGTACAGGCGGGAGGCTAGGGCGTCCCAGCCCGGATCCCGCGGGTCCGGGCCGACTGCGTCGAGCAGGCCGGGAATGTCTTCCGCGGTCCCGTATGCGTGGTGAAGCTGAGACCAGTCCGTCATGCGGAGATCTAAACAGAGACCGATCAGCACGTACCTCAGGGGGAGCGCGACCCATCCGGCGGCTCCAGCGGCACCGATACGTCGGCATGCCCCTGCCTTTGCCAACCTGGCCGCAGCCAAGCGCTGTTGAGCTATACGTGGCGGTGAAGCTCCTGATAGACGGGTTCACGACCAAAACCACCCGTTGTCCCGCCAGGAGCTTCGTCGTGCTTGCGTACCCGTCCGCTATCGACCTGTCCAGTGCAGCGCTCCGACTGCTGTCCCGGCACCTGGCGGTGCGACGCGTGCAGCTGCGAACCCGCTGGCGGCGGTTGCCGACGGTCCACCAGGCCCTGCTGGCTCTGGCTCACCTGCGCTGCGGTGACACCTACACCCGCCTGGCCGCATCTTTCGGCATTGGTGTCGCCACCGCGCACCGGTACGTCGCCGAGGCCATCGACGTTCTGGCCCGGCTCGCCCCCACGCTTCAACGGGCCGTCAGCCGCGCGAGCACCAAAGCGTTCGTGATCCTGGATGGCACTTTGCCGCCCATTGACCGGATCGCCGCGGACCGCCCTTACTACTCAGGCAAGCACAAGAAGCACGGCATGAACGTGCAGGTTCTGGCCGATCCGTCCGGCCGGCTGCTATGGGCCTCGCCTGCGCTGCCCGGTGCAGTCCACGACATCAAGGCGGCCCGCGCGCATGGCATCGTCGACGCCCTGACCAGCGCGGGCATCCGCTGCCGGGCCGACAAGGGCTACCAGGGTGCGCGGGGCACGATCCGCGTTCCCCACCGCGGCCGGCGGGACACGCTGTCCGCCGGTCCACGGGCTGTCAACGTCTCCCACGCGCGGATCCGCGCCGTCGGTGAGCAGGCCATAGCCACCTTGAAGCAGTGGCGCCTGCTGCGGAAACTCCGTTGCAGCACGACCCGCATCACCAACGTCGTGAAGGCGGTCCTGGCCATCCACCCGGCCACGTCAGCCTGAGGTTGGAAAGGGCTCCGTGGCGCGATCGTGTCCGCGACCGGCTCCGGAAAGACGATCACTGCCACCTGGGCCTCGCTGGAGAACTTCCGGAGCGGCGGATCCTCGTGATGGTGCCGACCTTGGACCTGCCCGCCCAGAACCGGGGCAAGGCAGACCGCACCGCCCCGCTGGTCGCCGTGTGCTCGCTGGAGAACGGCCTCGTGCTGAACGCGCTCGGAGTGCGCGCCACCACCAACCCCATCCAACTCACCCTGTGAGCGGGGAAGGGCCGGTCGTGTTCGCGCCCCTCTTGTGAACCGCGACTGCTATGCCGCAGCCAGCGCGCCTTCTGATCCGAAAACGTCGTCGAAGCGGTGCGCTCGCTCCGTGCAGACGAGATGAAAGGCCCCGCTGCGGTGACGCAGGGCATGGGCGGTGTAGTGAACGACTTCGGCTGGGGTGAGGACCTTGAGGTCGCCGAAGACGTAGTACAGCGGGGTCGGGGCGTGGGCCGCGGTGAACAGGAGGCCGGCATTGACGGTGTCTTTACTGATGGCGTAGCGGTCGGTGTCGGTGCTGGGCATGCAGTCTTTGGCGTCGATGGTGATCAGGTCGCTGCCGCGGGCGGCGATCAGGTCGGGGAACTGCCGCAGGGCGGAGCGGGTTCGGCGCAGGGCTTCCCGCACGGCGGGCGGGTAGGTGCCCTGTCCGCAGGGCTGGACGGTCCAGCCGCGGGCACGCAGAGCGGCTGCCACCCGACGTTCGTGCGCTTCGCCTATCGCCTGGCGGTCCTGCCACTGCGTCACCCTGGCCCCCCCTTGGGTAAGTTCCGCGATCCAAGTGCGTGATACGAAGGATTCATAGTTCGTCCTACCCTCCTGGAAGCTATGATGCTCCTCATGGCGGCATACGTTGACCCACGCTTTCGTCCTACTCTCTGGCCCGGAACGCCCGTGCCGACACCGGAGTTGATGCCTCTTCGGGGGGCGCGGGCCGACGGCGAGTGGATCGTCTGGACCCCGCAGGTCCGTTCCCGCGCGTACACGGTCCCCGTGCCGGAGGACTTCTACCTGCGCGAGTTCATGGAGGTCGACCCCGAGGACCTCGACGCCGTGGCTGCCTTGATGCGCATCTACGGACACCTCGGCGGCAGCATCAACACCGGCAGCTGGGACGTCGACGTCTACGAGCACCTCAAAGAACTCGCCGAGCGCGAACACCCCCGCGCGCCGTTCGCCCTGCACGGCGAACTGGCCACGCTGTTCATGCGGGAGGCGCAGGCTGCCATTACCACCTGGCTGGCCCTGCGGCGCAAGGGCGGGCTCGACGCGCTCATCGAGCCCGAGGTGTCCGAGGAAGAGCTGGCGCAGTGGCAAGCAAGCAACGCTGACCGTGAGGAAGCTTGGCCGCGGGACCTGGACCACCTGCGCGAACTCGTCCTGGAAATCAGAATCAGCGACCTCATGAGCGAACTGAACGCTGCGCTCAAGCCGTTCAGCATCGGCATCGGCAGCCTGAGCGACCGCTACCCCACCATCCTCGCCGTGGCGTTCCTCCAGCTCTACAACCACCTCGCCGAGGACGCCACGATCCGTGAATGCGCGAACGAGACCTGCCGCCGGAACTTCGTACGCCAACGAGGCCGCGCCGCATACGGACAGAACCGCACCAGCGGCATCAAGTACTGCACCCGCGAATGCGCCCGTGCCCAGGCGCAGCGCGAACACCGCCGGCGCCGCAAACAGCAGACTCCGCCGCTCCAGCAGCTACCAGCGCCTGGCCCTCAGCCGCACGACACCTCAGAGCCGACCGCCGAAGGGCGCTGACGGATGATCAGCCTGCGAGAACACCAGGTGGAAGCGAACTCGCGCATCCGTGCGTGGGCGGGATTCCCCGCCAGGTCACCTTGGGCTCCGCGGCACCGTCGTCTCCGCAACCGGATCCGGGAAGACGATCACCGCCGCGTGGGCCGCGCTGGAGTGCTTCAGGGGCGGACGGATCCTCGTCATGGTCCCGACCCTCGACCTGCTCGTGCAGACCGCCCAGGCGTGGCGGAGGGTCGGCCACAACGGGCCGATGGTCGCGGTGTGCTCGCTGGAGAAGGACGAGGTCCTGGAGCAGCTCGGCGTGCGGACCACCACGAACGCGATCCAGCTGGCGCTGTGGGCGGGGAGGGGGCCGGTGGTCGTGTTCGCCACGTACGCCTCGCTCGTGGACCGCGAAGATCCCGAGGATGTCACGGGCCGGGCGAAGGTACGCGGGCCACTGGAGGCCGCTCTGGCGGGCGGGGAGCAGCTGTACGGGCAGACGATGGACGGCTTCGACCTCGCCGTCGTCGACGAAGCCCACTCAACCGCAGGTGATCTCGGGCGGCCGTGGGCGGCGATCCACGACAACAGCCGGATCCCGGCCGACTTCCGGCTCTACCTGACCGCGACCCCGCGCATCCTCGCCTCCCCCCGCCCGCAGAAAGGCGCGGACGGCCAGGAGCTGGAGATCGCGACGATGGCCAGCGACCCGGACGGCCCGTACGGTGAATGGCGGTTCGAGCTCGGGCTGTCGGAGGCCGTCGAGCGGGGCATCCTCGCCGGGTTCGAGATCGACGTGCTGGAGATCCGCGACCCCTCCCCCGTCCTCGGGCTGTCGGAGGAGGCGCTGCGCGGGCGGCGCCTGGCACTGCTGCAGACCGCGCTCCTGGAACACGCCGCCCGGCACAACCTCCGTACCGTCATGACGTTCCACCAGCGGGTCGAGGAAGCCGCCGCGTTCGCGGAGAAGATGCCACAGACGGCAGCCCGGCTGTACGCCACCGAGGTCTCCGACGAGGCCCTGGCCGACGCGGACGCCCTGCCGAAGTCGTCGATCGACGCGGAGTTCTACGAGTTGGAGGCCGGCCGCCACGTGCCCCCGGAGAGGGTGTGGTCGGCGTGGCTGTGCGGCGACCACCTCGTCGCCGAACGCCGCGACGTCCTCCACCAGTTCGCCAACGGCGTCGACGTGGCCGGCCGGCGCGTGCACCGCGCCTTCCTCGCCTCTGTACGCGTCCTGGGCGAAGGCGTCGACATCGTCGGCGAGCGCGGTGTGGAGGCGATCTGCTTCGCCGACACCCGCGGCTCCCAGGTCGAGATCGTGCAAAACATCGGCCGGGCGCTGCGCCCGAACCCCGACGGCACGACCAAGACCGCCAGAATCATCGTCCCCGTCTTCCTCCAGCCCGGCGAGGACCCGACCGACATGGTCGCCTCCGCCTCGTTCCGCCCCCTCGCGGCCGTCCTCCAGGGCCTGCGCTCGCACTCCGAACGCCTCGTCGAACAGCTCGCCAGCAGGGCGCTGACCAGCGGGCAGCGGCACGTGCACGTGAAGCGGGACGAGGACGGGCCCATCATCGCCACCACGGCCGAAAGCGAGGGCAGGCAGGACGAGACCGAGGGCTCGGTGGAGTCAGCGCTGCTGCACTTCTCCACCCCGAGGGACGCGACGACGATCGCAGCGTTCTTGCGCACCCGGGTGTACCGGCCCGACTCCCTGGTCCGGCTCGAGGGCTACCAGGCTCTCCGCCGATGGCGCCAGGAGAACGGCATGGCCGGCCTGTATGCAGTCCCGTACGACACCGAGACCGAGGCCAGCGTCACAAAGGCGTTCCCGCTCGGGCGGTGGGTCCACCAGCAGCGGCGCGTGTACCGCGCCGGTGAACTCGACGACACCGCAAGACCCTGCTCGACAAGGCCGGGATGGTGTGGGAGCCCGGCGACGAAGCCTGGGAGCAGAAGCTGGCGGTACTGCGGTCGTACCGCCGCGCGCACGGTCACCTCGCCCCCAGGCGCGACGCCGTATGGGGCGGCGCCGACAGCGAACTGGTCCCGGTCGGGGAGCACATGGCCAACCTCCGCCGCACCCACGGCCTCGGCAAGAACCCCGAACGCGCCACAGCCCGCGCAGTGCAGCTGGCCGCGATCGACCCCGACTGGAACTGCCCCTGGCCACTCGACTGGCAACGCCACTACCGCGTCCTCACCGACCTCGCCGCCGACGAACCCGGCGGAACCCTGCCCTCAATCGAGCCGGGCGTGCTGTTCGAGGGCGACGACCTGGGCAGGTGGCTGCAACGGCAGCGCCACAGCTGGGCGGAGCTGTCCGAAGAGCAGCAGCAACGGCTGTCGGCACTGGGCGTGACACCCTCCGAGCGGCCCGCCCTGGCCCCGACGGCCCAGGGCGGCGGGAAGACGTCACCCTTCCAGCGCGGTCTGGCGGCCCTCGCCCAGTGGATCCAGCGCGAGGGCGCCCAGAGGGCAGTGCCGAGGGGACACATCGAATGCGTCGTCATCGACGGCCAGGAGCACCAGCACAAGCTCGGCGTATGGCTATCGAATACCAAGACCCGCCGCGACAAACTCACCCACGACCAACGCACCGCACTCACCGAACTCGGCATCGATTGGGCCTGATGACGAACGAGGAAGCGTGCCGTCCTCGTCTGGCGATGCACCGAGGCTGGGTCACGGTGGCGGAGGTGGGGCGGTGAGATACGGCGCGAGTTGGGCTTCAAGATCTGCGACGCGTTTGTCCAGGAAGCGGTTGTTCTGGCGGGCGCTGCCCAGACGCTCTTGGAGGCGCTGGTTGTCCTGGGTGAGCTGTCGTACTTGCTGCTTCAGGCTGGTGTTCTCGCTGACGATGCGCTGCAGTGAGCCTTCGGGGAGATCGTGTTCGAGGTCTCGGATCTTGCCGAGGAGTTCTGCGATACGGGTGCGCTGAGTGAGGATTTCGCGCTGGGTCTGGGCGAGTGCCTCTTCGGCGTTGAGGGCGCGCTCCCTCCAGGCGGGGCTGTGTGCGGCTGCGGCTGTGGGGGATTCCGGGTTGGGATCTGCCTCTGCGGGTGGCCTGCTCGACAAGGGCTCTGGCCTGCTGGTTTTGGTAGAGGAAGGTGCGTGAGACGCGGGCGGTACGGGCAACGGCTGCGACGGTGACAGGGGTATCGTCGCGCGCCATGGCCGCCAGGGCGGTCTGGAGGCGTTGAAGCATCTCTTGGGTGGCTTGGCGGCGGGCTCGGACGGCCGCGTCGGTGCGGGGAGTACTCATGGCTGCCCTGTGTCGTCGGGGGCCTGCAGTGCGGCAAGGTCTCGGGCGCGGAAAGCGGTGCTCCAGGTGCGGTGGAAGTAGTCCTGGGGGCGCCGCAGGTCGAGGGTGAGGGCTTCGTCGAGGACGCCGAGGGCGGCCAGGGCCCTGCTCGAGTCCTTTGATCGCCTTGGCGGTGGGTTCGAAGACGGTGTGGAGGTAGTCGGCGGTGGCGTCGTCGGGAGCGTTCTCGGTGATGGAGCGCCACTGTTCGGCTTTGCGTCGCCAGTAGAGGAGGTCTGCGCCGGAGAGGACGAAGTTGTCGCAGTTCTCGCAGTCGAGTTTCCAGGGGCAGGATCCGCCGTCGCCGACGGGTTGGTAGGTGCAAAATCCGCCGTCGGCGGGGGTGCAGCG
Organism: Streptomyces phyllanthi; assembly: GCF_009377205.1. Lineage (GTDB taxonomy): Bacteria > Actinomycetota > Actinomycetes > Streptomycetales > Streptomycetaceae > Streptomyces > Streptomyces phyllanthi. The sequence continues at coordinate 12,418 of NZ_VJZE01000186.1, forward strand.
GCGGGAGAGGCCCAGGGCCAGGGCGAGGGCTGTCTCGCGGCCCATGGGGGTGGTGTCGCCGGAGAGGAGTTCGCCTGGGTTGGATGCGCCGGGCCCGGCTACCCAGACGGTGTTCAGGACGTCTTCGAGGTCGCTGTTGGTGATCTTCACGTAGTGCTCGGCCATGCGTTCGGAGAGCTGGCCGAGGTAGCGGCGGATGTGGGTGAGCGTGGCGCCGGCGCGCAGCAGGTTGGCGGCCAGAGTGTGGCGGGCCTGGTGGGCGACGTACGCGCCGCCGAGGTCGAGGCCGGCGATCCAGGTCCTGAAACGCTCGTTGAAGTGTCCGTAGGAGATCGGCTGCCGGCCGTTGGGGTTGCGGATGCGGGAGGGGAACAAAGCCAGGCCGGGGCGTTCGGCAGCCGCTGGAATGCGGCCGTAGCGCTTTTCGAAGAGCTGGAGTGTCTTGGTGCGGCGGGCATCGAGGCGCTGGTACACGGGCTCGGGGATGCGGATGCCCTCGTTGTAGTTGCCGACCTTGGTCTGGTCGTGCCACAGCATGGCCAGACCGCGGTAGCGGCCGATGCAGTCCAGCCGCAGTTGGACGACCTCGCTGCAACGGCGCCCGGTGGCGACGATGGTCTCCCAGATGTCCCGCAGGCCCCGGTCGTTGAGGTCGAGTTCCTCCAGGCGGCGCAGGTTGGTCTCGTCCATCAGCGCGCGGGCGACGTCGTCGCTGAAGGGGTTGCGGGAGCGCTGCTTGAGGCCGGCGCCGCCAAAGGGGATGACGGTCAGGAAGCCGGTGTCAATGCCGCAGCGTTCGGCGTGGCCGGCGGTGATGGCGCTGTAGAGCAGTTTGCGTGCCCCGTTGAAGACGAATTGACAGGTCAAGTCGGTGACGGTGGGGGATCGTCCGTCGACCAGGACCATGCCCAGGGACGGCAGGCCGTGGCGGGCGCGGTGGCGCTGGTCGGCGACGAACCGCTCGGCGTGCTCACGGCGCAGCACGGTGGGGTCGTGGCCGGCGGCGGGGGCATCGGTTTCGAGGAAGACACCCAGTTCGACGGCGGCGCGGCGCATCTGGTCGAAGGGGCCTCTGGTACGGGGGCACTGCGGGGACCGGAGCCACTCGGCGAAATGGTCCCAGAGCAGGTCGCGCAGCCACCGCTGCGGTACGGCGGTGATGTTGAAGTGGCTCCGGGCATTCTTGAAGCGTCGTCCGAAGTGATCGGTCTCCAGGAAGCCGGCGTCCTTGGTGTCTGAGGGGCTGTAGTAGACGCAGCGCAGACCGTTGATGATCTCCCAGATGATTGTGCGGACCTCGGAGTCCATCTGCTTGCGTGTCAGGCCTGCGTAGCTTCCGTCGTGCAGGTCCATCAGTGAGGTGAATGAGCCACGCCAGCAGTGCTTGATCGTGTTCCTGATGCCATTGGTGGTCCACTCGGAGTGCTGAGCGCACTGGGCGTGGGCATGCAGCCCCACTGGATCTCGGCCCGCAGCAACGGGGGAGGCCGTGCAGGTTGACCAGTCCTGGCTGCGTGACCGGCTCGGCGTTAGCGCACCAGGCATGGAATGCGTCCTCGTCACCGTAGACAACGGGAGGTGGCTGGCCGTTCGTGAGGCGCCCGCGTTGGTTCTGCGATCTGGCTGCTCCCGGACGTCATCCAGGTTGTAGCGGCTCAGGTGCTGAATACACAGGCTCAGTGAGGTGCATGCCAGGAACGGACAGCGAGCCGTACACAGGCCATAACTGGGCAACGGGTGCTGTGCGCGGGCCCAGTGCTCGAACTGGCCCCGGTCCACATCGGCTGCCGCGCCGTATTGCCATCTTGTCTGGTGCTGCTGGCACAGCCGGGTGGTAGGGCTGACCGCAGGGCGGTCGGGACAGATCAGGCACCGGCCGTAGTCCACTCCCCGCGCCGCAGGCAGAGCGGTGGCCGCGTCCATGAAGGCGCGCTTGGTCTGCCCCGCCCGCTCGGCCTGCTCCCACTCCAGACAGTGCGTGCCGCACAAATTGTGGCTGACCCGGCGGATGCGCATGCAGCCGTCAACAGCGCACTGCCAGGCGTAGACCGGGTGGTGAGGCGGGATGAAGATCAGCGTGTCGCGGAAGAGCGGGTCGAATGCGGGGGCGTCGATGAGGGCTGTGAGCAGTTCGAGCCGGTCGCGGCCGATAGGGGTGGCGTCGGTACGGCCGGGCAGCAGCGTCAGCGGGATCACGGCTGTGTCCCCCACACCTGCTCCAGCGCCGCGGTGAAGACCGGGTCATGGACGTCCACGTGGCCGTAGACCTGCTCGACGGTCGCGGCCGAGGCCCAGCCGCCGGCTTCTCGCGCGATCACAGCGTTCCCCCGGGCGGCGTCCAGCACCGCGGTGGCGAAGCTGTGCCGGAAAGCGTGCGGGACCACCCGGCCGATCTGGCCACGGGCCGCGGCCCGGCGCAGCATGCCGCGGCCCGGCGCAGCATGCCGCGGCCCGGCGCAGCATGCCGCGGCCCGGTGCAGCATGCCGCGGGCCGCGGCGGTGGTCCACGGCTGCCCGCGGGAGGAGCCGTGCAGGCTGACCAGGAGCATGCCGTGAGCGGTCTGGGCGGGGTACTGGGTGGTGATGTACTCGAAGTAGGTGTGGATCATCGCCGGGCTCGCCCGGCGCACCGTCCCGCCGCGCACTGCGTCGTCCTGCCAGGTCCAGGGCGTCTTGGTCTTGACCCGGGCCCGGTTGGCGTTGTCCTCACGGTGGCAGATGTGCACGTGCGGCCCCCGGCACTGACCGCACGCGGCCCGCTCGCGCAGGTGCAGGTCGACCAGGCGCAGCCCGCACAGCTCACCGATCCGGAAACCGCCGTCGGCCAGCCACGTGACCACCATCCGGTCCCGCGCGCACGAGGCCGCCCCCAGCAACATCTCCCGGGCACCCTCGGGCAGCATCTTCGGATGCCGGCGCACCTGTTCGGCGGGCGCGAGCGGGTTGGCGGGCATGCTGTGCAGGACGTGCCCGAGCATCGCCCGCCGCCTATCCGCCCGCGTCGGCAGCCGCGTGACGCGCAGCGCCTCCGCCAGCGACGGGTTCACGCCGAGGGTGCCCAGGCGGAGGTAGAAGCCCTTCAGGCAGGCCGCCGCGGCCTTCAGTGCGCTGTGCCCGTAGGGGCGCTTGCCTTCCCGCCACGGCAGACCGAACGGCCCCGGGTAGTGCGCTCCCAGAGCTGCCATGCAGTGCCGCAGATCCTCAAGCGACACCGACCCTGTGTCCAGCCCCGCGAACCGCAGCCACCGCAGATGATCCACCAGCACATACGCGTACATACGATCCGTACCCGCCGCGCAGGTACGCAAGAACCCGTCCGCCTCCGCCAAGAACGTGCAGTCGGTGTCCACGACCGTGTAGCAGACCCGGCCGTCCCCGCGGACGATCTCCTGCACCCGTAACTCGCCCACCACCAACCGGCCACCCACCATGCGCCGCCCCCTCCGGACCAGGAACCGCCCCGGTGACGGCACTCCTGGCCCCGAGTCCACAC